>JBARBP010000062.1:0-3143 GCA_049793195.1 Occallatibacter sp. | reverse complement strand
CATTCCAGAGTCACGATCCCCGGCTGGGGCCGATTGCGGCCAAGGTGCTGGCGGGCGAACGCCTGGATTTTGCCGATGGGATGGCGCTCTATGGCTCGCCGGATGTCCTGGCGGTGGGCTGGCTGGCCAACCACGTGCGCGAGCGGATGCACGGGGACGTGACCTACTTCAATGTGAATCGCCATATCAACCCGACCAATGTTTGTGTGGCGGCGTGCAAGCTGTGCGCATTCGGGCGCAAGAAGGGCGACGCGGCCGGATACACGATGGCGCTTGAAGAGGCGTGGGAGACTGCGGCCTCTGGCTACTCGGAAGCGGTTACGGAGTTCCATATTGTTGGCGGGTTGCACCCGGATTTGCCGCTGGAATATTTTCTCGACCTGGTGAAGGGGCTGAAGGAACGGTTTCCGAAAGTTCACATCAAGGCCTTCACCATGGTGGAAGTGGCGTACCTCGCACGACGCGCAAAGCTCACGATTGAGCAGACGCTGGTGAAGCTGCGCGATGCGGGCGTGGACTCAATGCCGGGTGGCGGTGCGGAGATTTTTGCAGAGCGGGTGCGGTCGATTATCTGCGACCACAAAATCGACGGCGAAGAGTGGCTGGAGACGGCGCGGCTGGCGCACAAGCTGGGTTTCAAGTCGAACGCAACGATGTTATATGGGCACATTGAGAACGACTCCGACCGCGTAGACCATCTGCTGAAGCTGCGCGCATTGCAGGACGAGACGGGCGGATTTCAGACTTTCATCCCCCTCGCGTTTCATCCGGAGAACACGCCGCTGGATCACTTGCCGGTGACGACAGGGTTGACCGATATCCGGCAAATTGCAGTAAGCCGGCTGCTGCTGGATAACTTTCCGCACATCAAAGCCTACTGGCAGATGATGACGCCCAAGATTGCCCAGATTGCGCTGCGGTTTGGCGCCGACGATCTGGATGGCACGGTGATCGAGGAGAAGATCTACCACGATGCCGGAGCGACAACGCCGCAGGGTATGACGCGCAAGGAGCTTTGCCGGCTGATTACCGAGGCCGGGCGGGTTCCGGTGGAGCGGGATACGCTTTACCGCGCGGTGACGCGGACCGAGGAGAGTTTTACGGTTGCGGTCTAGCGGAGGCAGTGCTAAGCTAGACTTAGCTAATCTGGAGCGTGCGATGACTACCGTCAATATCTTCGAGGCCAAGACACAACTTTCAAAGCTGATTGAGCTCGCCGAGAAGGGTGAAGAAGTGGTGATTGCGCGCGCGGGGAAGCCGGTAGTACGGCTTACAAAGCTTGAGCCTGGAGAGCAGAAGATCCGTTACGGTCTCTTGAAGGGCAAGCTTCATGTGGCAGATGACTTCGATGCGCCCCTTCCTGAAGATGCGCTGGCCGAGTTTGAGAATGGCCCATTGTGGCCAACTGAAAGTTGACCATGCGACTTTTGCTCGACACCCATATATTACTCTGGCTCATGGCAGACAGCCCAAAGCTGAAGCCTCGGGCACGGTTGCTGATCGAGGGTGCACAAGAGGTGTATGTATCGTCCGCAAGCATTTTGGAAATTGCGATCAAGCATCGGCTGGGGAAGATCGAAGGGGATCCGGAAGAGATTGTTGCGAGGATCGAGGAGACAGGCCTCAAAGAACTCCCTGTAGTCTCGGGTCATGCTGTCGCATGTGGAAGGCTGCCACTTCTTCATCACGATCCGTTTGATCGCTTGCTTTTGGGACAGGCGATTTTTGAGCCAATGCAATTCTTGACTGCGGATGCAAAACTGGCTGCGTATTCGGGCTTGGTGATTGCGGTTTGAGCTGATGAATGCGGTGAATCTGAAGCTTAGTCTTGGCGAAAGTTCTGAATGCTTCAGCAAATCGGCTCCCGCTTCGCACAAATGGCAAGTTAACAAGTGATTGGCTATGCGCGACGTCGCGTTTATGAAGCGAGCTTTGGATTCAGGACTCGAACGCAGTTGGACACTTGTGGCTGAATGAGCCGGGAGGACGATGGGATGACAGATGAAGTCCCCGCACTGCGGAAACGGTTTGTGACGCGGTACGATGAGGTGGCGGACGTGCTGGCTCGTCCAGGGCGCGCGATTTTCTCATTTGCGATTGTTGCGCTGGGCGTGGAGACGCTGGTTTGCGCGCGCACTTCGCAGAATCCTCTAGGGCCGGGCTATAACGCAATTCCCGTTCTTCCTTGGGTGCCCGCGATTCCGTGGTTAGCTGTCGCGTTCGGTGCAATCTGGATTATGTGCGGCGCGGGTCTTCTGCTTCGGCGCTGGCTTAGGGCTTCCGCATTTTTGCTGGGCGCGTTGCTGGCCGCTTGTGCGCTGGTCATTGTCTTGCCGAGATATGTCGCGCTGCCCGGCGATATGGGGCTGCGCACGGTTGTGCTTGAACCTTTGACTCTGGCCTGCATGGCGCTGCTCATGGCCGGTCGCGCGACGGTGCCGGCGTGGCTTGCCCGCGCTTGCTGCGTCATGATCGCGATTGCGATGATCGTGTTTGGAGTGGATCACTTTCTAGGTCTCGTTTTCATCGGGTCACTGCTTCCGAACTGGATTCCATGGCATTTGTTCTGGGTTGCACTTTTCGGAGTCGTCTTTATCGCGTGCGGCATAGGCATTGGCCTGAGAATCCTGGAACGGTGGAGTTGGTTGGGGATCGGCCTGATGTTTGGGATCTGGGTGATCACGCTTCACGTTCCCAGAACGCTCGGGTTCTACGGTGTTCCGGGCGCGCTCACGGATCCGGATGAGTGGTCGAGTCTGTTCATCGCCATGGGGATCTGGGGCGGGTCATGGGCGTTGGTGGCGCAGTCGAAATTGATTACCGGCGATCGAGGGGTTTGAGCGTTGGCGATGCGGCGAGCGGGTGGTTGAATTGCGCATCTTGCCTGTCGGGTTGCAAAAGACTGCACTATCCGTCGGCGAGATCGTGGATAGAAGAGTGGGGCTTTTATTGCCGTACGACTACGGCATTCTTCATGACGAAGCTGACGTGCTCGACGGCTGTGATGTCGTCGAGGGGGTTGCCGGGGACGGCGACGATGTCGGCGTAAAAGCCGGGCTTTAGCTGGCCGATCTGGTGTTCCCAGCCGAGGACCTTTGCGCCGTTGAGCATGTCGGCCTGGAGGACGGCGAGAGGCTTCATAC
>JBARBP010000061.1:0-11931 GCA_049793195.1 Occallatibacter sp. | reverse complement strand
GCTCGTTCAGGCAGGAGCGGACGTAAATGCTAGCTATAACCATGGCAACACCGCACTTCATGAAACATACAACTCGGAAATCGAAGAAGAACTACTCAAGCAAGGCGCGGACATAAACGCCCGCAACCAGGATGGCGAAACCCCCATCTTCACTACGGTTGACGACAGCGCCATGGCTCTCTACGTCGAACACGGCGCCGACCTCAGCATCCGAAATAACAAGGGCCAGACAGTTCTCGAAGCAGCTCAAGGCCGTGGCCCGCTGCGTCAAGAAGCCCTGCGCAAAGCCATCGAGGCGCATAACCAAAAGCGAGCGACAAACTGAACTAGTTTCTGCTGATTACACTTCTACTGAGTCCACATCGCACGAATTGCGAATCCTTAGAACCCTAGGCGGGTGACCGCAACCCGTCCCCAGCAGGCTGAGAACTGATTCGAGTCCCCGGCTTTAGTGCCGCTTGAGTTTTCGTGGCAGACCGGAGTTACGGGAGTATCACCGTCAAACCGTCAGTTACCACTTGAGTAACAATTCGGAGCGGGCCAGTCCGGTCCGGAAAAATAAGTACCGACAATTCGGGTTGAGGGAAGTGAGCGGGTGGGTGGCGGGCCGTGGGCGCGGCTTCGCTCAGGGCGGGTACTCGGCCCCACGGATGAAGACCTGTTCCTTCACCCCAACGAGCAAAAATCGCTCGTCGGGGACCCCGAGTACGTGGGGGCCCCGGCTCTCTACCCTACGGACGAAGACCTGACCGCGAGGGCCCCGGGCTCTGGGGCGCTCGGCGATCAGTGAGTGTCCTGGCCAGTTTCTGTCAACCGGCTCCGCGATGGAAGCGCCGGCAACCGATGGGCGCCGCGGTGAACGCTACCTGGTTGCGGGGTAGCTGTGCAACAGCGGGCCGACTGCGTTGGAGAATCTGTAATTTTCACGACGGTCGGCGTCGATGTTCCAGAACATGGCGCCGATCATTCCGGGGTAGCCGGCGGGACGGCGCAGCTTGTATTTGACGCCTGCGGAGGCCTTGCCGGTGACGATATAGTCCATGGCCTGATTGACGATGGCGGGGGTCGTGTCCCCGGTGAGGAATCCAACGGCAACCTTGTCGGGGGGCATGGGTGGAAAGAACTGTTTAGGATCGCCGCCTACGTTGAAGCCGTGCAGCAGGAGTTCTGTCATCGCGGCGTGGTAGTCCACGGTGCCAGGCTGGTAGATTTCGCCATCGAGACCTTCAAGCGGCGGAGTGTTGTAGCTCTGCACGTCGATGAAGGAGAGGATGTCGCGGATGGCATAGGTAATGGCCAGATAGGAGCCGAACTGTCCGCCGTAGCTGGGGTAGCCGGAGGGAATCTGCGTTCCTTCAGGCACGAGGCTGATCATGAAGCCGGGACCGAAGTGGTCGTGTAACTGACGCAAGGCCGAGATGAGGTTCACGATGGATGGCGTGGTGGGATGCTTGAAGTCCGTGTCTCCGGGATCGATGGAGAGCGAGGGGCTTTCGAAGTCGATGTCGATACCGTCGAAGCCGTACTCGGTGACGATGGCAGTGACGGAGGAGACGTAATTCGCCACGCGGCTGGGATCGGCGAGTGTGAAATGCTCACCGCCGCCGCCCAGGGAGATCATGACCTTCTTGCCCTGGCTCTTCAGGTAAGCAATGTCGGCTTTGAATTGTGCGGGGTCGAGTCCGGCGGGGGTGTGGAACTGCATGGTTCCTTCCGGCGCGTTCCTATCCGGCGTCGCAAAGGCAACGAGGATATCGTCCCACTGGGGCGAGACTTCGCGGATAGGGAAGGTGGTACCCGCCCTGCCGTAGCCGGCCCAGTAGCCGATGAGTTTGTGGCCATTGGGCGATCCGCTGAGCGGGATTGCCTCGACTGTGGGTTCGGGAGGGGCGGAGGCTCTTGCGTCGGGAGCGGCACATGGCTTCGCGGGCTCGCTCAGTGTCTGCGCGTCGGGAAAGCTGTAGGTGGCGCCGAGACCCTCTTGAGCGCCGGTATACCAGGGGAGCAGGGCCACGTTCTGCAGGTGATAGGAGGCTTCTGCTGCCTGGGCGACGAAGGCCTTCGATGCGGGGAAATTGTTTGTCGGATTGGAATCTGTGGGTTCGAGAAGAAAATAAGGCAAGGCGACGCCCGTGCCTCCGCAGCGGCCCTGGTCGCCTGCCGGGACGGAGGTGAGGCGCATCCAGGCTGGAAAGCTGTTTCCTGGAACGGGGGCGGTATGGTGTCCGTGGAAGAGCGGATCGTGCAAGGGATCGTTGATAAACTCTGCCAACTGCTCGGTGAGCGGTTGCACGTCGCTGTCTTCCACGACGGCGGGCGCGAAATGGAGATAGGAACCGAGCACGAACGAATTGCCGGTGGCGGCGTCGATTCCGTGGGTTCCCCAGGAGCAGCATTCGGTTGCATCGCCGTCGGAGTAATAGGTGGTGTTATGCGTCAGGGCGACGACGAGCTTGCCGTCCTGCCGGGGTAGCTGTTTGAAGAGTTCCTTCTGCAGGAACTCTACGTCGACCACGGCAACGGAGCGGCCGGTCTTTTTCGAAGTCAGAACATAGCCGAAACCGACGGGGATCGTGATCGTTAAAGGCTTCACCTCCGGCTTGCCGAGCAGTGTATGCCATCCGTCGGCCTTGGGAAAGGTGGTACGCAACATGGCATCGGCGTACTGCGTGGCGCCTGCGGAAGCGAAAGCGAACTTCGAGAAGACCGGTGAGTGGAGGACACGCGGAACGTCAGCGCCCGCATCCATGATGAACGGCTTGCCCGCTATCTTCTTCGCGTCGAAAGAGAGCGAGATGGGAACGAGCACGGTGGGAATGACGGTGACGCCTCCCTGCGCCGGATCGCGGCCTACGAGAGTATAGGAGCGCCCGCCGGCGGCACGATCGAAGGTGGGTACCGTGCCTTGCGCATGAACCTGGTACAGCGGCGAAAGCAAGAGGAAGAGCAAGCCAATGGATTCAGTTCGTATATTCAACTTCGCGACCTTTGGTGTGAGATGGAAGAAGAGTGCAATCAAGTGCTTTCGCGCAACGCCGGAATCGCAGCAGGACCTGCGCGTCTACTCTGATGCCACGCATCGCTCAATGATAGATCGCTAAAGCACTCTTTGAGAGCAAATCGATACCGAGATGTCGACTTGCGGGAAATGAGCGGATCGATGGGCCGGGGATTGCGAATTCCCATGTCTGGCCGGATCAGGTCCGCCAGGGCGGAAGACCCCAGGTCTCAGAATCGAGACCTGAGGCACCCTGTATCTGGAGTTTGAGGTCGGCTATTTGTCGGGGAGGGTGATGGGCTTGACGCTGCCGCAGTCGGAACCTTTGTAGACGGAGGTGGCATTTATTGTGTACTCGACGGGGGTCGCGTTCTGGCCCATTTGCATGGAGCCGAGGAAGTGAACTGTGCTGGTGGCGTGTTCGGAGTCAGTCCAGGAGGACTCGACGCTTCCTTTGCCGGTCATCATTCCGGTACAGGACCAATCGGCGGACATGCTGTTGGATTTCAACTGAATGTTGCTGACCTGACATCCTGCCCGGCTCTGTGGGACGGGCGCGCCGTACCTGTCGATCATCGCCTGGGTGATGCAAACCTGCGAGGTATGTGCGCCTCCGCCGAAGGGTGAGTTGGTGCCGGCAGGCATGGTCATTCCGGGAGGCATGGGCGACTTTTGCCAACTGGTAGTGGCGGTCATCTCCCAGAGGCCGGGCTTTCTGTTCATTTGTGCGGAGGCGAAGGTGGACAGAAAGAAGAAACAACAGCCGACGGCGACGCAAAGACGGGTTTTGCTCATGGATCCTCCAGATCTGGTTCGCAGAATAGTTCGCAGGTTGGGTTCGCAATTGAGAGCCCGCGCGCTTTCACTTTAAATGAGCCTGGAACAGGCGGGGAAGGAAAAACGGTCAGTTGCGGGCGATGTAGGCGGTGCGGCCGAGGGCGAGGAGGGCCCCGGTGACGCGGCCGGCGGCGTGGCGGACGAAGGATTCCTCGCTGGCGAAGTCGCCGGCGATGCAGCGGACGCCGAGTGCCTGGATGCGTTCGATGTCGGCGGCGATGGGGGATGCGCCTTCGGCCTGGTAGCGGGCGATGGTCTCCGGCGAGAAGGGAGCGGTGTTGACGAGGGCGCAGTCGAAGATGGGGGCGCGGGTGTGCTCGTAGCTGCGCTCCATGTGCTCAGAGGCGGTGAGGCCGAGGCTTTCGTTGGCCTGGGTCATGAGATTGCAGACGAAGACGCGGAGGCCGCGGGCATGGACGAGGGCGGAGGGGATGCCATCGACGAGGAGATTGGTGATGAGCGAGGTGTAGAGGGAGCCGGGGCCGACGGTGATGAGGTCGGCGCGCTTGATGGCTTCCATGGTTTCAGGAAGCGGAGTGGGGTCGGGAGGATCGAGCGTGAGTTCGACGATGCGGCGGTGGCTGGCGGTGATGTTGGTTTCGCCGCGGACGAAGGAGCCGTCGTCCATTTCGGCGACGAGGGTGGTGTTGACAGTGGTAGCTGGGTAAATGCGACCGCGGGTGGCGAGGATCTTGGAGGAGAGTTGGATGGCCTGGAGGAAGTCGCCGGTGATCTCAGTGAGGGCGGCGAGAAAGAGATTGCCGAAGTTGTGTCCCTGGAGGGCGTCCCCGCCGCGGAAGCGATGGTCGAAGAGGCGGGCGAGGAGGGGCTCTTCTTCGCTGAGGGCGACCATGCAGTTGCGGATGTCGCCGGGCGGGGGCATGTTGAAGTCCTTGCGCAGGCGACCGGAGGAGCCACCGTCGTCGGTGACGGTAACGACGGCAGCCAGGTCGGCGATGGCTCCCTGAGGGTAGGTTCTCTGGCCAGGAGTGGCAACGGCGACGTGGCGGCGCAGTCCGCGCAGAAGAGTCGAGAGGCCGGTGCCGCCACCGATGGCCACTACGCGCATGGGCTGAATCGACACGGAGGAACCGGCGCCGGAGAGAGGTGCTGGAGGGAGGTTGCCGTTTTCAGGGATCGCGGTATTCAAAACAAGCCTTACGGAATCTCAGGATACAGCAATTCAGTAAAGCGGGGATCGTCCACCATGCTTTGGAAGTCGTTGTCGACGCGGGCCTGGAGGCGATTTCTTGGATTGAGTTCGATGGCCCTGGCGAGGTGGTCGAGGCAATCCTGGGATTGCCCGGTGATGGCATCGAGCAAGGCAAGGCCGTAAAGAGCGTAGTCGGCGCTCGGAGAGCCGGAAATGATGGCACTGAACTGCTCGCGCGCCTCTTCGTAGTAGCCGGTATTCAATTTGGAGACGGCGTAGTCGTAGTGTTCCTCTGGGGTGGCGAAGGTGAGGTTTGGGCGCTCGAGCTGGCGCTGGCAAGTGTGGATGTACATCTTGCAGCGTTCCCTGATTTCGAGCGGGGCGGTGGGGAGCATTTTTTCAAAGGCGGCCAGGGCGCGCTCGAACTTGCCTTGCTGGAGCAACTGGACGGCGGCCTGATAGTGCTGGAAAGAAGGCGCCGCGCCCGTAGTCGAGTGACTGTCGGGTTTGACAGGGACGGGGGAAGTTTTTTTGCTGCTGGGAGCCACGAATGGGGCCTCTTGCGTCATGGTTTTGCCTGGAGCGCGACTTCCTGAACGCCCGATAATACCGGACTGCCACCGGCTTAGAGCCCGCGTGCGGGAATAACGCTACTCAGGCCCCTTTTATACGCATAACCCCGTAAGACGTCAATGGGGAGCCGGATGTGGAGAAAGTGGTTGGTTGGGTACGAGGTGGGGTCATGCCGGGGATTGGTCGGGAATTTTGCGGTAGATGGCCGGGTTGAGAGCGGGATCGTTGTACATTTTCAACTGGCGATAGAGCTTGAATTGGCGAGTACCGGCGAGGGTTTCGCGCCACAGGGCATCGAGGCATCCGGCCAAGTCGGCGCGTTGGTTCTGAAGGATGGCGAGGCGGTCACAATTGCGGGAGGCGTGGCCTGGAGGTGCGTCCGTGCGCAGGGTCTCTTCGCGGGTGTGGTAGATCTTGAGAGCCAAAATGGAAAGCCGGTCAATAATGAGGCCCGGCGACTCTGAGTTGAGTGGGGCGTTGAGGTTGGGCAAGGACTGAGGCTCGAGCCAAGCAAGCAAGGCGCAGTCGAGTTGCTCGGCCAGGTCGTTGCGGAGCTGGTTGGTTTTGTCGATACGCTGCTTGACGGAGGCGAGTTCACAGTCATTGACGCCGGGAGCGCGGGCCTCATCTTCAATGTGCCAGAGGTCGAAGTTGGCACGATGCTGGCGGGAAACGGCTAGAAGCCAATCGTCAGCAGACACGTCGGGGGCTGCATTTCGGGCCTCGGCGCTTTCGGTCGGCAGATGCCAGGCGCCCGTTAACCGGTCTTGCAGGTCGATGATTTCAACCGCGGAGAGCATTGTTCTTTATCCCTGGTGCAGAAATGAGGGTTCGGGCGCAGCGACTACGGGTCGTGGGCCAGTTTGAATGAGCATTCCCTCAGGGGCTAAAGCCCGCGTTGATTTTGGTGGGTTGATGTACGGGCTAAAGCCCGTACCCTTCAAGCGAAAGCCCGTACCCTTCAAACTGATCCAGTACCCGTCTATGGTAGAACTATCCTCGCCGAAGAGTCCAAGCCGGAAGCTGTTTCCCAGCGAGATGGCGGAAGTTTGGGGCGGGATTGTCGACTCAGGCCGGAGTTGCCCATGCCGGACACAACCGAGAGATTTCTCTGTATTGCGAGCTTCGAGAAGGGTCGGGACTTTCTGCGTCAGTGCGCGGAGATGGGCGTAAAACCGACGCTGCTGACGCTGGACAAACTCCGCGAAGGGGATTGGCCGCACGAGGCACTCGAAGAGTTGGTTACGATGCCCTCGGGGCTGAGCTGCGAACAGATTCTGAACACGGTTTCGTGGATGGCACGCGGCAGGCGCTTCGATCGGATCATTGCGCTGGATGAATTTGACCTGGAAAAGGCGGCGGAGATTCGCGAGCATATGCGTGTTCCCGGGATGGGCATCACCACGGCCGGTTGCTACAGGGACAAGCTGGGCATGCGCGTGATTGCAAGCGCGTTAGGGTACCTGGTTCCGGAGTTTTGCCGGGTGCTGAATTATGACGAGCTGCGCGACTACATGGAGCGCGTGCCTGCGCCGTGGCTGCTGAAGCCGCGCTCGGAGGCCTCGGCGCTGGGCATTCGCAAGATTGATGAGCCGGAGCAGTTATGGCGCATCCTGGACGACCTGGGCGACGCGCAGAGCCACTACCTGCTGGAGAAGTTTGTGCCGGGCGATATCTTCCATGTGGACTCGATCGTGAGCGAGGGCGAAGTGGGGTTCCAGGTGGTGCACCAATACGGACGCCCGCCGATGCAGGTGATGCATGAGGGCGGGGTGTTCACCACGCGCACGGTGGATCGGGAGAGCCAGGATGCGCAGGAGTTGACCGCGCTGAACGCGAGCCTGGCGCCGGCACTGGGCATGCTGCGCGGCGTTACGCACGCGGAGTACATCCGGGCACATGCCGACGGGCGCTACTACTTTCTTGAGATCGCGGCGCGGGTGGGTGGGGCGTTCATTGCCGACCTTGTGGAGGCGGCGACGGGCGTGAACCTATGGAGTGAGTGGGCGCGGCTGGAGGTTTGCAACCTTCGCGGTGAGGCCTACGTTTTACCGGACTCGTTCGAGGCGCATGCGGGGAGCGTGCTTTGCCTGGCCCAGACTGCGGAGCCGGATACGGCGGCATTTGAGGCTCCGGAGATTGTGCTGCGCGTGAAGAAGCATCACCACGCGGGACTGATTGTGCGTTCGGGCAAGGCGGAACGGGTGAAGGAATTGGTTGATGAATACAGCGCGGAGTTTGCGCGGCGATTTCCGGCATCGTTACCGCCGCTGGAGAGGCTTACGCCGGGATGAGCGCGGTCTTGGGGGGATTTGACGCGCAGATGACCCCAGTCTTGCGACTGGGGCTACTCTATTGCGCCCTCTTAAGCGGGCTGCATCCGCGAACGGTTCTTTTCCAGATACATGGCCTTGTCGGCGTTTTCGATCACCTGCTCGATGGACTCACCGGAGTGCCAGTCTGCAACTCCGACGGAGGCATCCAACTGGACCTCGATAGGCGTCTTATCCGCCCCGGCTTGAATCGTGTATTTGCCGAATACCCAATCACGGATGCGTTTGATATGGGACTGCGCTCCGACTTCGTCGCAGCAGAGCAGCAGCAGGAATTCATCACCACCCCAGCGGCCAACCAGGTCTCCGGAGCGCGCATTCATCTGCAGTTCCCTGGCGAACTGTTTCAGCAATTCGTCTCCGGCGACGTGTCCGTATTTGTCGTTCACATGCTTGAAGTGGTTCAGATCGAGCATCACAACGCAGAACGGTTGCTTACTCGCGATGTTCGAGCGCATCCGCTCTTCAATGCTGCGGCGGTTTGCCACCATCGTGAGCTCATCGCGGTAGGCCAGATGCTCAACTGACTTAAGCCTGGTTTCGTAGGTTGAAACCTCAGCTTTCAATTGTGTTACCAGCCGATTGCTTGCACGCGCCATCTGATCGACGCCGTCTCTCAGCTCCGTGACTCGTTCAACGATGGAGGAACGAATCTTGGTGAGATCGTCCAGGTCGGCGATTTGCTCGAGGCGTCCAATCAATTCGTTGAAGTGGAGTGAATAGCCCTCATCTTTATTGCCGACAGACTCGGCAGCTTTGGCGAGCGCAATGAGGAGCTCCTTAACCTCATCGGCTTTTCCCTTGAAGTGGTCGGATGTGCGCTCTCCCCATTCCCCGACGAGGACTTCGACCTGGGTTTCAGTGAGCGCGAGCGACTCGACTGTCGGGGTAACGGAGAGGCGATTGCCAAGGCCACGCAAACGTGATTCGAGATCGGCGCCGATGCCCGGATAGATGCGCGTTGCATTCGCACCGATGCATGAGAGAGCGGAGCGGTAGCACTCCATCGTGGCCTCATCGAGCCGACCTGATAAGGATCCCGCAGCAGGCAATTCCTGCAGATCCATATCGAGATATTTTTTTATAGAAATCATGGACAGCAACCCGTTGCTTTATTTCCCCGCACGAGAACCGACCTCCGCGCAGAGTGAGGACACTATCGGCATGTTCGACGTTAAGTTCCAAAGGGTGCATCGGAAGGAGGGCGCTGCAGCTCGGGATTGCTGGGTCCTACCCTTTGAAACCAGCATCGCGGCGGGAATTTTTTGGCGGGGTGTCCCGGTCGTTTTCCTCAGGCTCGCTGATATTTGGAGATGGCTGGAGGGAAACATGTTAGAAATTTCTTGACTGTGTACCGACTGATTGGTATGTTTTATACCGATTGGTTGGTATCTTATGCAAATGACTGAAACACAAAGTGAATCTCAGCATGAGTCGAAGACGAAGCTTTTGGATGCGGCGTTACATGTAATTCGGGCCAAGGGCTATAGCGCAACGCGGATTGAAGACATCTGCGAGGCGGCGGGGCTGACGAAGGGGAGCTTCTTCCATCACTTCAAGAGCAAGGAAGAGCTTGCGCTCGGAGCGGCTGAGCACTTTTCTTTGTTTGCGGAGAGGACGTTCTCCCAGGCGCCCTACCAGGGCCTGCCCGATCCACTGGAAAGGCTGCTGGGGTATGTGGATTTCCGCAAGGCGATTCTGCAGGGCGAGTTGGCGGATTACACCTGTCTGCTGGGCACAATGGTGCAGGAGACGTACGAGACTCATCCCGAGATCCGGATGGCCTGCGACCGGTACATGTGCGCTCATGCCGCGACGCTGGTTCCGGACATCGAATTTGCAATCCGCAAGTACGGCATCCAGCCTGGATGGAATGCGGAGAGTCTTGCCTACCACATACAGGCGGTAATTCAAGGCGCATTCGTTCTGGCCAAGGCCAGGCAGAGCACACAGGTTGCCGCTACCTGCCTGGATCATCTGCGGCGTTATTTGAAGACGATTTTTCTCTATTCCCCAACGACAAAGGAGAGGTTATGAAACTGACTGAGGAACCTGAAATGGTCGACTGGCCCGAAACGCATTATGTGTATATCGAAAAGGTCGGGCCTTTCATGGAAACGGCACCGTCGGCGTGGCAGAGCGCGCATTCGCTGGCGCCCGCTATTGGGGAGCATAACCAGATCACGGGCTACATGAGCTTTTACAAACGGGGGCCGAAGGTGTATCGCGCGTGCTTCTCGCTCGCGGCTCCGCCGCAGAGGTTGCCAGAAGCTTTCGAGTATGAGAAGTTCGGCGGCGGCAAATACAGCCGCTTTGTGCTGACCGGGTCATTCAGCGAACTGCCGGCGGCATCAGGGCGGGTCTTTGAAATTGTGGCGGAAAAGGGAATCAAGATGCGGGAGGAATTCTGCATCGAGCATTACGTCATCGACCCGCGTACGACCCCAGAGGATCAGAACAGGGTGGAGATTCTGATTCCGACGGAGTAGACGGCAGCTGGGATCGCAGGGTCTTCTTGGGAGCATGCCGATTTGGCGCACGGAAGGGACCGCGATGGAGCCGGGGCAATGGTTTACTGTCGCGGCGGAGGGGTCCAGCCTTGCAGAGCCCGTTCGGCTCCGGTTTCGGTGAGGTGCGAATCATCGGCGAAGTAGATTTGGCCGCCATCGCGATAGCGGCAAAGGGGGCCGCCGTCGCACAAGGGCTTGCGGAGATCCCAGAATTGCACGGTTGGCGTGGATGTTGCGAATTGCTGGACGATGTTTTGCACGCCTAGTCGCGTGGGGTCCAGATCTCCGGCGATGGACAGGCCGGGATCGGGATCGCCTGAGCCGCCCAAAACGCCCCAAAGGCGTTTGCGGAGGTTGATCTGCGAGGTTCTGATCCGCCACATGGGTTGGATCTGGAAGAATGGCGAATCGTTGAAGACGACGACCTGCTTGTGCGCATCGAGCAGTACCTGGGCGGTGTGACGGAGGGATTCGTCGAAGAGTTTGAGCGAGGAGGCGTCGTCGCGCTGCTTTAACGGGCCGACGCCGTCGCTGACGAGTTGCTGCGTTCCCTGAGGATCAAAGGTCGAGACCCAATAGGAAGCCAACGCGACGACTTTGATGTCGGGATCGCTGAGGATGGCATGTAGCGCGCGCCGATTGAACTCAAGACAGACTTTGTAGGAGCTGGGGTTTCCGGCGTCGTAGCGCGCGACGCCGATGAGGGGCGGGCACCCGGAATGCAGGATCGAGGCGAAGGAGTAACCGCCGGCCTCGACCTTTCGCTGGAGGACGGGCGCGATGGCGGAGGCATGGCTGTCACCCCAGAGAACGAACTTGTCCTGGTGGCGGCTGTTGTCATAGCAGGCGAGGGGCACCTGGAGCTTGTTGTCTTCGAGGAGGCAGGGATTGGAGCGGAGGTCGAAGACCAGGACTTCCTGGCTATTGAGCTGTGCGTATCGATTGGAGAAGCCATTTCTTGCATAAAAGAAGAGCAGCATTACGGCAAAGGCGGCGGTGACAGCGGCGTAACGCCGCAGGAGGACTGCCGGCGGTTTTCTGGAAGCGCGCAAGGGAGTTTCAACAAAGTAGTAGGAGAGCACGGCGAGCACAAACGAGAGGGCCATTGCCCAAAGCGCAGCCGGCAGCGGCAGCGCGCCACCGGTACCGAGACGGATGAAGGCCAGCAGCGGCCAGTGCCAGAGGTACCAGGAATAGGAGACGCGCCCGATGTAAGAGAAGGGTGCGGAGCCGAGAATGCGGGAGTTGATGAAACTATTGCGGCTGGCAATGATGAAGGCCGCGCCGAGAACGGGGGGAACTGCAGCGAGCCCCGGAAATGGGGTTGCGTTGTTGAACCAGAGGCAACATACGACGATGAGAAGGACGCCGATGGTGGCGAGGGCGTTGTCGATCCACGGTGGCCGTTTGAGGGCGCTGAGGCGGGATTCCGACAAGGCCAGGGCAACCCCGACGGCGAGTTCCCATGCGCGTGAGGGCAGGAGATAAAAGCAGGCGGTGGGGTGGGCGTGGAGTTGCAGGACCGCG
>JBARBP010000060.1:0-5795 GCA_049793195.1 Occallatibacter sp. | reverse complement strand
AGCGGACTTTCAAGCTGCACGACTTCGCGGTTATGCCGGATCACCTGCACGTATTGTTCACCATTGATCACGGGATAACGGTCGAGAAGGCAATGCAGTTGGTGAAAGGAAGATTCTCATTTCGTCTTGGCAATGAACTCGGATTCAAGGGCGAGGTTTGGCAGAAAGGATTCTCAGAGGTGCAGGTGTTAGGCGATGAGAGCCTTAAGAAGTATCGTGCCTATATTGCAATCAACCCGGTCAAGGCAGGGTTGGTTGATACGCCGGAAAAGTATCCGTATTGTTTCGACAGTTTGACGAAGAAGAAGGCGGAGACGCAATGAGTCAAAGCACGATCAGAAGCATAGGGCAGGCTGTTGCAGGGGCTAAAGCCCGATCCTGAATTGCGGCATTTCGGCACGACTAAAGTCATGCCCTGTTACAGAACGAAGCAGATTGTGCACTTTGATTCAGCAAATAGATCGGTTTGAGAT
Organism: Occallatibacter sp.; assembly: GCA_049793195.1. Lineage (GTDB taxonomy): Bacteria > Acidobacteriota > Terriglobia > Terriglobales > Acidobacteriaceae > Telmatobacter. The sequence continues at coordinate 5,322 of JBARBP010000060.1, read as the reverse complement.
GAGAGGGCACCGTGAAACCCATGGTCGAAATCACAATCCCCACAACTACCGGCAAAGTCCTCCCGCACCATACGCAGAATGAGGAGCTGGTCTTAGAGAAGTCCTCACCGGGCAAGCGCGCTTACAAACTGCCGCCGCTTGATGTGCCCGCGGTCGATTTTTCTTCTCTTCTTGGAAATGCCCATCGGAAGACCGCGCCCCTATTACCTGAGTTGAGCGAGATCGAGATCATTCGCCACTTCACGCGCCTCTCGACCTGGAACTACGCGATCGATCTCGGGATGTATCCGCTCGGGTCATGCACGATGAAGTACAACCCTCGCGTGAACGAAGCGGTCTCGCGGATCGAAGGATTGGCTGAGGCGCATCCCTACCGGCCGGACTCGCTGGCGCAGGGAATTCTAGAAGTCATCGACCTGCTGCAGCGTTGCCTGATCGAGATCACCGGCATGGACGCGATTACACTCCAGCCCGCCGCCGGCGCGCATGGAGAATTCACGGGCATCCTGCTCGTCCGCGCCTGGCATGAATCGCAGGGCAATCCTCGACGCAAGATTCTGATCCCCGACTCTGCACACGGAACCAATCCTGCGACCGCGGCCATCTGCGGTTATCAAGTTGAAAACCTGAAGTCGAATGCGGAAGGCGGCATTGATCTAGAAGCGCTGACGCGGCAGGTGGATGAAGAGACTGCGGCGCTCATGCTTACCAATCCATCGACAATTGGCGTTTTCGAGAGCCAGATACACAAGATAGCTGAGATTCTCCACGCCAAGGGCGCGCTGCTCTACATGGACGGGGCGAATATGAACGCGCTCGTCGGCAAGGCGCGGCCCGGCGACTTTGGCGTGGATGTGATGCACCTGAACTTGCACAAGACGTTCTCGACGCCGCATGGCGGCGGTGGTCCCGGCTCTGGCCCGGTGGCGTGCAAGGCGTTTCTTGAGCCGTTTCTGCCGACTCCTGTTCTGGTTCGCGACATCCCTTCGAACACGCCGGTTTCCGAGACCTGGGAGACAATAAATGACGATCCGCCAATAGCCGGTAACCCGCCCATGTTCCGCGCCCCTTTCTTTGACCCGAAGTCCGGGCAAAGGGCTGGAGACATCGCCCCCCTGCCGATCTCGGCCCCTGAGGACGGCAAGCTTCATTGGAACTACGACCGGCCCCAATCCGTTGGCCGCGTGCGCGCCTTTTATGGCAACACCGGCATGTTCATTCGCGCGCTGGCCTACATTCTTGCTAACGGACCAGACGGACTACGGCAGACCACCGAAGATGCGGTGCTCAACGCCAACTACATCCGGCACAAGCTCGAAGACCTGTACGAGCTGCCCTACAAGACAGGCTCCATGCACGAGGTTGTCTTCAGCGACAAGCGCCAAGCTGCGTTGGGCGTGAAAACCGGCGATATTGCCAAGCGGTTGATCGACTATGGCTTCCATCCCTATACGGTCAGCTTCCCGCTGATCGTGCACGGCGCGCTGATGATCGAGCCGACGGAGAGCGAGTCGCTGGAAGAACTCGATCTCTTCATCGCCGCGATGCGGTCGATTGCAAAGGAAGTAGAGGAGACGCCGGAGCTGGTAAAGACTGCGCCTCACTCAACGCGCGTCTCACGTCTTGACGAGGTACAGGCGGCGAGGAAGCCCATTCTCCGCTGGAAGCCTACGGAGTAGCCGCGCAGCAAATCCGCATCGATCCACAACGGCGCATGCGTTGATCTCGCTTAGATCGGCCCGCTCCCAATACCCCGAACTTCCATTTGCAGATAATTACCCTCCTTTGGCGCACACTTGTTTCATAACCATCCTCCACCAGCAGAAGCTAGGAGCCAGACGCTAAAAACTGAACGGTCCTAACCCCTGCATTTAGAGCATCTTGCGTGCAACTCCAACGGCTTCAGTATTTTAGGGTACCCTTCCGTAAGTCCATACAGCAGACGAATTTGGCCATTTGGGGAGGGGGGGGCCCCCTCTACTGCCGAATGAGAGAATGGGCTGACCGCATACTGGGGCTGGGCATGGACATCGAGATTTTCGACCACAAACTTTCCCTCGCTATGGCGGCGGCCGACCGTGCCGCTGCCTCGCTTCAGCACGCGCTGACCGAGCGCGGACATGCCCGTATCATCGCAGCGACGGGCGCATCGCAGTTCGAGTTTCTCGACGAACTCACTGCGCGACGCGACATCGACTGGGCGAACGTGGAGATGTTCCATCTGGACGAGTACATCGGATTGCCGGCGGATCACCCGGCCAGCTTTCGGAAGTTTCTGCGCGAAAGACTGATCGAAAAGACCGGAATCACTCAATTTCACTTACTCGAAGTCGATTCTGATTCTGCGGCCGTCGCCGAGCGGGTTGGCGCAGAGCTAAACGCTGCGCCAATTGACCTCGCCTTTGTGGGCATTGGAGAAAATGGACATCTTGCTTTTAACGACCCTCCAGCGGATTTTGAAACCGAGAAGCCTTACTTGATTGTCGAACTTGATGAGGCTTGCCGCAGACAGCAGACCGGCGAAGGCTGGTTCGCAGATATCTCCGAAGTTCCCAGGCAAGCCGTCTCGATGTCGATCCGGCAGATCCTCAAGGCAAAGGAAATCCTGGCCATTGTTCCGGATGCGCGCAAGGCGAAGGCCGTGAAGGCTTGCATCGAGGGAGAGATCACCCCCCTCGCGCCGGCATCCATTCTGCGGGAGCATCCTAACGCGATCGTTTATCTTGACCGCGCCTCCTCTGCCCTGTTATCGCGTTAGACGAACTTTCAACTCTGCTTCGAGGCCGAGCTATCGGCAAGCCGTCCCAATCCGCGCCGCGCTTGATCCATCGTCTCCGCTGGTGGATTGGCGGGTTGCTGCTTGCGTCCACAGTGATTAACTACATCGACCGCCAGACGCTTTCATTGCTGGCGCCATTTCTCAAGGTCCAATATCACTGGACGAACACCGACTACGCGACAATCGTGATCGCTTTTCGCTTTGCTTATTCCATTGGACAATCAGCGTTTGGACGGCTGATGGACCGCATAGGCTCCAGACGCGGCCTCACGCTCACGGTCGCGTGGTACTCGATCGTGTCGATGCTCACTTCATTGGCTGCCGGCTTCTGGAGCTTTGCGGGATTGCGCTTTCTTCTTGGCGCGGGCGAATCCGGTAACTGGCCGGCTGCAACCAAGGTGGTCGGCGAGTGGTTCCCGCGCCAGGAACGCGCACTGGCTACGGCCCTCTTCGACAGCGGGAGCTCGCTGGGCGGCGCGGTTGCGCCTTTCCTTGTGCTCGGCATTTACTTCCGTTGGGGATGGCGCCCGGCAGTGATGGTTCCCGGTGTGCTCGGGTTCTTTTGGCTTTTCTTCTGGCGCCGGTTCTACCAACCGCTCGATACTCATCCACGACTTTCCGCAGAAGAGCGGCAGTTCATCACGGCCGCCGTCACCGATGCGAGTTTCCCACTCGAACGCACCGCGAAAACGCCGTGGCTAGGGCTGCTCAAGCTGCGCCAGACCTGGGCCATCGTCGCCGCCAAGGCTTTCACCGATCCGGTCTGGTATTTCGTTGCCGACTGGTTCCCGATCTACCTGGTTGCGAAAGGCATCAACCTGCGCAGCAGCCTGCTGGCAATCTGGATTCCGTTTCTCGCCACCGATGCGGGCAATTTCTTCTCGGGCTGGCTTTCGGGCGTGCTGATTCGGCGCGGATGGTCCCTTGAAGCGGCCCGCAAGGCATTCATCGTCGGAGGGGGCATTGGCATGCTTTTGCTCATCCCCACAATCTTCACCGCGAACGTCTACGCGATTACAGCGCTCTTTGCTCTTGCAACATTTTCCTACGGATGCTTCACCACTATCGCCAACGTGCTGCCCGCTGATCTGTTTGAAAACGATTCGGTGGCTTCAGTGAGCGGGATCAGCAACACGGGCGCCGGCCTGTGCACGATTGTTGCCTTCCTGCTAGTCGGAGTTGTCTCCGATGCGCGGCACGCCGCGGTTGTGCATTCATTCGATCCTATTCTGATTGGCGCCGGCCTGCTGCCGTTTCTCGGCATGATCCTAGTGCTCTTTCTTCTGCGCACCGAATCCGAGCCTGTGAGGCAAGTCCATGCTCGCTCGTCTCAATCGTAAGGACCCGCATCGATCTCGAGGCAGCGCGCCCGACGGCTTCGTCGAAGCCCGGAATTACCCGCTCTCCGCGCACACTATACCAAGGTATAGTTTCCAAACCTATGCAAGTGTGTCTAGCATCATCGGCTGAAAATGATTTACACCTTTTCTGTCTGGATGATGCGCCTGCTGGAAGTCGTGTTCTTCGTGGGATTGACAGGCTGTGCGCTCGCAGTCATTTTCAGTTGGATATCGATCTTCGGCAATGTCTTTAAGCGCGGCGAATAAGCCAGCGCATGCGCGGCGAGATCAGGAGTTCACTTTGTCTGCTTGTCTATCGCTGCTTCGCTTGCGAAAGACTACGCTCAAATCACGCCGCCAGTGTTCGCTAACCGCGATGAGTTCCCATTCGACCTGTGGGGAGAAGTAACGCAACACCGGCTCATTAGCAGGATGAATCCGCAAGGCCGGCGCAACCAGCAGCAGCCGCGGAGTCAGGGGCGAGACTTCCGCGCCGCTGAAATATCCCTGCCGCTCGAAGGCCGTTAGCGGCCGCCCGCCGCCAGCGGATTGCCGATCGTCGTTCAGCGCGCGAACCCGAATCCAGTAGTCCAACGCCTGAAGCGGGAGATGCAGATCCTCATCGGCCTTGAGTTCGATGACTGCGAGCCGGCCATGACGGTCGAGAGTCAGCAGATCTAGCAGGCCGCGGTCACCGCTAGAGAGCGCGGGAACTTGCGAGTACATCAGATCGCCGCGCAGTCCCGGAAGCAGATCGGCGACTTCACGTCTCAAGCGAGACTCAAGCCAGTGCTCCGGCTGCATGCGAAATAGCGAGTTGGTGTGGGCGCCATCGGGATGTCGGCTTCGAAAAAGCCTTGCGAGCAGTTCCCTGCACAGGTCTTCATTCTCCTCGGTGAGAGGAGTCTCGTTAACACCTGCGCCAAACGTCACTTCATTCTCTCGGGTAAAGGAGCGGCCCGAGACGCCGTGGCGCACGCATGCAAATTCCAAGCCGTGCAGCAGCAGACCCACGTCGGTGGGCGAGCTGGCGCGCACCTCAACCCGCTCCCGGGCACCTGTGGGAACCAGAGCCATCAGTCTGGCAATTCCATGCTCACATCGCTCAATTGCTGCGGCCGACGAAAACGAATGAACCAGCCGCGACTCAAGGTTGCCCGTGTCACGAAAATCCACTTGCACAAGCTCTTCGCTGCGTTCATC
>JBARBP010000059.1:0-50424 GCA_049793195.1 Occallatibacter sp. | reverse complement strand
GGCGGTCGAGCGGGGCGAAGGCCAGAACGCGCGCAATCATGACGGCTGCGGTTCCTTCGCCATAAGGGTTCTCCATGCCGGCGAGACTCTTGCGGAACTCCGGCCTGAGGGCACGCTGAATGGCCGCTGGAATCGCATTCGCCTCAGCATCAACGTCAATCACATTGCGTGCACGCTCGCGGCCTTTTTGGCGCATTCCCACGTTGACCACCGGCAGCGCAAAGGAGGCCGCTTCCATGATGCCGCTGGAGGAGTTGCCGACGAGCGCGTCGGCCTGGCCGAGAAGACTCCAGTAAGTGACAGCGTCGAGGTTAACGAAGACGTGCGTATTTGCACGCGTTGCGGCAAGCGCCTTGGTGCGCTCGATGAGCGCATGACCGCCGGCGTCGGCGTTGGGATAGACGAAGATGAGTTGGCCGGGCGCCTGAGCAAGCGCGGCGAAAAAGGAATCGGCCTCGGCATTGGTGTCGCGGAGGATGGTGACGGGATGCCAGGCGGTAACGAGCGTGGGCGGCAAGAGCGCAAGACCCAGGCGGGCTTGGAGCGCTGCCCGGTCGAGCAGCGTGGAACGGCGCAGGTGGTCGAGCGAGGGCGCGCCGGCACGATGTACGCGCCATGGCTCCTCGCCCATGGAGATCACGCGGCAGTGCGCGGTTTCAGTGGAGGTGAAATGAATGTGAGCGAGCTTGGTGAGGGCGTTGCGCACCTGGTCATCGATGGCGCCCTGGCTCACTTCACCGCCTTCGATATGAGCAACGGGAATGCGGAGCGCGAGTGCGGTCGAGGCGGGCGCCAGCATCTCATAGCGGTCGGCGATCAACAGCAGCAGATCGGGCCGCCATGCGGTGAACGCGTCGGCCAGACCAAGAATTGCCAGGCCGATCGTCTTAGCCATACCCGTGTCGGTGTCAGAGCTGAGCAGGCACTCGATGCGAGCTTTGATTGGGAAACCGTCTCGCTCAATCTCCTGAATGGTCAAACCGAACTCGGGCGAGAGATGCGGCCCGAGTGCGAAGACGCCTAACTCGACGGCAGGGTGGGCAGCGAGTTCGCGCAGCGGCCAGTAGAGGTGGCTATAGTCTGCGCGTGATGTGGTGACGACGCCAATGCGGCGCTGCACGGAGGATGAGTCAGCGGTTGAAAGCGGTGTGCTCATGGAATTCATACGCATGCTCGCGAACCGGAGTGGCGCGCAAGCGCGAGCACAGTCTGGCTGGGATGGAAATCGGGAACTAGCGATTGCAGTTGAGCGAGCGCGCCGGAGATGTCATGAACTTCGGCCGCGGAATGCAGCGCGGCAAGGCCGCTCTGCAATTGAATCGGCGAGAGCTGGCTGATGCAAATGGAGACCAGGCTGCCGTCGCCGACCGGCTTGGTCGCATCGGAGTCGCTCCAAAGTCGCTCGGTGAGCTTGTCGCCGGGACGCAGGCCGGTGAAGTGGATTGGAATCTCCCGGCCTGGAGCGAGTTGGCGCGACATATAGCGGGCAAGCTCCACGATGCCGTGCATGGCGGGCAGTGGCGGAGCCAACAGGGAGGAAGAGTTGGGGTGCATGGATGCAAGAAGAACAAGGTTCACAGCCTCGTCCAGCGTAAGAAAATAGCGGCGGGCTGCGGGATCGGTGATCGTAAGCGGTCCACCGTGCGCGATCTGATTCGCGAAGACCTCCGTCACGCTGCCGCTGGAAGCCAGAACGTTGCCCAGGCGCAAGACCGTTCCGCCGGAGGCCAGGACAATCTCTTCGGCGACCCGCTTGGTGGCGCCCATTACCGAGGCCGGCTCGACTGCCTTATCTGTAGACAGCAGCACCACGCGCGTCCGGTACTCGGAGGCGACAGCGGTGATGGTCTCTGTCGCGAAGATGTTATTCGCGATCGCGGCAAGAGGCTGTTCTTCCAGCAGAGGGACATGCTTGTACGCGGCGGCGTGGAAGACGATGCGTGGACGGTGAACGGTGAAAAGCGCCTCCATGACTGTGCGGTCGCCGGCGCTGGCCAGGGCAAACGCCATGGGCGCGGCCGCGCGTGGAAAAGCCTTCAGGTCATCTGCCATTGCGCGCTGGAGTTCGCAGAGATTGTTCTCCCCGGATTCGAGCAGAAGCAGCGCCGGCAGGGCGTAACGCGCCAAACGCAGGCTGAGCGCGGAGCCAATGGAGCCGCCGGCGCCGGTGACAAGGATCGGCGCGCTGGTAAAGGCGTCAAGTACTTCAGGCGGCGGCGGTTCAAACGCGGGCCGCCTAAGAAACTCGCGCCAGCTAATATCGTTCAGGGAGGGAGCCACAGAAGAAGTATAAACTTCGCGCGGCATTATGCCGCTTGGTGCGATCGAGCGATCGGTCAGTGCGCCATCACGAGGCACTCGCGTACACTGGAGGTTCAAAAACGATTGGGGATCTTCGGAAATGGGAACGATGACGAAACGAACAACCATGGTGTTCGCGATCCTGCTTCTGGCCGCTGCTCTGGCAGAATCACAGGCGCGCTATGACGCAGAGGCGGTCCGGCTGAATAACCGCGGCGTGGCGCAGATGGGCCAGCAGCTTACCGAACGCGCTGCGGAGAGCTTCGCTCAAGCCTTCAAGAAGGACCCGCAACTTGCTCAGGCCGAAGTCAACGAGGGCATTTCGCTGCTTACCTTGCAGAAACTGGACGACGCCAAGGTTGCATTGAAACAGGCCATCGTACTCGACCCGAAGAGCGCGCAAGCGTGGTACAACCAGGGCTTGGCGCAGCGTTCAGCCAACGAACTGGAGTTGGCGTTGGCCAGCTTTCAGGAATCGATCAAGATCGATCCCAGCGACGCGGACTCCTTGTATTTTGAGGGCGCCTGCTACCAGGAGATGAAGGACTTCGATAAGGCCATTTCTGTTTTTCAGGAGACGTTGGCAATCAATCCATTGCACGCTTCTGCTGAATTTGGACTGGCGCGCGCGTTGCAGCGCACGGGCCGCACAGCCGAGGCACGGACGCACTTTGCCCGCTTTCAGCATCTGACCAACACCAAGATCTCGTCGGCTCTCGGCCTAAGCTACGGCGAGCAGGGACACTACTCTGTTGTGACTGCTGTTGAGGGGCCGGAAGAGATCCAGCACGCAATGATTCCGGTGCGGCTGATTGCGGAACCGATGCTTGCCGAAAGACAGGGAGCGGGAAAGCAGGCAGCTTCATTTGTCGGGAGCGGCGGGGCCTGCATGATGGATGTGACCGGATCTGGACAAATGGATCTGGTGCTGATGCAGACGGGCGCGCAGGCTATTCGCGTTCTGCATCGCGGAGCCGACGGACATTTCGAGCAACTCGATGCGTCGGCGGCTGGACTGAAAGCAGAGGGCCATGCTGTGGCCTGCGCGGTTGGTGACTACGACGGAGACGGGCTGAACGATCTGGCCGTGGCGCTTGACGATGGAGTGCTGCTGTTCAAAAATCTCGGGCATGGACAGTTCAGGAACATGACAGCGGAAAGCGGCCTTGCTGCGCGCAATCGGCCGTCAGGGATTACGTTTGTGGACTATGACCACGATGGCGATCTGGATCTTCTGTTGACGGGCGCGCCGCTCAAGCCGGGCGGTTCGCCGAACGTGCTATGGCGCAACAACGGCAACGGGACGTTTACCGAGCAGTCGGAAGAGACAGGATTGGGCGGAAGCAGCGACACAGCTGCCGCGATTCTGACTGACTTCAACAATGATCGCGCCGTCGATCTTGCTATAACTGGCAAGGGACCGTCCCCGCTGATCTACGTGAATCCGCGCGAAGGAAAGTATCCCACTCAGCCGCTATTTGAAGATGCCAATCTTCCGCCCAGTGTTGGCATCGCTGTGCTTGACTACGACAAAGACGGATGGATGGACATTGCCGTGAGTCATGCCGGAGCGCCTGGACTCACACTGTGGCGGAACGTCGAAGCTCCGGATCATGTGGGGCGGCGCTTCGTGCGCGTCGAATTGCCGCTCAAGGATGCAATACGCGGATGGGGTCTGACCCCCATCGACATCGACAATGACGGCTGGATCGATCTGGCGGCGATTGTCGAGATGAAGGACGGACCCCATGTGTGTGTTTTTCGTAACCGGGGCGACGGCAGATTTGAGGATGTGAGTTCGCAGCTGGGCCTGGACAAGATTGCGTTGCATTCGCCCCGCGGGTTAATTGCGGCGGAGATCGCCGGCGGTGGTGCGCCTGACCTTATCGTGACCCAGGAGAATGCTCCGCCAGTGCTGTTGCGGAATATCGGCGCAAACAAGAATCACTTTGTACGGCTTGACCTGGCAGGCTTTGCCGATAACAAGACCGCGCTGGGCGTCAAGGTGGAAGTGTTCGCAAATGGGCTTTGGCAGAAGTGGGAATTGGCAGGCGCGTCCGGCTTTCAGACGCAAGCCGCTCCTCAAATTCTTGTTGGCTTGGGCAGCGCGTCAAAGATCGACCTGTTGCGCATTCTGTGGCCAACGGGCGTGTTGCAGGACGAGATCGATCTGCCCGAGCAGTCGGTTATTGCGATGAAAGAGACGGACCGGCGCGGCAGTTCCTGTCCTGTACTCTTTGCCTGGGATGGGCGCCGCTACAAATTCGTGACGGACGTGATTGGCGCCGCGGTGGTGGGGCACTGGTTTACGCCGCAGCGGCGCAACATTCCGAATCCGGGAGAATGGGTCAAGGTCGACGGCGCGAACGTGGCTCTGGCCGGCGGCAAAGTGAGTCTGCGTTTCATGGAGCCGATGGAAGAGGTGAACTACATCGACCAACTGCGTTTGCTCGCGGTCGATCACCCGGAAGATGTGGAAGTGAATCCTGACGAGCGCTTTCTCGACGATCCACCGTTTGCTTCTGGCCGCGTGGTTGCGAGCGCGGATACGCGATTGCCATTGGGCGCGCGGGACGGTGAAGGACGCGATGTGCTCGACCGGTTGAGCCGCCGCGATCACGTTTTTGCGAGCGGTTTTACGGCGCTGCCTTACGACGGCTTTGCCAATCTGCACGCGCTCACTCTGGACCTGGGCGTCGTTAAATCGGCGGCTCCGCTGCGATTGTTGATGAGCGGATACGTGAACTACTTTAGCGCGACATCACTTTATGCGGCGTGGCAGGCAGGGATCAAGCCCATCTCTCCTTATGTCGAAGCTGAGTTGCCCGACGGCTCGTGGCAGCGCATAGCGGGCGAGGCAGGATTTCCGGCGGGGCTGGAGCGGACTATCGTGGTCGATCTTATTGGGAAGTTGCCGGCGGGCACTAGGCGCATCCGGCTGATGACGAACCTCGAAATCTATTGGGACCAGGTGCTGATCGATCAAAGCGAGGATGCGAGAGCCGTAGCAAATGACGTACCACTTGCATCGGCAACGCTGCACTTCCGCGGTTATCCGACGCAAATAGAAGGCGCGAGTCCCGGTGACCTGGACTACGACTACGACCGCGTGAGCCTCAGCGGCCCTTTTCAGCGCGAACGCGGCAACTACACGCGCATGGGAGACGTGACGCCATTGCTAAATAGTGTCGACGACCGATTTGTCATCCTGGGGAGTGGCGAAGAGATTCGAGCCGAGTTCTACACAGGCAAGTTGCCAACTTTGCCTGCCCACTGGAAGCGCGATTACTTTTTCTATGCCAACGGGTATGTGAAAGACATGGATTGGTGGGATGCTTCGCCCTTCACTGTGGCTCAACTGCCCTTTCACGGGATGACGGCCTATCCATATCCGGCGGGCGAAGCGTATCCGAGTGACGCAGGCGCGCTCGACTACCAGTTGAACTGGAACGATCGCTTCGATTCAGGTGAGCCGGTGCGATCGTATCGATTCAATTACCAGTTATTGCCCTCCACACCATTTGACGATCTCGCTCCTCAAGCGAAACCGGAAGCGCGGCCATGAACGAGGTTGTTTTGGCACCGGCGGAAAAGCAGTTGGAACTGCTGCGCGCTGGGCATATTTCAGTGACTGAACTGGCGGCGGCCCACATCCGTCAGATCGAGCGGCTCAATCCGCAGCTCAACGTCTTCGCCGACTTCGATGTCGAGCGCGTAAGAGAGCAGGCGCGGCGGCTCGACGCAGCGAAAGAGCCACGCGGCGCGCTGCATGGTTTGCCCGTGACCATCAAGTCTTCGATTGCCACGGCCGGGCATCGGTGCGAAATCGGAAGCCTGCTGCACAAGGACGAGATTCCGGCAGAAGACGCGGTGGTGGTGGGAAGGCTGCGCGCGGCGGGAGCTTTGATTCTGGGCACGACCAATTGCCCGGAGTTTCTGATGGCGTACGAAAGCGCGAATTTGCTTCACGGGCGGGTCCGCAATCCATGGGACCTGGAGCGCTCGCCGGGCGGATCGAGCGGCGGCGAATCGGCGGCCATTTCGGCGGGGCTTTCGGCAGGCGGGCTGGGTAGCGACAGCGGCGGCTCGGTGCGCGCGCCTGCGCACTTCACGGGCATCTGCTCGCTCAAGCCCACGCCGGGGCGGATTCCCGGTCGCGGCCATCTGCCGCCGTGCGTTGGTCCGTTCTCGATTTTGGGAGCCGTCGGGCCCATGGCACGCACCATCGGCGATGTCGAGCTGCTGTTCCGCACCCTGGCCGGCCAGGATCCGGGCGACCCCGTCAGTCCTCCGTTGGCGTTCAACAAGCCCTCGCTCGACCAATTGCGAGCCCAGACGATTGGATTCTTCGAGGACGATGGCCTGGTTGCGGTTACGGAAGAGACTCGAGCTGCGGTTTGCGCGGCGGCCGAAGCGCTGCGCGACGCAGGATTTCGTGTGGAGCCCTTCCGCCCGCGCGCATTGGAGGAGTTGCGTAAGATCTGGTGGATATTTTTCGTCCAATGCGGAGCCATGTTCTATGAGCCAGAGATTCGCGGGAAGCGCGATCGGCTGAGCCCCATCTTTACGGAGTTTCTTTCTATCGCTGAAGCCGCCGGGCCGCTGACCTCTACCGAATTGCTCAACGCCTGGGCAGAGTTGGATCTGCTGCGTTCGAAAGTCCTCGGAGAAATGACTGAATTCCCGGTGTTGCTCTGTCCAGTGGCGAGTATTCCCGCCTTTCGCCATGGTGAGCGCACGTGGAGCGTCGAGGGCCAATCCGTCAGCTACCTCGATGCGGTGCGGCACACGCAGTGGTTCAACGCGTTGGCCGCACCAGCAGCCGTGGTACCGGTCGGCAAATCGCCTGAAGGACTGCCAATCGGCGTGCAGGTTGTAGCGCGGCCTTTCCAGGATGAGGTAGCACTGGCCGTTACCGCTTTCGTGGATAAGTCCTTCGGCTATCATCCGCCCCCTATTGCACTGATCTGATTAGCCTTAGCCGCATCCAGGCCAGCGAAAAGGCACTCGCGGCATTTCGCTCTATCTCAACCTTTCGATTGATGCGTCGTAACTGGAGCGGCGGTAGACTGATCCTTCCCCAGAATGGAGCGCACAGGGTGTGTGCAAGCTGGCAAGAACTTTTTGCCGAGACACCCGACGTGCTAATCGGAGCGACCGGCCACCAAACAGTGGTGCGGGTGCTCGATTTCGCGATTGGGGGAGATGAATTCACCATCATGGCAGGGCCGTGCTCGGTTGAGTCCGAGGCCCAACTGATGGCCACCGCTCACCATGTGCGCGGCAATGGCGCGCAAGCCTTGCGCGGCGGTGCCTTCAAGCCTCGCAGCTCTCCTTATGCATTCCAGGGTTTGGGCCTCGAAGGCCTCAAACTGCTTGCAAAGGCGCGCGAAGAAACCGGCTTGGCCATCGTTACTGAGGTGATGTCGGAAGACGACGTCGCGTTGGTCGCCGAGTATGCCGACATTCTGCAGATTGGCTCCCGCAGCATGGAGAACTACTCCCTTCTTGCGACGGCAGCGCAGTCGGGAAGGCCCATTCTGCTCAAGCGCGGCATGGTCGCCACCATTTCGGACATGTTCCACTCGGCGCAAATAATTCTCGACAACGGCAACCCCAATGTCATCCTGTGCGAGCGCGGCATCCGCACCTTTGAGACAGCTTTGCGGAATACTTTCGATGCCGCCGGCATCGCGCTGCTCAAGCAGATTTGCCATCTTCCCGTAATCGCCGACCCCAGCCACGCATGCGGCCATCGCGATCTGGTTCCCGCATTGGCGCGCATCGGAATCGCCGCCGGGGCGGATGGCCTAATTGTCGAGGTGCATCCCAATCCCGGTAAGGCACTGAGCGATGGCGACCAGTCACTTGATTTTGCGGAATTCGAGTCCATGATGGCGGCGCTTGAGCCGTGGATCGCACTGCGCGCCGACACAGCAAATCAAAGCGAGACCTATCGCCACGGTTTTTCCGGAATCCATCCCGTGGAGGCACTTGGATGAGGTTGCGATTCCGTGTGTTGTTGATGGCCGAAATGGCTGCCACGCTGGTTTCCGTGTGCGGCTCCGCACCCGGCGTCACAAAAATTCTGGACCAGGACATCATCGTCACTGCCGCGCCTGTTTACGAGCCGCTGGCAGCGCTGCGCGGCGAGGAACGGTTCCCGCAGGGCGCGCAACTTTTGCTTTTTCACCATGGAAACACGGCGCCATTGGTGAAGGGTTTTGCCGCCAGCGCGGACCCAAACGTCTCTTTCGATGGTAAGTCGGTACTCTTTGCCGGCAAGCAAGCTGCGACCGATCCATGGCAGATATGGGAGCTCACGCTTGCGGATGGTTCGGTGCGCAGGCTAATTGCGAGTTCAACCGATGCTATCCGCCCTTTGTATCTGCCTGCCGGGCAGTTGGTTTATGCAGCCCGCACCGCTGCGGGCTATCAACTCCTAGTCGCAGGAAAGGCATCTCCCTCGATGATGGCTCCAGTAGCCGTGGATGCCGGAGAGACTTTACTTCCCATCTCTCACGTGCAGAGAAGTGCGATTCCCACGGATGTGCTGCTGGATGGGCGCATCTTGTTTGAAGCGAATTTTCCGCTTGGTTCGGGATCGACACCTGAGCTTTACATGGTTTATTCAGATGGCTCGGGCGTTGAGTCGTACCGTTGCGATCACGGGCGGGCGCGCTGGGGCGGCACACAGTTGGCGTCGGGCGACGTGATATTCACGCACGGGAGTTCACTCGCGCGGTTTACTTCGCGGATGGCGCATGAGGTTCCTGTAGTTGGGCCGCACGCCGAATACGCCGGTGGCATTTCGGAGACGGCGCAAGGGGATTGGTTGGTAAGCGCGCGGGCCTCAACCGTTGCGCATTATGCGCTCAAGCTGCTGAAGTCAGGCGGGCCGAAGTCCGCACCGATCGCAACGCAAACTGTGATCGCCGTGAGCGGCGAGAATCTCGTCGACCCGGTTCTGATTTCCCCGCGAACCCGGCCCAACCATCATCCGACTGCGCTGCATCCCTGGCACTATGCAAACCTGCTTGCCCTGGACTCGCGCTTGTCGCGTGAAGGCGATTTGGCGGTAGTGCCCGCATCGGTCCGGCTAGAGACGCTGGATGTGCACGGCCGCGTGACTATGAATGGCACCGCGCCCGTGGAGGCCGATGGTTCCTTTTTTGTGCAGACACCTTCCGACATGCCCATTCGTTTCGCCCTGCTCAACGCAAAGGGCGCGATCATGCGCCAGGAGCACGGATGGTTCTGGATTCGCAGCGGCGAGCAGCGTATCTGTACTGGCTGCCATACCGGCCCCGAGCGTGCGTCAGAGAATCGTGTCCCGGATGTGCTGATGCGGACAACCGTTCCCGTAGATTTAACCGGCGCAAAGGCCGTCAGCCAGTCGCAGATCAATGCGCTGGGAGGCAAGTAAAGTGAAGCATATATTTCTATTGATCTTTTGCACCCTCTTCTTCGCACGAACAGCTTCCGCAGCGCAGGCGGGGACAGTTCCACCGCAAGCATCCATTCAGTCAAGCATCCGCTTTGAAGACGCCTCGGACAAGGCGGGTATCCGCTTTACGCACAGTTTTGGTTCGCGCCAGTTGGGCTCGCTGCTTGAGGGAACCGGCGGAGGGTGCGTCTGGTTCGACTACGACAGCTCGGGCCGTCAGTCGCTTTATGTCGTCAGCGGCCGCCCGCTCGATGACTCGATGCATCCTTTTCCGCTGAAGGACAAGCCGAGCCCGCTGCCTCACAATCATCTCTATCGCAACGATGGCAACGGGCATTTTACCGATGTAACCGAGAGTTCGGGACTCGACCCGGATATGTACTCCGTCGCAGTTTCGGCTGGCGACTACGACAACGACGGTTTTGAAGACCTGCTGGTCACCGGCTACGGCAAGGTCGTCCTCTATCACAACGACGGCAAAGGTCACTTTACCGATGTGACCGCAAAGACCGGCATCAAGGTCAATGGGTGGGCGATCAGTTCCACCTGGCTCGATTACGACAAGGACGGATGCCTCGATCTGTTTGTAGGCCGCTACGTCAAATTCGACCCCACCTATCACGCTTTCTACGCCGCGGATAACTACCCTGGGCCGCTCGACTATGCGGGCGAAACCAACATGCTGTTTCACAATAATTGCGACGGTACGTTTACCGATGTGACTGAGAAGTCAGGCATCGGCGACTATGTGGGCCGCACCATGGGAGTGACTGCAGCCGACTTTGACAACGATGGCTGGGACGATATCTACGTTGCCAACGACCGCACGGAAAACTTTCTGTTTCACAATAAGCACGACGGCACTTTTGAAGAGATTGCGAACGACACCGACACGGCCTTCGGCCAGAACGGCGAAGCAACTTCGTCCATGGGTCCGGTCTTTGCCGATTTCGAGGGCCGCGGAATGCTCGACTTGTGGGTCACCGATGGCCACTACAACCGTTTCCTGCGCAACACGGGGTCGAAGGGCTTTGATGATTTGGGTGCCTCAAACGGCATCTCGCAGGCAAACGCGCAATACGTGAGTTGGGGAACCGGCGTCTACGACTTCGACAACGACGGCCAATCAGACATTCTGATCTTTCACGGCGGGTTGATTCACCTGATTCCGCAGGAGCACACACTTTTTCGAGGGCTTGGAAACGGAAAATTCGAGGACGTTTCGCGCCAGGCCGGCCAGGTGTTGAGCAATCGCACTGTGGCGCGCGGCGCTTGCTTTGCCGATTACAAAAACGATGGCAGGGTCGGCGCTTATCTCGTGAATCTGGGTGCGCCGGGAACTCTGCTCGAAAATGTTTCGACAGATACAGGCCACTGGATAGAGATAAAGCTGGTGGGTACAAAGAGCAATCGCGATGGTATAGGCGCTCGCATTGAGGTCTTCGCCGCGAGCAAACGGCAGACTGCAGAGCGCGTGGCTGGCTCCGGTTATCTCTCTCAGAACGACAGCCGGCTGCATTTTGGATTGGGTTCGGCCACGACCGTTGACAAGCTCATTGTTCACTGGCCTAGTGGGCGCGAACAAATGCTCGAAAAGCTCGCGGCGGATCGCGTTCTTACTGTCGAGGAGCCTAAGCAATGAAACCTACGACGGAGCAGTTCGCTGCAAGCATCAGCCGGATAAGCGGGCCGTTCGCGGTCATGCTACTGATGGCTCTTGCACTGTGGCCGGCACTGCGACGCCCGGTGAAAGCGGATGAGCGCGCCGCCTCGCCGCTTCCACTCGTATATGCTTCGCCGCTTGAGATTTTGCCCTCGCCCAATGGAGCGAGGCTCTACGTGCTTTGTGAGCAGACCGACGAGGTGCGCGTTCTCGATGCGCGTACCTATGCGCCGGTCAAGGCGATTCCTGTTGGACACGTGCCGCGCGGCATGGCGCTTTCTGCTACCGGTGGCCGGCTCTTTGTGACTAACTCCTGGGACGATACGCTCTCGGTCATCGACACGAATATGCTCGCCGTGATTGCGACCTGGAATGTTGGCGCAGAGCCTTCCGGCGTTGTCGAAGATCGTGCCGGCAATCAGATCTTCGTTGCAGATCGAATTTCGAACGATATCGCCGTTCTCAACGCGCACACCGGCGTTGAAATGAAGCGCCTGATGGCCGGTCGAGGCGTCAGCTATCTGACTCTCTCGCCCGATGGCAAGTGGATCTACGCCACGCACGTCTATCCCAATGCCACGCCGCATCGCACCGCACCCAATTCCGAAATCACCGTAATCGACACCGAGCGCGCCATGGTCGTCGACCGCATTCCGCTCCCAGGTGTCGCGGGTGTTTTTCATCTCGCCCTTTCGACGGATGGCCGCTTGGGCGCGGCGGCCGAGTATCATCCCAAGAATCTCGTTCCGCTGGCGCATCTTGAGCACGGCGGAGCCTTTGCTTATACGCTCACTCTGTTTGGCGCCGATGTGGGCAAGCCCGTCGAGATTCCGCTGGACGAGTTGGAGCGCTACGCATCGATGCCGTTCGGCGTGGCCATTTCACCGGATAAATCGCGACTCTACGTCACTGCTGGAGGATCGGAGTGCGTGCTGGCCATCGATGTGGCGCGGTTGCTTCAATTCATCCGCACGCGCCCGCACCCAGCCTCCGGATCGTTTGCGCAGGACCTTTCGGCAAGCGCGAATTACGTCATTGCGCGCATTCCGGTTGGGCACAATCCGCGCGGAGTGGCATTCAGTCCCGACGGCCGCAGACTGTTTGTTGCCAATCGTCTCGAAGACACAATCAGCATCATTGACCCGCGTACAAATCGGGTGGCATCCACGATCGCCCTCGATGGACCCAAGGTTGTGAGCGCCTTGCGCCGCGGCGAGCAGACCTTCTACACAGCGCGCTACTCGTTCCAGGGACAGATTGGCTGCGCAAGCTGCCATATCGATTCAACGTTCGATGGGCTGCAATGGGATCTAGAGCCGGATGGATTTGGCCGCGACATTGTCGACAACAGGCTGATCGAGGATCTCAAAGGCACTGAACCCTTCAAGTGGAATGGCGGCAATCCCGACATACCCACTGAATGCGGACCGCGAACGGAGATGTACTTTTGGCGCTCGGAGCAGTATGGAAACCTCACACTCACGGACCTGGCATTCTACGTTCTTAATCTTCCGCCCAGGCCCAATCGATGGCGTCTGCCGGGCCACGAGCTGACGCCGAGCCAGGAACGCGGCAAGGCGCTGTTTGAGCGGGCCATCGACAGATTTGGCAAGCCGATCCCGGAGACCAATCGCTGCTTCTACTGCCACAGCGGCCCGAAGGGCACGAGCCAGAAGTCCTTCAATGTGGGCACGCAGAAGCAAACGGACAACACTGGCAAGCTCGATACACCGCAGCTGACGAATGTCGCGCTTACCGCGCCTTACTTGCACGACGGGTCGGCACGAACGCTTGAAGAGATCTGGACCGTTTATAACCCCGAAGATAAGCACGGCCGCACCAGCGATCTGACAAAGGACGAACTTAACGACTTGATTGAGTATCTGAGGACGCGATGAAGAAGAGCGTGCACAAGACGGCATGGGCGATAGCGACGCTCGCAGTTGCGGCCTGCTGGGGGCTGGCGGTTTCACTAGAGGCCGCCGCGCAGAAAGCGCCGGCAAAGGGAGTGGCGATGACCGCGCCACGGCCTCTTCACGCATCGGTGCCGCAGATGCCGCGTTTTCGCTTTGACAATTTCACGACGGACAACGGCCTGCCCGACAATCACGTCTTCGCGGTACTGGTAGATGGAGACCGCGTGTGGGCAGGCACGGAGAATGGTCTTGCCGTCTTCGAGAACCATTCCTGGAAGACCTACACGACCAAAGACGGACTCGCACACCGGGCGGTGCTCTCGCTGGCGCTGGACAAACGCACTGGCGATGTGTGGGCAGGCACCATGGGCGGGTTGAGCCGCATCTCAGCTGGGCGCATTGAAAGCTACACCCAATTGAATTCGGGACTGAGCAACGACGTGGTCTACGGTGTCTCCGTCGAGGGCGAAAATGTGTGGGTAGCCACCGCGGCTGGTGCGTGCCGTCTGAATCTGCGCACCGGTGAATGGTCGCTTTACAACGAGCGCAACTCCCCGATGATCGAGATTTGGGTTTATGGAGTCTCCGCTGCCGCGGACAAAGTCTATTTTGCCGTGTGGGGTAGCGGCCTGCTCGAGTTCGACCAGACGACCGGACGCTGGGACAAATACGAGGATCCTGACGGTGAGAACGAATTGGTTCTTTTTAAGGACCAGGGACTGATCCACGAAATTGTTTCCTCGGTTAGCTATGTGGACAAGATTGTGTGGGCATCGACTTATTTCGGCGACAGCCGCTACGATGGCCGCTATTGGCACAATTTTCTGACCAAGGACAGCGGGCTGCCCTCAAACTTTACGAATTTCGTGAAGGGCATTGATGCGAACCACGCCTGGTTCTGCACCGACAAGGGGCTGGCCTATTACGACGGCACAAACTGGGCTGTCTATCGTCCGTCGCTTACTGACGGCAAGCCGGAGATGACGGTACGCGATGCACAGGGCCGCGTAACTCTCATTCCGGTAACGACCGCTCCGGCTCACAACTACATCCTGGGAATCGATTTTCAGGGCAGCGACATATGGGTGGCGACGGCCAAGGGGCTTAGTCACGGAATACTTCAACGTCAAAGCAATACCACCGAAGGCAAGGAGAAAAACCAATGAGCGCAATTGCGGAAATTCTCGAAACCATAGCTCAAGCGCCCGTCAA
The DNA here is from genome assembly GCA_049793195.1 of Occallatibacter sp. GTDB lineage: Bacteria > Acidobacteriota > Terriglobia > Terriglobales > Acidobacteriaceae > Telmatobacter. The sequence continues at coordinate 35,885 of JBARBP010000059.1, read as the reverse complement.
GAAGCGTGCTATGACCAACCACAACGTACTCAACGAAGCATTCGCGTATGCCAAGCCAAGTTCCTTCTCGCGCGGCATGAGAATCGATCTCAACGGGCTGACGATTTTGCTCATCTCGGGCACGGCCTCGATCGACGAGAACGGCGTCAGCGTTCATCTTGGCGACTTCCGTGCGCAGTTACGGCGTACGTTTGAGAACATCACCGGGTTGCTTGAGAGCGAAGGATGCACGTGGCACGACATTGTGCGCACAACGTGTTACCTGCGCGATATCGAGCGCGACTATGATGTATTCAACGAGGAGCGGACTGCGTTCTTCAAGGAGCAGGGGCTCGACCCGTTGCCTGCGTCGACTGGCATTCAGGCCATTCTCTGCCGCCCCGAATTATTGATTGAGATTGAAGCTATTGCAATGTTCCGCACTAATACGAGCATGGTCGGCGAGGAGTAACAGTAATGCAGAACGCATGGTTGCTGGCCTCAGTGTGTCTGTGGGCCACGGGCGGCGCCGCCCCCGTGTCTGGCCAGAGCGCGAGCCCCAGTCCAAACCCGAACGAGGTTTCGAGCGTCACACGGCATGTATGCGAGTGCGGAAAACATCCACCCGCTCCGCCACGGGATCGCGATGTCGAGCCCTATGCGGGAGAGCCGCGAGACCTCAGTCCATATGCAAAATTCGCATCGCCCTACGACCTCAACTACACCCATCCCAACATTTACTCGGGTGCTGGCCGCGATCTTCCCGAACCGAAGAATCTTGCCGAAGTGCGCATCGGTTTCTTCGGTCCCATCGAACACAACCCGGACCAGGAGTTCGGATTGCGCATGTTGCACGGCGCGCAATTGGCGGTTGAAGAGGCAAATGCACGCGGCGGCTATGGTGGCAAGCCATTTCGGCTGATGCTGCACAACGACTACGACAACTGGCAAGCGAATGGCGTTTACGGCGACGATCGGCCCACCGACCCAACGATCTGGGGATCGGCTTCGGACGAAGCAGTAAAGATGATCTATGACGACCAGGATTGGGCCATCTTTGGCTCAATCAGTTCCGAATCGACTCACATCGTTCTCCGCGTCGCCCTCAAGGCGGAGATTCCTATTATCAATTCAGCTTCAACCGATCCCACCATCCCCGAGACCTATATTCCCTGGTTCTTCACCGACGTGCAGGACGATCGCGTACAGAGTTATACCCTGGCGCGCCGCATCTTTACCGAGCTCGGACTAAAGCGGGTTGCAATTCTACGCGTGAATAACCGTTACGGCCGGTTTGGGGTATCGAAGTTTCGCGACGCATCGCGGCGCTTAGGACATCCGGTGGTGATTGAGCAGAAGTTTCTACCCGGCGACATGGATTTCTCGCGGCAGTTGCAGGTCATACAGGACTCTCGCGCCGACTCAATCATTTTATGGACCGATGAGATTCCTGCGGCGCGAATCCTCAAGCAGATGCGCGCAATGGGTATGAAGCAGCGCGTCTTTGGCTCCTATCGCACACTTGGGCCAGAGTTGCTAGCCGAGGCGGGGCCTGCAGCGGAAGGGTTCGAGGCCGTCTTCCCATACGATCCAACGCACAACGATCCGCAGTGGTTCGATTTCAACCGTCGCTTCAAAGACCGCTTCCATGAGCAGCCGGAACAGTTCGCTTCGCTTGCCTTTGATGCGATGAACGCACTGCTCGACTCCATTTGCAAAGCCGGCCTGAACCGCGCGCGCATTCACGATGCGCTGGCAGACATCGAACAATATGACGGTGTAACAGGGCACATGATTTTCGATCCCGACCAGAAAAACGTGGCGCCGATGTATTTGGGCACTGTGCACAACGGCGCAATCGCATATCGTGTAGCGACGATGGAAAAGCATGCCGGGGCACAACCATCCGCCAGAGTGGACACGCCGGTTGTGCTGCCGCCAACGCCCTACGCGCGAGTGGGCGAGGATGGAGTAGGATTCGAAGGCCCCAAGCCTGCCGATGCACCGCCGGGTCCGGTGCGCGTATTGATATTCGGACCGAATGCACAGGAGACTGCGCAATCGACGGAAGTTCTGGCGGTGCTACGCGACGAATCCGGTGGGGTGCGCCCGTGGTTGCTGCTGCCCGTGGACAGCGCTCAGAGCTGGGGAGCAGCGTCTACGGAATTGGTTCATGCATTGATGGACGAGCATGCGCTTGCAATTGTGGCGCTCGATCGGAATTCGAGTCACTTGTCGGAACAATTGGCGCTCAAGTGCTTCGTCCCGGTGGTGGCGCTGAGTAACGACAAGTCACTCACATCGGCCAATATTCCCTGGATCTTCCGACTCGCAGAGGGAACCGCACCTGCGGACGCGCTGCGGCTGCTGCAACAAGCGGCGATTCGCGGCGGCACGAATCCAGAGCAAATGAGAGACGTTCTTGCTTCGGGCAGCCTTATTTCGGGAATCGCCTTTCAGCCGACTGGAGAAACCCGCGCCCATTGAGCCTCGCGAGCCCTGGATGGCGCATTGGCGGAGCAAAACGCTGCAACACCTCCCTCCTGTCTTGCCGTAAAATCATCATCAGTGCATGCTGCCAGGACTACGCCTTTCGTTCTGCATTATCCAAAAGGGATTTCAGCGAACCTATGAAGTGGACCGCGCGACGCAGGCGATTCGGCACTTAATCCATTTGCGGGGCAAACAACAAGTGAGGTGTAGTTTGATTTCGTATCGCCGACTGCGAACGAGCCGCGGCATTCTTACCAGATGCGCTGCTTCGCAGCTCCTTCCGTTACTTCTCGTCCTTGCGGGAGTATGCAGCTTTCACTTGCAAGCGCTTTCTCAGGCCAGCCAATCGGCATCGCCCTCGGCCGCCCCATCAAAAGCGGCGCCAAAATCGTCCCAAGGTCTTGGTATGGCCACCGCTGGGCCGCAGCAGGCGCAATTCGACGATCAACACCGTCCGATCACTGCCGGTGGTTTTGTGAAGAGCGGCCCCATCATCTTTCAGGATGTGGCGGCAGCCGCGGGGCTCACGAGTTGGCATCATCGCGCAGGCACGTCTGAAAAACGGCTCATTCTCGAAGCCAAAGGGCCGGGAGTCTGTTTGCTCGACTATGACAATGACGGCTGGTTGGATATTTATCTTGTCAACGGTTCCACTTACGACGCTCTTGCCGGAAAGGAAACACCGCCGCATGCCGCTCTCTTTCACAACAATCACGACGGCACGTTCACGAATGTGACACCAGTTGCCGGGGTGGCGAACGACAGATGGGGATACGGCTGTGCAATCGGCGATTTCGACAACGATGGCTGGCCCGATCTCTACGTAACCAACTACGGCACGAATCGCTTGTATCGCAATAATCACGATGGAACATTTACCGATGTCGCCGAGACAGCCGGTGTGACCATCGGTACGTGGTCAACCGGCGCCACCTTCGGCGACTACGATGGCGATGGGCGTCTCGATCTTTTTGTGGATGGCTACGCGCAGATAAATCTGGCCGATCCTCCACTCTCCGGATCGAAAGCAGTTGGTAACGGGTTTTGCCAGTATCGCGGAGTCGAAGTGATGTGCGGTCCGCGCGGCTTGAAGGGCGAACATGACCATCTCTTTCATAACAACGGAGACGGGACCTTTACCGACGTGAGCAAGAAACTCGGTGTCGACGATCCCAGCGGATACTACGGCCTCGGCGTTCTCTTTGTAGATGTAAATGGCGACGGCAAACCGGATCTGCTGGTGGCCAACGATTCCACGCCGAACTATTTGTACATAAATAAAGGCGACGGCACGTTTGAGGACGACAGCTACATCAGCGGCTTTGCGCTCAACGAGGACGGCAGGGAGGTCGCCAACATGGGTCTCGCTGCCGGGGACTACGAAAACAATGGGCACCTGTCCGTGGTGAGTACCGTTTTTGCCGACGACTACAACGTGCTGTTTCAGAACGATGGCACCGGATCCTTTACCGATGTCAGCTACCGGGCTGACATCGCCAGGTCGTCGATTCCATTTGTAGGCTTTGCCGATGGATTCCTCGACTACGACAACGACGGATGGAAGGATCTGCTGGTTATCAACGGCCACGTATATCCGCAAGTGGATCAACACCCGGAGTGGGGGCAAAGCTATGCCCAGCGGCCGCTGCTTTACCACAATCTCAAGAATGGCAAATTCGAGTTGGTGCCCGCTGTGGAAGGCACCGGGCTGGCTCGAGTCACTGTGGGCCGGGGTGCTGCCTTTGGCGACATCTTCAACGATGGAAAAATAGATGTTGTGGTCAACAATATGGATGGAGTTCCGTTGCTGCTTCGCAACGTGAATTCAGATCGGCACCACTGGGTAGAGGTAAAGCTCATCGGCGGTCCGAAGAGTCCGCGCGATGCCGTGGGAGCAACCGTTTATCTCACCGCGACTGGAATCCGGCAACGCGCAGATGTGCTCAGCGGCGGAAGCTATCTGTCTTCGAATGACCTGCGGGCGCACTTTGGCTTGGGTGACGCGTTGGCCGCGGGCAGTCTGGAGATTCACTGGCCTTCCGGCGCCAAAGAGAACCTGAAACTGCCTGCTGTTGACCGCATTTACACCGTCACCGAGGGCAAAGGCATCACGGGTGCACTCTGTGGCGGCAAGGAATGCGAAGCGAACAATTAGAGGACAACTGGCAGGTTTCATTAGCGCTTCGAACATGTACAGGAAGTTAGCCCCCACTCAAGCGGAATAGCAAAGCGGCGGCAGCGTGGCGGCGCAGAAGCGATTGAACTACACTGGTGCTGCTATGACTACTGTGATTGCTTCCAATTCGATTCAATCGCGCTCGCCTCGAGGCGGGTTTGTGAATGAGCCCTTCACTGATTTCAAGAGTCCCGAACATACGCGCCTGATGAAGAGCGCACTGGACGCTGTGACGTCGCAGTTGGGACGCGAGTACGACCTGATCATTGCCGGAGGGCGCTTTAAGACTGCCGACAAGATTCGTTCTACCAACCCGGCGCGGCCTGCGCAGGTGGTGGGTGTGCACCAGAAAGCCGGCGCGGAGCACGCGGAGCAGGCGATGGCCGCGGCCCTCAGTGCTTTCAAGTCCTGGAGCAGGACCTCAGTCGACGAACGAGTTTCGCTCTTACTGCATGCCGCGCAGGTCATCCGTGGGCGGAGATTCGAGTTCATGGCTTGGCTCACATATGAGGTGGGGAAAAACTGGGCGGAGGCCGATGCCGATGTGGGCGAGACGATCGATTTTCTGGAGTTCTACGCACGCGAAGCAGTGCGCCTGTCCGCGGCGACGACGCCCATCCAGTATCCCGGCGAGCGCAACGAGCTGATCTATATTCCTCTGGGCGTGGGCGCTGTGATTCCGCCATGGAATTTTCCCTTTGCGATCATGGCGGGAATGACGGCGGCGTCGATCGTCACGGGGAACACGGTGATCCTGAAGCCCTCGAGCGATGCACCGACGATCGCTGCCAAATTCGTCGAAGTGCTGGAAGAGGCAGGTATGCCGGATGGAGTGGTGAATTTCTGCCCTGGCTCGGGCTCAACATTTGGCAATGCGATTGTCGAGGATCCAAGAACGCGGTTTATTGCATTCACCGGCTCGAAGGCGGTGGGGCTGGAGATCAACGAACGGGCGGCCAAGGCTGGGCCCGGTCAGATCTGGATCAAGCGGACGATTCTGGAGATGGGCGGGAAGGATTCGATCCTGGTGTGCGCGGATGCGGACCTTGACGCCGCTGTGGAAGGGGTGACGGCCTCAGCGTTTGGTTTCAGCGGTCAGAAGTGTTCAGCATGTTCGCGGGCGATCGTCGAAGCCCCAATCTACGACGTATTTGTGGAACGGCTGAGGGAGCGCGTGGCAAACCTTACGGTGGGCGATCCGGCGGAGAATCACAACATGGGCCCAGTGATCAACAAAGGCGCGCTAGCCACGATGCTTGGATACGTGGAGACGGGGAAGAAAGAAGGGCGGCTGGTTGCCGGCGGGAATGCACCGGCGACTTCGGAGCGCGGCTATTTTCTGGAGCCGACCGTTTTTGCCGATGTGGCTGCGGACGCCGCGCTCGCGCAGGAGGAGATATTTGGCCCCGTGCTGGCGGTAATCAAGGTGGACGATTTCGAAGAGGGCCTAAAGGTGGCCAATAACACCGAGTACGGTCTGACTGGGGCGATCTATTCGACCGACCGGGAGAAGCTGAATCGGGCGCGGCAGGAGTTTCATGTGGGGAATCTCTACTGCAATCGCAAATGCACAGGCGCGATGGTGGGGGCGCATCCGTTTGGCGGATTCAATATGAGTGGGACAGACTCGAAGGCCGGAGGGCCCGATTACCTCTACCTGTTTACCCAGGCCAAGAGCGTGGCGGAGAAGCTCTAGGCGACCGCGGAGGGTGAGGACTTTTCTTCGGCGTCGATTTTGCTGCCTACTTCGGCGGCGGCCTGGGCGAGGACGCGATGGTGAATGGTGAACAGCGCTAATTCGAGGCGGTCGCTGACGCCGGTCTTGTCGTATATGGAGCGCAGATAGTTTTTGATCACCTGCTCGGTCGTCTTGAGTCGGAGGGCAATCTCGCGATTCTTGCAACCCTGCGCGATCAGGGCGACGATGCGCATTTCCTTGGGGGTGAGGCGGTCCCGAACCCTTGTGCCGACCATATCCTCCTCCGGCGAATCGGGCAGCATGAGCTGGGGAGGGATCCAGGTATCGCCGGCGGCAACGCGGTGGACGCACTCGACCATTGACGGGCCAGTGACGTTGCGAAACACGACTCCACGAAAACCCTGTTGCAAATAGGCGCTTGCGGGCTCGTTGTTTTCCGCGATAACCACGCCGCGGCTTCCCATCGTGTCAAGCAGCATGCGGAGGCGGGTCAGGTCCGGGCGCATGGAAGCGGCAAACAGGACGATCGAACCGGGGAAGGTCGTGATGGCATGGTACATGCGATCGAGATCGGTGCACTGAGCAATAATGCGCAACTCCTCGTTCATGGCCAGCACCTTGGCGGTGCCTGCACGGAAGATAGCTTGCGAATCGGCCAGAATAAGTTTATTCATTACTTGCGCCTCACCTGCTCGAACACCCTGCGGAACGGTCGGACCCCGGATGACACCTATCTCATCAAGACCGAACGCGCAGACCCTGAATCGGAAGCATTTCTCTCCGCTTGGGGCTCTATCGGCAATAAGGAAACAAAGCTGCAAATGCCCAAATCTGCGACAGTAAGAATCGTAAGAGTGCCTAAAGTAATCAGAAGGGCTGTAGGGGTTTACGTCAAGGGGGTTTTCCTGCTAAATGGGCTACAACCTTTGTGGGATGATGAGCGAGGAAAGCCGGCTGCGGGAATCCTGAAACCGGTGAGGCCGGACAGGAAAATCACGCTCTAGACTAAAGATGCGAGGGCGCGAGGGTAAATGGCGAGACCGATTTTGCTGGCGGTGGATGACGATGTAAGCGTGCTGGAAGCGGTTGTCCAAGACCTGCGCCGCCAGTACGGGTCTACTTACCGGATCATGCGGGCGGCCAGCGGGCAGGCGGCCCTGGATACGCTTGCGCAAGTCAAGACGCGCCAGGAACCAGTAGCGCTGTTGATGAGCGATCAGCGCATGCCGGGAATGACCGGCGTTGACTTCCTGGAACGCGCGATGGTCATTTATCCCGAGGCGCGGCGGGTACTGCTGACGGCCTATGCCGACACGGAGGTGGCGATCCGAGCCATCAATACCGCCCGGATTCACTACTATCTGACCAAACCCTGGGACCCGCCGGAGGAGAAGCTTTATCCGGTATTGAGCGATCTGCTCGAAGACTGGCAGGCGGGTTACCGGCCACCCTTTGACGGAGTGCGGGTCATTGGCCACCGCTGGTCGCTGCGGGACCACCGGGTGCGCACCTTTCTCTCTCAGAATCAGGTGCCCTACAAATGGCTCGACGCGGCAGGCAATGAGGAAGCTCTAAAGCTTCTGACAGATGCGGGGCTTGATCCGAACCGGCTTCCGGTGGTGCTGTTTGCCGATGGAATGGCGTTGGTCGATCCGGAGCTGGAAGTACTGGCAGAGCGTGTGGGACTGAGGGTACAGGCGACCCAGGAGTTCTACGACATGGTGGTGATCGGCGCGGGCCCGGCTGGGCTGGCGGCCGCGGTTTATGGCGCGAGCGAAGGGTTGCGCACTGTGGTGATTGAACCCCAGGCGCCAGGTGGACAGGCCGGTTCCTCGTCGCGGATTGAGAACTACCTTGGATTCCCATCCGGCGTGACAGGAGCCGAGTTGGGGCGGCGGGCGCACACGCAGGCAACAAGATTCGGCGCGGAGTTCGTGACGCAGCGGGCAGCCGGTTTGCGTATCGATGGGCAATACAGATTCGTGCAACTTGCCGATGGGCGCGAGGTTTCAAGCCACGCAGTGTTGCTGGCTCCGGGAGTGCAATACCGGAAACTGGCGATTCCGGGCGCGGACAGGCTCACGGGACAGGGAATTTACTACGGCGCCGCCCTGGTGGAAGCTGTTTCCTGCAAAGACGAGGATGTGTTTGTGGTGGGGGGCGCCAACTCCGCCGGACAAGCAGCGCTCCACTTTGCCAAATTCGCCGGTAAGGTGACAATGCTGGTTCGCGGGAATGGGCTTTCGGCCACAATGTCGAAATATTTAATCGATGAGATTGAGCGCACATCCAATATCGTGGTAGTGGCGCGAACGCAAGTGTTGGAGGCGGTAGGGCAAGAGCGGCTGGAGGTATTGAAGCTCAGGGGGCCGCAGGGAGATCACGAGGTGCCAGCTACGTCTCTGTTTGTGTTTATCGGCGCAGCGCCGGGAACAGGTTGGCTCCCGTCCTCAATTCTGCGAGATGACAAGGGGTTCTTGCTGGCCGGGCCGGACTTGTGGACCGATGGCAAACTGCCGGAAGCGTGGCGCGAAGAACGGGAACCATTTCTGCTGGAGTCCAGCGTGCCGGGAGTGTTTGTGGCCGGCGATGTGCGGCATGGGTCGGTCAAGCGGGTTGCGTCGGCGGTAGGCGAGGGATCGATTGCGGTGCAGTTTGTTCACCAGTATCTGGCGGGTTTCTAGAGGGAAGGCGAGCAGACAGGGATGAGCGAGGACGGACAATCATTGACGGTCGAATCGGTTCCTTTGCCTGAGATTGCGGAAGCATTGCGTGGAACCCGTCCCTTTGCCGAGATCAGCGCCGAGAGACTGCTGGAGACGATGTCTGGCGTGGAGAGCGTGGAACAGGTCAAGGTCCAGGCCGGTACGGTGCTGGTGGAGCCTTTAAAGCCGTGGAGTTTCTATTGGCTCGTGCTTCATGGTGAGACGCGGGCTGAACGGCCGGAGAAGGATGGAACGCTGACCCTGGTGGGTGTTGCACGCGATGGGGACGGCTTCGGCGAGGTGCCGCTTCTGGCGGGCAGAGGCCATTCTCCGTTCCTGATTACCGCGACGCTGGACTCGGTGCTGGTACGGTTCACCGAACCGGAGTTCTGGAAGTTGATGGCCTGCTGTGCCGAGGTGCGCAAGGTGGTTCTTGCGGACATGGCTGTGCGGATGCAGGCCTACCAGGTGGAAGCGCTGCACCGTGAGAAACTGGTGTCGCTGGGAACACTGGCGGCGGGGTTGATGCACGAACTGCACAACCCGGGATCGGCGGCCAAACGCGCGGCCTCGCAACTGCGCGAAAACCTGAAGCGCCTGCAGGAACTTAGCCTGCGGTCTGCTGGGAAGCCGAAGACTCAAATGCAACTGGAATGCATGCATCGCCTGCTTGAGCATGCCGTTCGAAGTTGCCACGCACCAGCGTTGAGCAGTGTGGATCAGTCGGACGCGGAAGAAGCGATGTCGGAGTGGCTAAAGTCCGCCGGGGTAGAAAATGCCTTCACAATCGGACCGGCCCTGGTGTCGATCGGCTTCGACCAGGAGGAGCTCCGCTGCGCCCGAGAGGCTTTCGCCGCTGACAGCTTCTCTGACGCGCTGAATTGGCTGGAGGCGCTGGTTTCAAGCGTGTCCTTAGTGTGTGCCATTGAAGAGAGCATCACACGCGTCTCAGACCTGGTAATGGCGGTGAAGAAGTTCGCTTACGACGAGCGATCGCCAAACAAGGAACTAGACGTGCACGACAGCCTGCAGAGCACGCTTACGATCCTGGGTCACAAGCTGCGCATCAAGCAGATTGCCGTGGAGAAACGATTCGAGGCGAACCCTCCGACCATTCACACCAAAGGATCGGCGCTCAGCCAGGTCTGGACCAACCTGATCGACAATGCCGCGGACGCTTCTCCGGAGAAGGGGAAGATTGAGATTGCCACCTGGAATGAGAGCGGAAAGGGAACCGAACCGGGTTGGCTGGCGGTGAGCATCACAGATCATGGTGCGGGGATTTCAGAGGATGTGAAGCCGCGGATCTTTGAGGCGTTTTTTACCACGAAGCCGCAGGGGTCGGGTACCGGGCTAGGGCTGGAGATCGTTCATCGGATTGTGACGCAAAAGTTCGGCGGGACGATCGATGTGGAATCGGAGCCAGGAAGCACGAAATTTATTGTGCGGCTGCCCGTGAAGGACGCCCAGGCATAGCCAAAATCTTGGATTGCGTTGTCGACTTTTGTTGAATCCCAGGTTTCAAAGTCGATGCCTCCGCAAGAGCGGAGTTTCGGTGGGCACTACGGTAATTCAACGGCCGGATATGCTTCGACGTACTCCTCTCCATTACAGCCGAAGTACGCGACCGAACGTGCTGCGAAATCGACGTCATAGCGTACAACCCCAGCGCGCCACGAAGCTGCCAGAAACTCCGGAAAGGTGCTTTCCCCCGCCTGATCGGTTCGCAGCGCCACAATGAGCGCTTCACGGTTGAATGCGGGTACATCCACAGTGCCGGATACCAACGGCTTTCCCTGGATCATGACAGGGCCAGCTTCGGTGAGGAAGAGGCTTTGGCAGGCTGGGAGAGACCAGACGTTCCGAGTGACGCCGGCGCGACGCAGCGTCTCCGCCAGATAGGGGAAGCCTCCAGCCTTGGGACGACTAGCCATCGCCCGTTCCTGAGCTTGCTGCAGGTTGTCGGTTGCTTTGCTCATGAGTGCCATGGTACAAAGCCGGTGCTTTTCTTTTCAAGACCAAGTTATGAAATACCTTCTATTGATTGACGCCGCTGGCCAGGAAGCCGCCGTCGACGACGAGGATTTGTCCGGTGACAAAGGAGGCGGCGTCGGAGGCTAGATAGACGGCTGCGCCAATCAACTCTTCGGTCTTTCCGAAGCGGCCCATGGGAGTGCGCATGAGCAGTTCCTGGCCGCGGGGCGTCGAGTCGAGCAATCGGGCGTTGAGATCTGTGCGGAAGACGCCGGGGGCGATGGCGTTGACCGTGACGCCCTTCTTCGACCACTCGATGGCGAGAGAACGAGTGAGCGAGGCGACGGCGGCCTTGCTTGCGCCATAGGCCGCGACTTCGGTCAGGGCTACAAAGCTGGTGAGCGACGCGATGTTTATGATGCGGCCATAGCCGCGACTGAGCATGGGTCGGCCGAAGACCTGGCAGGCGCGAAGAGTTCCGGTCAGGTTAGTGTCGATGATGCTGGTCCAGTCTTCCTCGGGGAAGTCGAGCGTGGGCGCGCGCTTGGTTCTTCCGGCGCAGTTGACGAGGATGTCGACTTTGCCCAGGCTGCCAAGCACTGCGGCCAGCAATGCATCGAGCGATGCGCGGTTACAGACGTCGGAGGTCATGCGCACGGTCTTGCGGCCGCGGGCTTCAATCTCAGTCGCGACCTGTTCCATCTCTGCCTGTCGGCGCGCGGTGGCTACCACATTCGCGCCCGCATCCGCGAACCCGAGGCTGATGGCACGGCCAATGCCAGAAGTTCCTCCAGTGACGACCGCGGTTTTTCCTTCAAGGCTTAAAAGTTGAACTGTCATTCTATCTCCATCTTCGAACTTTAATCTCCACTGTTCTTGCGTTATGGGCGGCTGCGATGAGCCCATAGACCCAATCCTGGATTGGGAACGAAGAAAACTTCTTCGCCATCTACCTGGTTATAGCCATAGTGGAGTTTCTTGGGGTCGTAGCGCGACGTCATTTCTTTCAGGTCGCCGAAACTGAAACCGACACCTTCAATCTCTTTCTTGCTTAACTCGCCTGGGCACCACGTGATGTTGAAGCGGCCCTCAGACGAGGCGTGAATGAGGTGTGCTGCGGCGCTGAGATCGGAGCCGAGATCGGAATTCTCCATGACCGCTTTGAGCGTGCAGGGAGTACCGCGATAACCATATTTGCGAATCAGCGCGTCGATGCCTTTGTCTTCGCCGAATTCGTGGACGCCGGGGGCGAGGATAATGAGCTCGGCGCCGTCGGCTAATGCCATGCGCGTACGATAGACGGCTTTGTTGCCAATCCAGGTCGAGTGAAACTCACTGGGATCGAGGAACACAACGGCCTTGGTGATCTGCTCGTCGAGAATTTCGAAGTTGACCTTGAGGCTGAGTTCAGAGGCCTGAAGGAAGCACTCCATGTCGTCACCGATGTAGAGTCCGCGCACCGCGAGGCTTCCGTCTGCTTTGCGGCCCACAACGGTATGCACGTAGACGATCGGCAGGGAGCGCAGGAAATGGTCTGAGGCGTAGCTAAGCACGTTGCGCACGGGATTGAGGGCGCGGCCCATGATCCGCTCCATGCCGTAGACGGCGCCGAGGTAGTGGCTGCGGTTGATGCCTTCGCGGCCGCCGGTGCCGATAAGAATGTTCTTTGTGAAGTTGGCCATGCCGATGACTTCGTGTGGCACGACCTGGCCAATGGAGAGAATCAAATCGAATCCGCCGCTGGAGATGAGCTTGTTAACCTGCGCAGGCCATGCGTAATTCAGCTTGCCTTCCGATTGCTCACGGATGAACTCCGATGGGACCTCGCCGAGGGTCTCCACGTCAGTGCGCCAGTTGTGAACCTTGAATAGCTCTTGCGGCACAGCCGGAAACATGTGCGCAAGCTGGTCGGGACGCATGGGGGTGTGCGTACCGATAGCTGGTAGTACGGCTTTGAGCTTGTCGCCGTAGTGCTTGTACACGTAACCGGTGAGTTCGCCGGCGCGGGAGTGTTCGCGGCTCTGATCCGGAGGAACGGCGAGGATACTTTTGCGATCGCCGAGCTTGGCAAGGGCTTCAACCAGCAGATCGTTCAACTGTCGCGGGGAGAGATCGGTATTGATGCTACCCACAGAACAATAAAGGCTCATGCCGATAACTCCACTTTCCTAAGGCCCGGAGCGAGCAGGACATTGATCAGCAGAGAGATGAGATAGACGCTGGCGGCAATGATGAAGAGGATCGAATAACTGCCCGAGATTTGCAGGATGTGCCCGGCAAATTTGGCAAAAAGGAAGCCGCCGACGGCTCCGGTCATGGTGCCGATACCGGTAACCGAGCCCACAGCGCTGCGCGGGAACATATCCGAAGCCGTAGTGAAGAGGTTGGCCGACCAGCCCTGGTGCGCTCCAGCGGCGAGGCTGAGCAGTCCGATAGCCGCCCATTTTCCGAAATTGTCCGCATGCAGGTAATTGATGAGGAAGACGGGAACGACGAGAGAGGCACAGAGAAACATGGCCGCCAGGCGCGCGCGTTCGGCCGATAGCCCGAAGCGGATAAAGGTCGCAGGCAGGTAGCCGCCGTAGATGCTGCCGATGGCCGAGGCGTTGTAAACGACCAGGATTGGCAACCCCAGGCCCACCAGGCTCAGATTGAATTTGACGCTGAAGTACCCGGGCAGCCAATAGAGATAAAACCACCACACGGGATCGGTGAGGAACTTGGGAATGGCGTAGGCCCAGGTCTGCGGAATGCCGAAGAGCTTGACCCATGGCATGGAGGTACCCTGCTTTTCCGGAGGGTCCTGGTTGATATAGGCGAGTTCGGCGGCAGAGAGCGAAGGATGTTCGGAGGGTTTGTGGTATCCGAGGAACCACACAACGATCCACGACGCGGAGAAAAATCCGGTGATCAAAAAGGCGGCGTGCCAGCCAAATCGGTAGGTTGCGATGGGCACCAGGAGTGTGGCCAGGATGACACCGACATTTGCGCCGCAGTTGAAGATGCCGAAAGCGAACGAGCGCTCTTTCTGCGGGAACCACTCCGCGGTTGTCTTGTTGGCGGCGGGAAAGTTGCCGGATTCGCCAATCCCAAGAAAGGAACGCGCGATGCCGAGCTCAAGCACCGAGTTTACGAGCGCATGGCTCATGGCCGAGAGGCTCCATAGAGCCATGATGACCATATAGCCGATGCGCGTGCCGACTTTATCGACAAAGCGCCCCGCGCCGAGTTGGCCGATCGCATAGAAGAGGGTAAAGAAGGCGACAACGGTTCCGTAGCTCTCTTCGGTCAAGCCGATGCCATGATTGGCAACGTTCAGCATGAGGGTAGGCTTCAAAAGCGCCAGAACCTGGCGATCCATGTAGTTGATTGTGGTCGCGGCGAAGAGCATTGCGCAAATGGTCCAGCGCACGCGCCCTGTCCGTTCGCCGACCGGGAGATCTGCCTTGATATCGAGAGCCGAACCCATGTCTATCTCCTTACAGCTTGTACGCTTTCTTGACCAGCGAATAAGTCAGCTCGTGCGCCACTTCAAAAGCTTCGTCCTCGTCAAGGCGGTGTTGGGCGACGAGATTAGCAAGGAAAGCGCAATCGATGCGCCGCGCGACATCGTGCCGCGCCGGTATCGATAGAAATGCCCTGGTGTCGTCGTTAAACCCCACCGTGTTGTAGAAGCCCGCCGTCTCGGTTGCCTGCTGGCGAAAACGCATCATGCCTTCAGGACTGTCATGAAACCACCAAGGGGGTCCAAGGCGCAAGCAGGGATAATGGCCAGCCAGGGGAGCGAGTTCCCGGCTAATGGTCGACTCGTCGAGCATGAAGAGAATAATCGTGAGTTTGCTCTCGTTGCCGAAGCGGTCGAGCAGTGGGCGGAGGGCGTTCACAAAGTTGGTTGGCCCGGGGATGTCGGCGCCCATATCGCGCCCGTAGCGCTCAAAAACTTTGCGGTTGTGGTTGCGAACGCTGCCAGGGTGAATCTGCATGGTGAGGCCGTCTTCGAGGCTCATCTGCGCCATTTCCGTAAGCATCTGGGCGCGGAAGAGCTCGTTCTCCACGGCGCTGGTCTTACCGGAGAGAACCTTGGCATAGAGGGCGGCGGCTTCAGCGACAGGCAGGTCCGCGGTTTGCGCGGTGGGATGGCCGTGATCGGTCGAGGTGCAGCCCACTTCGTGAAAACGAGCGCGAGCCCTGCGCAGCGCGCTCAGATAGCCGGTCCAGGTCGAAGTATCCTCGCCGGTCTGCTCGCCCATCTTTGCAATCAGGCCCGCGAACCCCACGAACTCGGGATCGACGACAGAGTCGGGACGGAAGGCCGGCAGGATTCTGGCTTTCCAGCCGGATGAGCGGATGGCCTTGTGGTCGCTGAGCGAGTCGGTGGGTGCATCGGTCGTGGACAGAACCTCAATGTTGAACCGCTCATAAAGAGCACGAGGCAGGAACTCGGGGGTCTGCAGTTTCTCCGCGATGGCGTCGTAGTAAAGATCCGCCGTTTTCTCTGACAGGCGCTGCTCGAAGCCGAAGAGTTCCTGGAATGAGTAGTCGAGCCACAGGCGGGTGGGAGTGCCGCGAAAGAGGTAGTAGTTGCTGGCGAAGGTGCGCCAAACCTTGCGCGGGTCCGTCATCCATGGTTGGCCGATACCGAGATCGTCCAGGGAGATGCCCTGGCTGTAGAGCATGCGGAAGACATAGTGGTCGGGCTGCACAAGCAATGTGGCGGGGTCTGGGAAGGGGCTGTTGCTGGCAAACCAGGCTGCGTTGGTATGGCCGTGTGGGCTGATGATGGGCAGATTCTTGACCTGTGCGTACAAGGCCCTGGCGATTTTGCGGGCGCCAGCCTCAGAAGGAAACAGGCGGTCTTCATGCAGCAGCATGGCTGCTATTTTACCCCTCGGCAGCAATCTGGCGCGATTCGATCTTCGTCGAGGTCAGACCAAAAGTATGCACACGGAAGTAGAGGTCGCAAATCATGGAAGAGCTTGAAAGTTTCAGACCGCGGGTAAGGAGCGATGTTAAGCTCATGCTGTTGGGAGTTATTGAATTCCGGGAAGGTGTTTGACACTCATGCCGCGGATCAAGCGAGTCGAGCCCAATACCCACCGCGCCATGCAGGTGGTTAACCACATCCGGTCACTTATCGAGAACGGCACACTGCAGCCGGGGGACAAATTCCCACCGGAGCGCGAATTTGCCCGCACGCTCAAGATCAGCCGCGCCAGCCTTCGCACGGGAATCGGTTACCTGGCGGCCATGGGAGTCGTCAAGGTCAAACACGGCGTGGGGACCTTTGTCGCCGACGGCCCGCCGGAGTTTGGCAAGGCATCGTTGGGTCTGATGGGAGCGCTCCACGGCTTTCAGACCTGGCAGATGTTTGAGGCGCGCATCATTCTTGAAAGCAATATTGCCGCGCTCGCAGCCGAGCGCGGCAAAGATGAGCATTACACGGCGATGGCCGAGGAAGTAGCCGAGATGTTCGCGGCCATGGAGAGTCCGTCGGATTTCCTGATTCACGACCTGCTGTTTCATCGCATCATTTCGCAGGCCTCAGGTAATCCTATTTTGGCGAGCGTGATCGAGACCCTCACGTCGGCGCTCTACGACAAGCGCCGCAAGACGGTCGAACGATCGATCGATATGCGCGAATCCGCCGAGATGCATCGGGAAATTTATCGAGCGATTCGCGCTCGGAGGCCGCAGGAGGCGCGCAAACTGATGGAAGAGCATCTCCGCATGGCGCAGACCTCGCAGGGCATGGAACGGCCTCCGGACCGGAAAGCGCAGCAGGGGGCTGCGAGGCAATAGACCTCCTCTCGCAAGTCCGCAAATTCGAATCTCCGAATTGAGAATCGTTGCCGAACAATAGTGGGAAATCGAATTCAACGGTCACAACTCTCAACGGAGTGCATGAAACCTATTCGGTTCTCAAGAGTGGTCAGACCATGGTTTTGAAAAGGAATTCTCCCATCTAGCGCAGGATCGGCAGGAAGCGATACCATCGATTTCGTAAACGACAGCCATCAAGATCTTCAGCAACATTTCTTCGAATTATGTTGCGGCCACCGCAGAAGGGTCGCCAGCTTCACCGTGAAAAGCGGTTAATGTAGCATCCGGGGTCCAGATGAGAATCATTCGTTCCCTTGCTCTCGTTCTTTTGCTTGCCACAGTCGTGGGCAGCGCTTTAGCGGCAGATGAAGACCAGATGCCATGGTCGCAGCGAGCGGCCAATGCGGCAATGGCGCGCTGGCCGCTGGGAAACATTGATGGGCCCGGCGCCAAGCCGGCTTTCAAATATGAGTTGGGCGTGTTGCTCGAGGGCATTGACGATGTCTACCTGAACACGGCCGACGTCCGCTACTTCAACTACATCAAGAGCGCCGTAGACGAACTGGTAACGCCCGCCGGGGCCATCCCGACCTACAAGCCAGAGGAGCACGACCTCGGCAGCATCCTGATGGGGCGGCAACTGCTGCGGTTCTACGGAGTGACGCAGGACAAGCTCTATTTGACAGCGGCGACGCAGCTCTACGATCAGCTTCAGACGCAGCCGCGGACACCCTTGGGCGGTTTCTGGAACAAGCAGCGATATCCAAACCAGATTTGGCTCGACGATCTGTACATGGCCGAACCGTTCTATGCGGAGTACGCATCCGTTGCGCATCATCCCGAGAAGTTCGCGGACATAACGCATCAGTTTTTGCTGGTCACCGAACACATGCGCGATGCGAAAACGGGGCTGCTCTATCACGGATGGGATGAATCCAAAGAGAAGCGCTGGGCGAAGAATAAAACCGGCGACTCGCCGGAGTTCTGGGGCCGCGCCATGGGTTCATACATGATGGCGCTGGTGGATACGCTCGACTACTTCCCGGCGGATGACCCAGGGCGCAAACAACTGATCGCGATCCTTGCGGAGGAGGCTGCCGCCCTGACTCGCGTGCAGGATGCACAGACGGGTTTTTGGTATGAGGTGCTCGATAAGGGCGGGGCGAAGGGCGATTACGTGGAGTCGTCGGCGTCGTGCATGATTGTTTACGCGTTGGCCAAGGGTGTGCGGCGCGGCTATCTGCCCTCCCGCTATGGTGTCAATGCAGAGCGCGGCTATCAGGGCATTCTCGCGACCCTCGTCAGGAAGGGGCCGGGCGACGATGTGTCAGCGACCGGCACGGTGAACGAGGGCGGTCTGGGCGGCGATCCGAACCGCGATGGCAGCTACGCCTACTACCTGGGCGAGAAGGTGGTCGCGAATGGCCCTATGGGCGTGGGGCCATTTATCATGGCCGCCGCGGAGATGGAGAATGCGCAGAACGCGAAGATTGGGCGCGGCGATACGGTGTTGGTGGACGGCTGGTTCAACTCGCAGAGACGAACCGATGCATTCGGCAAAGAGGTGTACTTCCATTACAAATGGGATACGCAGGATGATCCGGGCTACTCACTGTTTGGCCATATTTTCCGCAACTTTGGGGCGGAGACGAAGGAACCTGATGGCGAACCAACGTTGGAGAATCTTCGCACCGCCCAGGTTTATGTGATTGCATCGCCGGACAACCTGAACAAGAATCCGCATCCGAATTACGCCACTGCGGAAGATGCGGCGCAGATTGCGAGTTGGGTCAAGGCCGGCGGCGTACTCGCGATCTTCGAAAACGATACTTCCTTCGCGGATCTGGACCACTTCAACGTGATTGCCGAGAAGTTTGGCATGCACTTTAATAGTGTGTTACGTAAGCATGTGATCGGTACGAATTGGGAGCAGGGAAAGATTGAGCTCGATGGCAGTGGGCCGATCTTTCACCATCCGCACACAGTTTTTGTGAAAGACGTTTGCACACTATCAGTCGAGGTGGCGGCGGTTACCGTGCTCAAAGAAGGCGACGACATTTTTATGGCCACGGCTAAGTATGGAAAGGGAACTGTATTCGCATTCGTCGATCCATGGCTTTACAACGAATACACCGATGGGCGAAAGCTGCCGGCTGATTACGACAACTATGCAGCAGGCGTGGAACTGGTTCGCTGGATTCTCCAGCAGGTCCCGCGCTGAATTGGATTCAGCGCGCAGGGAGCTCGGTGCCGTTTGGGTCTTTACAAAATTGGCGGCGCCTTCCGAGCGGTAAAATGGAACTGGTTCGGCGATGAACTGAGCTCAGCACGTGTGGAACGGAAAGGGAAAAGATGAAGACGGTCATGATGGCTGATCCGGTGCGCTATCCGCGCATGACAACCGGCGAGATTCGCGAAACTTTTTTGCTAAGCGGCCTTTGTGAGCCGGGAAAAATAAGCCTGAATTATGTTGATCTCGATCGTTCGGTGGTTGGCTTTGCGGCTCCTCTGGAGAGCGCGCTCACGCTACCCACATATCCCGAACTGCGGGCCGAGTTTTTTCTGGAACGGCGCGAGTTGGGTGTGTTGAATGTGGGTGGGGACGGCACGGTGATCGTGGAAGGAAAAAGCTACGAGCTGAACAACCTTGACGTTCTCTACATCGGCAAAGGCAGCAAGCAAGTGAGCTTTGCGGCGAAAGAGAAATCGAAGCCGGCGGTCTACTATCTGCTGAGCTATCCGGCGCACGCTGAGTTTCCGGCTGCGCTGGTCAAGAAGGAAGAGGCTAGCCCAACCGATCTGGGCACCGTGGAGACCTGCAACAAGCGGACGATTTGCAAGTATATCCATCTGCAGGGAGCGCGGAGCTGCCAACTGGTGATGGGCGTAACGCACCTGGCCGCGGGCAGCAACTGGAATACGATGCCTCCGCACACGCACATGCGGCGCTCGGAGATTTACATGTACTTCAACGTAGCCGAAGACGCTCGAGTGGTGCACCTGATGGGGCCGCCGGATGAGACGCGGCATATTGTGATTGCCGACAAGCAAATCGCGGTTTCACCAGGCTGGTCGATCCATGCGGGCGTGGGCACGCGGGCTTACAGCTTCTGCTGGGGCATGGGCGGGGAGAACCAGGATTACGCGGATATGGATCCGGCGCCGGTGCACACCCTGCGATAGATTCACGCAATGCGCGTGTCCTATTGAATATGAGATCGGGAGCGGCAATTTCTTGAAAGGGATTGCCGCTTTTTGATTTTTGTGGGTGATGAATTGAACATCACCTGCAACCCCAGGATGAAAGGAATAGTGCAATGAAGATAGCGATGGCATTGGTAGCGGCGCTGGCGCTCGGGGCTCCGGCGGTGACAATGACTGGAGACAAGGCGCTTGTGATTCCTGCGCAGGATCTCAGTGCGCAGTTCGCGGGCTTGATTTCACAGGCAAAATCTACCGGGATCGCAGGGCCGACGATTGCGAGTTACGGCCGGCTGAGTCTGCTGCTTTCCGTGCGGACGAAAGACGGCGTGGGAGAGCTGCATCAGGACTTTGACGATCTGATGATTGTGGAGCAAGGGACTGCGACGCTGATTACGGGCGGAACGCTCGTGGCCCCGAAGACGATATCCGCGGGCGAGATTCGCGGAACGAAGGTAGACAACGGAGTATCGAAGAATATTGGTGTAGGAGATGTGGTGATTGTTCCGGCGGGCGTGCCGCACCAGATTCTTGTTCCTCCTGGGACGGTTTATACGTCTCTGATGGCGAAGATCAAGGAGCCATAGGATCGAGAATCTCGGAGTCCTCGATTATTTCTCAGACGCCGTGCGCGATGACTGCACCGGCTGAAAACTATCTCGGAATTCGGTCGGCGGTGTCCATGTTCCAACAGGGCTGGGAGCATCCGGTCGATGCGCGATCCAGCCTTGCGTTGGGCAGGGCCTACTTACGTTGACCAGGAAAAAGAACGCAATCTAACTTGGTTCTCGACGGAGCCTGGAATCCAGAAGTGGTCGGCACGGTCCGGCTAAAATCCATCAATGTGGGTATTGACCACCGTACCTCGCCGAAAGACACTGAAATCCCCGCCACTCGATGACAAAACAACCTAGCGTCGCATCAAATCTCGGGCTTTACGTCTACGCCGGAGCCGCCATTTTTCTTGGCATCCTTGGCCTGGTCTACGGCGACTTCGCCACCACTTGGCAGAACGTCGGCCCCAACATACCTCTGCGCACGCCGCTCGCTTATCTCACCGCGGTCGTTGAACTCGGTGGGGGAATCGCTCTCATCATTCCCCGTACTTCGCGTGCCGGCGCTCTGACCCTGACGATCGTCTACTCTGTGTTCACGCTCATCTGGGTGCCCAACGCCTTTGTGAATCTAGGCAATTTCGACCCCATCGGCAACGTCTTTGAGGAGTTCTCCCTTGTCGCCGCAGGCCTGGTCCTCTGCGCGATCTATTCGCCCGCCGGTTCATACCTTGCGCGACGACGGACCTTCTTCGTGCTCCTCTTCGGACTTTGCCCCATTTCCTTTGGCATCGTCCACATCAAGGACATGCCCGGCCTGTTGGGCGCGATCCCTGGTTGGCTGCCGCCGGCCAGGATGTTCTGGGCCTATGTCACTACGCTGGGTTTTTTCGGGGCCGCTGTCGCCATCCTCACCGGCATCATGGCTCCGCTTGCCGCGCGTCTGCTCACCGCGGAGATCGTGATCTTCGAGTTGCTGTTCTGGATTCCAAATATTTCCGCGGGGCCCAGCAATCACTTCAATTGGGCGGGCAACGCGATCAGCATTGCTATTGGCGGCGCAAGTTGGGTTGTCTCCGACTCTATCAGCGCAGCAGCAAGAACCAAACCGATCTCGGCCGAGTCCCTTGCAGAAGTAAGCATCCCCGTCTGAACCTGTACCGTTTCCCTAATCCCAGTTCGTAACAGGCTCTAAGACCACTGCAACGTGTGCACGGAATCTGCCGGGAGTTCGATGTCCAAGGAGCTTGTACCAAGTATCAGCTGAACCTGCGTTTCCGGGCCACGGTTGGAGAGCACTACGACATAACTTCCATCCGGGTTACGAAAGCCGACGTGGGAAACAGGATGCGTTGAGGTTTGCGCGGCACCCTCCGCAACTCCGTTGGTACGAAAAACCCTGGCGCCTCGGCGTACGTGTTTTGAGTAATGTGCAAGCGCCCAGAAGCGTCCGCTGCGGCTGATTGCACGGGTCTTGCTATCGATGGTGACAACGCCACGGCCGGTAGTCGGCGCGCCGGGCACAACGTCCCCTTCCTCACGAATGCCGATGTAGGGAGTTCCCGCCTCATCGAGCGCCAGGTTCCACATGGTAATGGATCGCGACCAGTTTCGAATTACACTGTTGGCCCACTCCGCCCACCGCGCCCAGGCGGTCATTGGATCGGGAAAGGGAGCACCGGGCTGACGCGGTTCGCGCTGTGGGCCGCCCTCGGTAAAGTAAGCGCTCTTTTGAGGAAGGGCATCGTGCACTTGCGTCATGGCCGACGGTTCGCCCGCGTAGCCATGCCATGCGATGCCATCGATGAACTCGCTGGCTCGCGGGTCGCTCAGTTCGGCAATGGCGCGTCCCCAGAGGTTGAAGTTGTGGTCAAGAACCCAAATTTTGGTGGAGATGCCCTGGTTGCGGAACAGCGGTCCAAGATATTTGCCTACGAACAAGATTTCGTCTTCCTGCGACCACTGGCAGGCGGCATAGCGGCCATCGACAGTTGTATCGACCTCGTTTTGAACGGTGATCGCGTCGATCCCCACGCCTTCCGCTTTGTAGGCTTCGAGGAACTTTTGGAAATAGCGCGCATATGGCTCAAGATTGCTCTTGCGGATCGCTCCACCAAGCATTGACCGATTGAACTTCATCCATCCCGGCGGGCTCCAGGGCGAGGAGTAGAGGAAGAGATCGGGATTGACCTTGCGGGCATCTCTAAGCGCGGGAAGAATGTAGGCCTTGTCGTGGTCGATTGAAAACTTCTTGAGTTCAGGATCGTCCTGCTCGCTGTCGTCGAAGCTGTAGAGTGACTTCGAGTAGTCGCTTGCCCCGATGCAGGTCCGGCAAACGTTCATCGCCATTTCCCCGGGAGCAAAAAGTTCGTGCATCAAGGCCGCCCGCTCGTCGGGGTGGAGTTCGTTGAGCATGTAACAGGCCGCGTCGGTGAAGGCCGCGCCGAAGCCCAGCATCTCCTGTTGCGCCGCCAAGGGGTCAAGCACAATGGCATTTGAGGCAATCGCGGTTGCAGGCTTCCACGCCAGGGGTGAAGCCGCCTCATGGCGCTTATCGCGGAAGGTGCTCCAAAGCTTCACGGAACCGGTGGCTCCCATGTCGTTGGCCCAGGCTGGAATTCGATAGGATGACGCCAGTCCCGCCATCGTGAACGACGCTGTCTTTAAGAATCCTCTGCGCGAACCGCTAGCCATCGAAATCCCCCCTGTTCAATGACAAATGAGTTGTCCTTTGAATGGCAACCAAACCTTATTACTACGGCTCTCGCAAGTCAAGTGGCTGGCGCAAACACGAAAGGCCAGGTTCCCGGTTGGGAGCCTGGCCTTTGGCGCTTGAACCTGTGACGAACTAGACCGTGTAGGTGGAAGAGGAGACGCGGCCACCGTGGCCGGTCCAGTTGGTGTGGAAGAACTGGCCGCGGGGCTGGTCGACGCGCTCGTAAGTGTGGGCGCCAAAGTAGTCGCGCTGGGCCTGCAATAGATTTGCGGGTAGACGGTCGGCGCGGTAGCCGTCAAAGAAAGCGAGCGCAGTGGCAAACGCCGGTGTCGGTACTCCGAGTTTGATTGCCGTCGTGACCGCTTTGCGCCAGGAAGCCTGGTACTTGTTTACGGCGCGCGAGAAGAACTTGTCGAGGAGCAGATTGTCGAGGTTCTTTCTCTTGTCGAAAGCGGCCTTGATGTTGGCGAGGAACACGCTGCGGATAATACATCCGCCGCGCCACATCAGGGCGATTCCGCCCATGTTGAGATTCCAGCCATTCTCCTTGGCCGCGGCTTTCAAAAGCATATAGCCCTGCGCGTAAGAGATGATCTTGGAGCAGTAGAGGGCGCGGCGCACATTCTCAATGAAGGCAATGCGGTCGCCTGTGGCGGACTTTGCCTTGGGTCCCTTCAGGACCTTGGAGGCAGCGACGCGCTCATCCTTAAGGGCCGAGAGGCAGCGTGCAAAGACCGACTCGCCGATCAGGGTGACGGGCTGGCCGGTGTCAAGGGCGCTGATGACGGTCCATTTGCCGGTGCCTTTTTGGCCGGCAGTGTCGAGGATTTTATCGACAAGGGGCAGACCGTCTTCATCCTTCTTCGCAAAGATGTCACGGGAGATCTCGATAAGGTAACTATCGAGCTCGCCCTTGTTCCAATCGCCGAAGACATCGTGGAGTTCGTCGGGCGAGAGGCCGAGCCCGTGCTTGAGCAGGTCGTATGCCTCGCAGATGAGCTGCATATCCCCATATTCGATGCCATTGTGAACCATTTTTACGAAGTGGCCTGCGCCGTCTTCGCCGACCCAATCGCAGCAGGGAGTTCCGTCTTCTACCTTTGCGGCGATGGCCTGGAAGATGGGCTTCACATGCGGCCATGCTGCTGGGTTGCCGCCGGGCATAATGGACGGCCCGCGGCGTGCGCCTTCTTCGCCGCCTGAGACGCCGGTGCCGATGAAGAGAATGCCTTTGGCGGCCAACGCTTTGGTGCGGCGGTTGGAGTCGGTGTAGAGCGAGTTGCCGCCGTCGATGATGATGTCGCCGGCTTCGAGGCTGGGCACGACGTGATCGATCATCTGGTCGACTGTGTCACCAGCCTTCACCATGAGCATGATACGGCGGGGGCTCTTCAGCAGGCTGGCGAGCTCTTCCACTGAGTGCGCGCCCACAACCTGGGTTCCCTTGGCCTCGTTGGCGATAAAGTCGTCGACCTTTGAGACGGTGCGGTTGAAGACGGCGACCTTGAATCCGTGGTCGTTCATGTTCAGGACGAGGTTCTGTCCCATGACGGCAAGGCCGATGAGGCCGATATCACACACTGGTTCTGACATGCGCTCTCCAAAAAACAAATTTTATCACTGCGGATGGTGAGGATTTTCTTGAACGAGCGACGCTGTTCTGACCAGCGAATCGGGATGCGATTCGCGGACGTTGGTGGCGTAAGCAGAAGACTAGCGGCGTAAGCCGGTTTTTTGTGAAGGCCTTATTCAGAAGCCTGAAGGCCGCCGCTCCCTCCGTTTCTCCTTATCAAATTGAGATGCCGGCCGAGCGGTAGATCTGGGTGATGTAGCGCATATCGCGGAGACCCTCTTCGCCGGGGCTCTGCGGTTCCAGTTTGTTAAGCACGCAGTTGGAAAAATGGTCGGCTTCGGCCTGGAACTGAGAGGGATCGCGCGCCGGGTTGAGCTCGTCAAGCTTTGTGCCGGAAAACTCGCCCCGGAGTTGGAGGCCTTCGTAGGAAAAGGCCTGGTCAACTTCAATCCAGCCCTTCGATCCGTAGACGCGGAAGTGGCCGCCCATGTTGGCGCCGTAGGTGGTGGTGCAACTGGCGACGATGCCGGAAGGAAACTTCATTGTCCAGGCGACGTTCTCTTCAACCTCGTTGAAGCGGCCATCGTGGTCGAGAACGGAGGACCAGGCGGCGATGTCGGAAGGTTCCTCGCCGGTGAGGTAGCGGCATGCGTTGAGTGAGTAGATCCCGACGTCGAAGAGCGGACCGCCGCCGGCGAGCTTCTTGCTGAGGCGCCATTCACCGGGAGCGATGTTGAAGCCGAATGGGCTTTCGATGGCCTGAACCTGTCCCACCGCGCCGTCGCGAATGAGCTTGATGGCCTTGAGGTTCGTGGGCTCGTAGTGGCAGCGATAGGCAATCATGAGCTTTACGTTCGCGGCCTTGCAGGCGGCGATCATGGACTCAGCCTCAGCGACATTGAGGCACATCGGCTTCTCGCAGAGCACATGCTTGCCGGCTTTGGCGGCGCGGATGGTGTACTCGGCGTGCATGGAGTTGGGGAGCGCGACGTAGACCGCGTCGATGGCGGGGTTGCGGACGATCTCGTCGAAGTTTTCGTAGTTGTAGATTGAGTTGGAGGGAACGCCGTATTGTGCGGCAATGCGGTCGGCTTTGTCGCGATGTCCGCTGACGAGGCCGGTGATGGCTGAGTTGGTGGTGAGGAGGGCGCCGCGGAGGAAGTGATCGGCAATACGGCCCAGGCCGATAACGGCGTATCCGATTTTGCGCGGGGACGCCTGGGCGCTTAGAGTTGGTGCGAATCGAGCGGCTAATCCGAGTGCGCTGAGGCGGGCAAATTCTCTGCGGGTGAGATTCATGGGGCTTTCCTCTCGTGGGGTGGAAATGGCGCGGCTGGAATCGGGGTAGCCGCCGACGCTTCCACTATAGATGGTCGAGGCAAGCAGTGGCATCGAAAGGCGTTTGTGCGGGGCCGACCCGCAGGGCTAGGATTGCGCTCATGAAAAGTCTGATCGAAACTCTTGTTCTGGACGGCCAACCCCTGACACCGGACGAGATTGAAGCTGTTTCGCTGCAGGCGCGCCCAGTTGAGATTGCGCCTGAGGCGCTGGTCCGCATGGCGGCCAGCCGGGCGCTGATTGAGGAGATTCTGGCTGCAGGCGAAACCGTGTATGGGGTGAATACGGGATTCGGGAAGCTGTCGGATGTGCGAATTCCGCATGAAAGCCTGGCGGAACTGCAGACGAACCTGGTGCGCAGCCATGCGGGCGGAGTGGGGCAGCCGCTTTCGTTGGGCGAAGCGCGGGCAATGTTGCTGCTCCGAGCCAATGTGCTGGCCAAAGGGCTGAGCGGTTGCAGGACAGTAGTGCCGGAGTTGCTGGTAGCGCTGCTGAATGCTGGGGTGAGTCCCGTAATCCCGGAGAAAGGGTCGGTGGGTGCAAGCGGTGATTTGGCGCCGCTGGCTCACCTGGCGCTGGTAGTCATTGGCGAGGGTGAGGCGTTCTACAAAGGCGAGCGATTGCCAGGCGGCGAGGCGCTGCGGCGGGCGGGGTTACAGCCGCTTGCGCTGGCCGCCAAAGAAGGGCTGGCGTTGCTGAACGGAACGCAGGCAATGACGGCAGTGGGTGCGCTCGCCGTGGCCAGGGCGCGGCGTGTGGTGAGGCTGGCCGATCTGGCCGGGGCGATGTCGTTGGAGGCGCTCAAGGGGACGCCGGCGGCATTCGATGAGCGGATTCAGGCGGCGCGGCCCCATGCGGGGCAGATTGCGGCGGCGGCCCACTTGGTATGGCTCATGGAGGAGTCTGAGATTCGAGAGGCGCACCGGGAGCACGATGCGCGCGTGCAGGATGCCTATTGCCTGCGCTGCATGCCGCAGGTCCATGGCGCGGTGCGGGATGTGCTCGAACACGTAACGAGGGTGATTGAAGTCGAGTCGGGATCGGCTACGGATAATCCTCTCGTTTTTCCACAGACCTCTTCCGAAACCCAAAACCGCGGAGCGGTGCTTTCGGGGGGAAACTTTCATGGGGCGCCGCTGGCGTATGCGTTCGACTATGCGGCACTGGCGCTGACGGACCTGGCGGGGATGATGGAGCGGCGAATCGATCGGCTGCTGAATCCCGATATTAACGAGGGCTTGCCGCCGTTCCTGTCGCCGCATGCGGGGCTTTCTTCGGGGTTCATGATTGCGCAGATCGTGGCGGCCGGGCTAATCAACGAGTGCCAGGTGTTGGCGCATCCTTCGTCCACGGGGAGCATACCCACGAGCGGCGGCAAGGAAGATCACGTGTCCATGGGGATGACCGGGGCGCTGAAGCTGCGTCAGATTGTGGAGAATGCGGAGAGGATCGCGGGGATCGAACTGATGTGCGCGGCGCAGGGGGTGGAGTTTCGGCAGCCACTCAAGCCCAGCCGGGAGATTGGGAGGGCCTGCGGGGTGGTGCGGGAGGTTGTGCCGCGGCTGGAAGCTGATCGGGTGCTGGGACCGGAGATTGAGGCGATGGCCGCGGCGGTGAGGACTGGGAGATTTGGGGAGTGGTGTGGTTGAGGCCTTGGCCTACTTCACGCTCAGGTCCCCATCTACGTCTACGACCAGCGTGTCCCCGTCGATCACGATGGAGTGGATCTTGAGGCGCTCGAGGGTGACCTTGTAGCCGGAGGTGGCTGTTGAGCCTTCAAGGGCCTTGCGGAGGAGGTCGGCTGCATCCACCTTCATGCTGGAGGGGACCTGGTGGCTGAGGAAAGGGTTGAGGAGGAAGTTTAGCTCCTTCTGGTCGGAGACACGGTCCAGTCGGGCGTCGCGGAATCCGACGGTTTGGCCCTCGGCATTGGGCGCCAGAGAGACCTCGGCAGGAGCCGTGAGCGTGATGCCGAGGCAGGTTCCCCGGAGGGAAGTTCCCAGGCGGGCGTGGGTCTTGACGCGGACAACGATGCGGTCCTGGACAAAGGTCAGTTTCGGATCTTCGGCGTACGTGTAGCAGGCGGATTGCTGATTCCCCTTCAGGTAGTAGCGTCCGTCTGGACCTCCAAAAAGCTGCTGCTTAAGGGTGCGCTCGATAGCGTCCCGGCTGATGCGCATTTCTACGGCGTGTGCCGGAACCTGATTGGCCAGCGTCAGGCTGGCTGCAAAGCTGGCCCAAACGAGCAGGCGCCGAACCGCCTTGACGGCCAAAAATGTTGTCATAAGGCTATCCTGTCACTGGTGAGCGGTTGATGGCCAGTCGCCCAACCGGAAAGTGAGCGAATTTGCACAGTTTTTGGGCAACGGCGGGGAGTGGGCACTTACTAATCCCCGTAAAAACAGGCAGATAGCTGGTTACCATCGTTTGGCTTCTGGTATCGATTTCGTGAGCCCTCGGATGCATTTTTCTATTGATTTTTAGAGGGAAAATCCCTAGAATAGAAGGGTAGTTAACTCCTATGGACTTGCTGGAACCCCCATCCCCCGTCCAAGGTAGCGCGGACCACTCACTCCTCACCTAAGGACAAAAAATCGATGGCAAAGCGTCGTGGAAATCCTAATTGGGGCAAGCCGGAGCCCATCGGCCCGGTAGTGCCTACAGTA
Source organism: Occallatibacter sp. (assembly GCA_049793195.1). Taxonomy (GTDB): domain Bacteria; phylum Acidobacteriota; class Terriglobia; order Terriglobales; family Acidobacteriaceae; genus Telmatobacter. Next base: position 6,991 of record JBARBP010000059.1, on the reverse strand, counting down.
ACCTCCTTCGAGCAGATTGTGAAGGAGTTCAAGCTGCCCCCGGACCAATACATTCGGTCCACCCGTCTTCGGGAGTGGGCGCGGCGGAACAAGAACTCGAAATATATCCCTGAGGCACTTCTTGAGGCCTGGGGATTCGAGATCGAATCGACGTTGTAGGCCGTTCTTTGGTTCTCTTCCCAAAAGCGCTGCCCTCGGGCGGCGCTTTTGCTGTCTGATGTAGTGGCGAGGCCTTCGAAGTCGTGACCTACAGGAACACAAGAAAATAAATCAAAAGTGCCGGTGAGCGCTTTGGCCTGGACGCAACAATTGAGCCGGGGGTCGCTTGGCCGGAAAGGCGAGTATTCGGCAGGCGGCCAGGAGCCCGTTCTAACTAAGCCTCCGCCGCCTGCCTTGGCCGGGGTTACCAGAATGAATCTGCGTTTGCTTTACGTTCAGTATCAAGCGCATGACGATCGTCAAGACTTTAAGTTCTTATTCCGCCTGTGCTAGCCCCGCAACAACTGCGGCAACTTTATCGAGTATCTGGTTCCAGCCCTCCAATTGCCCGCTATTCTTTGCGCTCTCCATGGGTTCATTTCCAATGAAGGTGAGTTTCGTCCGGCCGTTTCCAAGATCCTCGAAAAGTGTCACATCGTACGCGCCGTCTATCGCCTCATGTTCGATTCCATATTGAGCGGGGTCAACCTTGTTTCCCTCGGCGTCGGAAAAGTACATGAGGGAAACGATCTTCTCGTGCAGAACAATCTCGTGATATTCAACCGCATTCCAGAAATCCTGCCCATCCGGCGATCTCATGCAGCAGAGAAGCTTTCCCCCAACGTGAAAATCCATCTGGCAAACGGGCGCAGTAAAACCCTTCGGCCCCCACCACTGCATAACGTATTTCGGATCTGTCCACGCCTTCCAAACCAACTCGCGTGGGGCATCGAAAACTCTTGTAACGACCATCCGCTCAATTCCGTTAACCGTGTTTTCTGTCATCTCTGACCTCCTCTTTCATCATTTGATTCACAACCACTTCCAACTTGTCGAAACTCTCTTCCCAGAAGTGCCGATAGCTGATCGCCCAGTCGCTGACTGTCTTAATCGCCTCGGGTCTAAGCGTGCACACACTCTCTCGTCCACGCTTCGTCTTGATTACAATGCGCGCCCGCACCAGATACGCGATATGTTTTGAAATCATTTGCTGCGAGAGTGCAAACGGTTCCGTCAATCCATGCACAGAGGCAGGACCATACGAGAGTCTTTGGATCATCGCTCGCCGGGTTGGATCAGACAAAGCCGCAAATGTTGTACCTAATCTATCCACAACCGTATGGTAGTGGATTCGATGGGAATGTCAAGTGGGAATTTTGCGATTCTTGATTGCTGTTCCCTGGCCCCTGGCGCCTGCGCTGATTTCTACTTCCCACGAGCCACGTCGCCCTAGCTGGGTGGATCTTTTAGGAAATCGGCTTGCTCATGCAAGGACTCATCAGATCTGACGCAAACTGCCCACTGCAACCTGCGCAGGAGCGCGAGCCGACAGCGCTGCGGTGCTCGCAATCGGGGACCGGAGGAATGCAGCTTGCCTCTGGACTTGTTTCGATGCATCACGGGCCTGTTGGGCAAGTGCTCTCTGCCAGTTGACCCGATAGGGCCTCCGCGATGAATAGTAAATCGCCGAATCGCTCGCTGAGCGACGCAGGTGGAAAGATTATTGAGTTTCCGAAGTCTGGGTGGGCGGCGGGCCGGCGGAACAAGGCGCCTTCACGATTCCCCCAGCCGTTTTGCCCTTTCCCACCACCATCAGCGAGAATGGAGGGGTAGCCATGCCAAACTCACCTCGCAGCTTCGAGCCCCCTTTTACCGACGTCCCCGGCGCGGTTGCCGAAATTCGCGCGGGCCGCATGGTGGTGGTGGTCGACGACGAGGATCGCGAGAACGAGGGCGATCTTACCCTGGCGGCGGAATATGTGACGCCGGAAGCCATCAATTTTATGGCGAAGTTCGGGCGGGGACTCATCTGCCTGGCGCTGACCGAGGAGCGCGCCGACCATCTGCGGCTGTTTCCGATGACGCAGCAGAACTCATCAAGATTCGGGACTGCCTTCACCGAGACAATCGAAGCGCGCGAAGGCGTAACTACCGGTATCTCGGCCGCAGACCGGGCGCAAACAATTCGGACGGCCATCGATCCGAGGACAACACCGAGCGATCTCGCGCGGCCGGGGCATGTGTTTCCGCTGCGCGCACGGCGCGGCGGCGTGCTGGTGAGGGCGGGGCAGACGGAGGCCTCAGTCGATCTGGCGCGGCTGGCGGGGCTCAATCCCTCGGGCGTGATCTGCGAGATCATGCGCGATGACGGCGAAATGGCGCGCATTCCCGATTTGATTCCCTTCTGCAGGGAACATGGGCTGCAGATTCTTACTGTGGCGGAGCTGATTCGCTACCGGCTCCGCAACGAGCGCTACATCGTGCGCGCGGGCGAGAGCCGCATTCAAACAAAGTTCGGCGAGTTCCGTATGATCGCATACGAGAGCGAAGTGAACGGCGGGGAAAGCCATATTGCGCTGGTGCGCGGCGACCTGTGCAAAGAGTGCGCGGCCTTTAATGCGGGCCCGGCAGTGGGCGGCATGGTGGTGAATGGAGATTTACCCGCGCAGGTTGCGCTGCGCCCGCCCTGCGAGCACGCGGTGCTGGTGAGGGTGCACACGCGGTGCACGGCGGGCGATGTGTTTGCGGCCGATTGCCGCTGCCGGGAGACGCTTGACGAGTCGATGCGGATGATTGCGGAAGAAGGATGCGGCGTGGTGCTTTACCTTCACAATACTTCGAAGGGATTTGAGATTGACCGGAATCCTGTGGCGGCCTTCGGCCCGGGAGGGACGGCGGTTCCGGCGGACGAGATGGCTGCACATGCGGGTCGGCTGGTGTTGCACCAGGAACTGCGGACGCGCGAAGGATCGCAGGCGCGCAGCGGACGGATCTTGCGGGCGATTGGATTGGGTGGGCAGATACTGTCGGACCTTGGGATTCGGCGGATTCGGCTGCTGTCGAATACGCCCATGCACATTCCGGCGCTGGAAGGATTTGGACTGGAGATTGTGGAGCAGGTGGCGATTCCGGTGGAAGAGTGTAGTCGAGCAGTCGTTAGTAATTAGTGGTTAGTTGCTGCGTACGCGAAGAGGCTTCTAAAACGATTGGCGCCCTGTGCATTCCATCGATGTTTGCATAATTTTTCTCAAAATAGAGAAAATGGTCAAAATTGACCATTCAATCCCATCCAGAACCTGTACGATTGGAAGAACTGTCCAGGGGAAATGTTCCACTGGGGAAGATTTGTCACCGGTGATCGCGCGGTGAAGGGTCTTCCCAATTAATTTGCCCGGATATGGATACGCTTGCTCTAACGATTTCAGGATTAACTTGCCGTAGTCGAAGTTCAGCGTGGCTTCTTGTTGGTGAAGAGGCCACTTCAGTCAATTCCCGCATTACGGCAACCCTGAAATTGCTGTGAGGCCAACCGCACCTGCACTAGGAAAGGTTGGAATCGTTGAGCGTTCATCTTGTCAATCCCAGCGACAATTCTTTTGGCACGGCGGTGATTACACCGCGATGGCTTTTTGTGCTGGCCGCAGCAACACCGCAAATTGCGGGCGATCCGATTCTTGTGGACGAGTCGCTGGAACAGATTGTGCCTGAGACGATTGAGCCCGGAGATATTGTGGGCATCAGTGTGCACACAGGCAATGCGCTGCGCGGGTACGCGGTGGGAAAGATGGCGCGCTCGCGCGGTGCGTGGGTGGTGTACGGCGGCATCCACGCGACACTGTTTCCTGACGAGGTTTTTGAGCAGGGGCAGGCGCATGCGGTGGTCACAGGCGACGGCGACGTTGCGTGGGGCAGGGCAGTGACCGATTGCCTGGCCGGCAAGCCGGAGCGTGTCTACGCGGGTGGACGGATTGAAGGCGGCGAATTTCTGGCGGCGCGCTGGGACCTTATGGATCCCGAGAAGTACATGTGGGCGTCGGTGCAGACCATTCGCGGCTGTCCGAAGCACTGCTCGTTTTGCTCTGTATGGCGAACGGATGGACAAAAGCCGCGGCAGAGGCGCTTCCAAAGCGTGGTGGACGAGATTATTGAGCTTCGGCGGCTGGGGTTCCGGTTTATTGCGCTGGCCGACGACAACTTCTACCCAGTGACCTTTACCGATTTGCGTCTGGCACGGGAGCAGGGCAACACGGCCAAGGTGGAAGAGCTGACGCAGATTCGTGCGGAACGCTTCGCTCTAATGGAAGAGCTCGCCAAACTGCCCCGCGACATGGTGTTCTACACGCAGATGACGATGGAGGCGGGCGAAGACGGAGAGTATCTTGACGCGATGAAGCGAGCCAACATCAAGGGAGCGCTGGTTGGCGTTGAGGCCGTGACTCCCGAGGGCTTGAAGGCGGTTTACAAAGATTGGAACTACTCCGGCGAGGCGCTGGCAAAACAACTGCAGACATTCAAGGCGCATGGAGTGCATGTGTTGGGCTCGTTCATCTTTGGGCTGCCGACGGACAGGGCTGCGACCTTTGATGCGACAGTGGAGATGGCGATCAAGGCAGGCGTGACGTTTGCGCAGTTTGTGATGATGACACCGTTTCCGGGAACTGTGGATTTTGGACGCTGGGAGAAGGAACAGTCGCAGAATCCCACCATGGTGGGCGATGTGCCGATTACGCGGTACTGGCTGATTCCGACCGAGGTGCGGCCCAAGATGTTTACGCCGCATCCCACGATGAGCTCGAACGAGATACGGGAGCGGACCCAGAAGGTGTGGGACCGGTTTTATAACTGGAGCTCGATCTGGGAGCGGTCCGCCTGCACGCCGACGCTGAAAGCCCGGATTGCGTTCATGTTTCTTTCGAAGCTCTATCGGCAGATGTATGCGGGAACGGGCATTTCGACAGACAGCGCGCGGCGCAAGAAGTCGAAGCGCTGGGCGCGCTGGACGGCGCACCAGTGCAAGAAGCTCTTCCGCGCCAAGCCGATGCCGGAACTTGAAGGACCGAAGTGGGATCTGGGGCTGCCGGCATTGGGGCGGGCAGCGTTTGAAGGCGGAGACGGCACGGAGATGGGTGGGCCCTTCGTGGTGTTGCCGAAGAGCTGACGGGTTGCGAGAACGACCGCTTTTAACAATCTGTTTCACGTAATTGTGCCTCAGGTCTCGGAGTCGAGATCTGAGGCACAGGCGTTTTTGCGCGCAACTGCGTTGAGTTCGAAGATGAATTTTGAATGCAATTTTACTTTGAGGGATGGACCTTCAACAGGAGCGGGTTGGGGGATGTTGGATACTGGAGATGACTGAATTGGAGGTCTCTTCAATGAGCAAGTGTTCCCCAACGAATGGGCTGATGGGCGGGCCGGTGACCGGGAAACCGGTGACAGAGTGCCAGGATCTGGGCGAGGTATTTGAGTCCGCTCTTCCGGCGTTCGGGGGCGCCTACCTGCGGCGCGTGTATGACGCGATGAAGGCGGTGATCGAAAAACGGATTCCGCTGGTTGTTACCTGCGCAGGGCCGGTCACGGTCTCCGATCAGCACCGCGCCTGGCTGATTCCATTGATCAAGGCAGCGAACACGGCTTATCTCACGGTGACCGACGCAATTTGCTACCACGACGGGCACGATTGCCTTCGCAAAAACGACACGCGTCCGATCCGGGAGGTGGCGCTCTTCGGCGACGATGCCGAGCTTCGTGAGAATGGCGTGATTCGCGTGGCCGATACGGGGTTCGATGAACGGGTTTTGTTCGACCAGGATGCGGTGGCGACCGAGATTCTCCAACGTCCCGAGTTCCAGAAGCGCATGACGACGACGGAACGGAATTATCTGTTGGGAAAGGAATTCGGAAGGCGGGAAAAGGCGCTCGGCGTGAAACCGGGACTGCTGAGCACATGCGCCGAAATGGAGTTGCCGGTATTTATCGGCGCGCCGGCGGATGGAAGTATGTTTCTGAATTCCGTGAAACTGTGGGCCCTTGAGAAACTTGGCAAGGTGAAGTATGGGTTCGACTACGATCTCCACGAAGATGTGTTCGAGTCGTGCGCGTATCACTACTGGGGATTATTCGACTCTCCGGCCAAATCGCTTGCGGTGATGATCCTGGGTGGGGGCGTGCCCAAGAACTACTCTCTCCAGCCGGAGCCGGCTTTGTCGCAGATTTTCTTCCTCGACAATATTCGCGGCTATGACTACGACGCGCAGATTGTCTCTTCACCGGTGACGGACGGGAGTCTGTCGTCTTGCGAGCCGGCCGAGGCGGTGTCGTGGGGGAAGGTGAATCCTGAGACTTATACGACGCAGACAGTGAGCATGCAAGGCGACTACTCGTCGTACATGCCATTTGTGGTGCGGGCGCTGGTGGGAAAGGATCTGCTGCAGAGCCCGCCCAAGCCGCTGCGGCTCTACGGCAAGCGCACAGACTTGAAAGCGAATCTGCTGGCGACAATCGCCAACGATCCCGCCGCGATGGAGCGGATGATGGCGACGCTCAAGATTCCGCCAGACTTGAAAGTCTAGCGGCGTTTGCCGCGCAGCGCGATGGGGCTATCCCTTCTTTGCGGCAAGCAACTCGTTGACCCTGGCGATCACCGGGAACGCGTCTGCCACATAGACCACATCGGCCTTTCCCCGCGTCCATCCACAGTTTGCGTCCAGCGAAATAGCGCGGCGTTCGCCGATGAAACGCCAGCCGACCACGTGCGGCTCTTCGCCATGACAGCAGGTTGCGAGGCCCTTGGCGTGGCGCGGCGTAGCTCCGGTTTGGCCCACCTGGTTGAGATGCGTCAGAAATGGAAGAACGGATTGCCCCTCGCCACCCTGATCCACTAGTGATTTGCTGCTGCCGAGCGATGCGCCAGTCTGGCGCAGAAATCCAAGAATGAGATCGGCGGCTTCGGCAACATGGAGCTGCCCGTCGGGCTGCGTCTTTGTCCATCCGGCGCCGGTGACGAACAGCAGTT
>JBARBP010000058.1:0-2644 GCA_049793195.1 Occallatibacter sp. | reverse complement strand
GATGGCGATGGAGTTCGCCGAAACCGCCCCTAGGCTGATGACTCCTACCAATTACCAGGTTGGAATCCTCTTGCAGAACATACTGCTCATCTCGCTAGGTGCAATCGTCGGAGCGAACCTTCGTTACTTCATTGCGCAATTCGCAGCTCGGTTCATCCCGTCAACCTTCCCGTACGGCACGCTGGTAATCAACCTCTCGGCCAGTTTTATCCTCGGCTTTTTCCTCACCTGGACCAGCGAGCGCGTGCTGGCTGACCCGCGCTGGCGCCTGCTGATTGCCGTCGGTTTCTGTGGTGGCTATTCCACCTACTCAAGCTTCGCCTATGAAACCTTCGCACTCTTCGAAAGAGGTCAATGGGCGCTCATTGCTTCCAATATTCTGGGTATGAACATACTGTGCTTCGTCGCCGTGGCCCTGGGCGCCGCGCTGGCCCGAAGCCTATAGCCAAAGCCTTCTGAGCCGCAATCAACTGCAGCACAGGGCCGCGCGCGTTGTGGCAAGCGGATGCGCAACCGAACTGGCCCCAACAGATTGATCGCCTGCTCCGCAGAGCAGCAAAGCCGCAACCGAATCAGGAAGAATGGCGTTTCACTTTTCCCGTACGATGTTGTTTATCTGGGAACGACATCAACCCGAGAAAGGAAACGCCACATGAACGAGTTTATCGCTCGCTACAACAGTCAACTCAGCGGAGTCCTCACCGGATTTGACCGGTTGGTATTCCGTGGAAACCTTGCGGTGAACCACGAGGCAGGCATGAAAGGCTATCTGTGGGCGAAAGGGATTGCCTGGAAGGATTACGCGGCACACGTTGCACAAGTCAGTCAGCAGGTGAAAGAGGCTTCGCTGGCATCGGTGGAAGCGGCCGGCTGCCCGGTTCGTTACCTGAACAGCGGCAAAGTGAGCAAAGAGGAACTGGCCCGATCCATCGCGCGGGAAAACGGCGTCCCGAGCGGGCCGATTTGCGCCTTGACTGCCGTCGAGCCCAGCCTGACCTGGCGAGTGGCCGGCAACCGGGAGACAAAAAAGCTTCACCTGGTCCGCGGCATTCGGCCGTGTCTGTTTGTTTACCATTACTGGATTGACGCCGTGTTCGGGTTCATGAGCGCACGCCTCCAGACCTGGTTCCCTTTCGCGCTGTATGTTTACATGAACGGGCGCGCCTGGCTTGCTCAACAGATGGAACAGGCGGGACTGCGCTATCGGCGTCACGATAATTGCTTCCCCTGGATTGAGGACTTTCCGCGCGCCCAGGCGCTGATGGACGAACAGCTGAAAACCGACTGGACCCGTTCCTTGGATGCCTGTGCGTCGCGTGCTCACCCCCTGCTGGCCCAGCTCTGTGCCCACTACCCGATGCGGTATTACTGGACCAGTTTTCAGAGTGAATGGGCCATGGACATCGTCTTTCGCGATCCGGAACAACTCCGGCGGCTCTATCCGCAGCTGATCCATCTGGGAATGATCAGTTTCTCCAGCCCCGATGTGATGCGTTTCATGGACAAGAAGGTCAGTGAAAAAGGAAAGACCTCCGGTCCCAACATGCATGCAGTAGTCAGCGATCTGAAGGTACGCAGCGAAGGCGTCCGGATCAAGCACCGGCTCGGGAAGAACTCCATCAAACTCTATGACAAAGCCTATTCCGATGCCGGAGCCGTGCTGCGCCCGGAACTTACTCTGAATTCGCCCGGGCAGTTCCGCGTCTTCCGGCATAAAACCGGTGAGCCGGAAGGACCGATGCAGTGGCGGCCCCTGCGGGCCGGCGTGGCCGACTTACATCGACGCGCCGATGTCTCCCAGAAGGCGCTCGACCGCTACTGCACTGCTCTGGCCCGCGTGGACGACACGACTACACTTCGTGAACTGATCGCGCCTCTGGAAAAACGTGTGCGCTGGCATGGCCGACCCATCCGGGCACTCCATCCATTCGAGTGCGGCGATCTAGCTCTGCTCACGGCCGTCAATCGCGGCGAATTCACCATCAACGGATTGCGCAATCGCGACCTACAGACCCTACTCTTCGGAACTCCCGCAGCCAAACCAGAGGCCCGCCGCCACTCTGCCGCCGTCAGCCGCAAACTTCGCCTGCTGCGCGCTCACGGCATCATTCAGAAACTGCCGCACACCCACCGCTATCACGTCACGGCTCACGGCCGACTTCTGATCAATGCCGTGCTCTCCGCCCAACGCTCTACCACTCAGCAACTTACGACTCTCGCCGCATGAAATCGTCGCACGCTGCAAAGAAATCAAGGCCTAGTAGTACAACCAAGAGCGGAATCTATAGACCTTTCTTGCCAAGGAAGACGACCAGGTCGTCGACACGGCAGGAGTAGCCCCATTCGTTGTCGTACCAGGAAACCACCTTCGCCAGGTCACCGCCGATGACCTTCGTCAATTGACCATCGATGATGGAGCTATTGGAATTGCGCAGCATATCGGTGGAAACGACCGGGTCTTCGGTATAGGCCAGAATGCCCTTCATGGGGCCTTCGGCGGCCGCTTTCAACTCGGCGTTGATTTCGGCCGCGGTGGCCGGCTTCTTCAGCACGGCAACAAGGTCCACCACCGAAACGTCCGGGGTGGGAACGCGCATAGCGTAGCCGTCCAATTTGCCCTTGAGCGCCGGAATGACTAAGGAGA
>JBARBP010000057.1:0-3543 GCA_049793195.1 Occallatibacter sp. | reverse complement strand
AGCAAGGGATTCATTTATGTAAGAGCCGAGTATCCGGTTGCGGTAGCGCGGTTGACTACGGCAATTCGCGAGGCGCGGCGGCGGGGACTGCTGGGCAGCAACATCGGAGGAACGACTTTCAGCTTCGATGTGGAGATCAGGCTGGGCGCGGGCGCGTTTGTTTGCGGCGAGGAGACGGCGCTGATTGCTTCAATCGAAGGCAAGCGCGGGACACCGAAGCCGCGGCCTCCTTACCCGGCGGTGAGCGGGCTTTGGGGCAAGCCGACGCTGCTCAATAATGTGGAGACCTACGCCAACGTCGCGCCGATTGTGCGCAACGGCGGCAAGTGGTTTGCGAACATGGGCTCGGAGCGGAGCAAGGGCACCAAGGTGTTTGCGCTGACGGGCAAGATCGCAAACACGGGGCTGATCGAAGTTCCGCTGGGCATCAAGCTGTGGGAGATTATCGACGTAATCGGCGGCGGCGTGCCGGGCGGTCACAAATTGAAGGCAGTGCAGACGGGCGGCCCTTCCGGCGGCTGCATTCCCGCGGAGATGATGGGCCTGGGAGTAAGCTACGACGCGCTGATGGCGGCCGGCTCGATCATGGGTTCGGGCGGCATGATCGTGATGGACGACACCTCATGCATGGTGAACGTGGCGCGGTTCTTCATCGAGTTCTGCATGACCGAATCGTGCGGCAAGTGCATTCCCTGCCGGGCGGGAACGGCGCAGATGCATACGCTGCTGACGCGCATCTGCGAGGGGACAGGGACGATGGAAGACCTGGAGCTGCTGGAAGACCTGTGTTCGACGGTGAAGGAGGCCAGCCTTTGCGGGCTTGGGCAGACGGCGCCTAATCCGGTGTTGAGCACGCTGAAGTACTTCCGCAACGAGTATATCGACCATATTGTGCACAAACGCTGCTCGGCAGGCGTTTGCAACATGCAAGTTCCCTCGGAGGTGTTGGCATGAGCGACCCGGTGGAAGTTAAAACACTGATCATCGACGAGCAGGAAGTGAGCGCACTGCGTGGGCAGACGATTCTGGAGGTGGCGCGGGAAAACGACATCCACATTCCCACGCTGTGCCATCTGGAGGGGCTGAGCGATGTCGGCGCGTGCCGACTTTGCCTGGTGGAGATCAAGGGCAGCAACAAGCTGTTACCGGCCTGCGTGGCCACGGTCTATGAGGGCATGGAAGTCAGCACCAACACTGAGCGGCTGAAGAAGCACCGCCGCATGATTCTGGAGATGCTGTTTGCCGAGCGCAACCACATTTGCGCGGTGTGCGTGTCAAACGGACACTGCGAATTGCAAACGATGGGCCAGGAGCAGGGGCTCACACATATACGGCTGCCCTATCGCAATCCCGAGTTGAAGGTGGACGCTTCGCACGAGCGGTTTACGGTGGACCACAACCGCTGCATCCTCTGCATGCGCTGCGTGAGGGTGTGCACAGAGATTGAAGGCGCGCATATCTGGGACGTGATGGGACGCGGCATCAACTCGATCGTGATTACCGACCTCAACGACGAATGGGGCAAGTCTGCATGCACACGTTGCGGCAAGTGCGTGCAGGTGTGCCCGACTGGAGCCTTGTTCGACAAGAGCAAGATTGGCTCCGATCACCCGAAGTATCCGGATTTTTTGCCCTTTCTGAACATGATGAGGGAAGCGCGATGAGCAAACTGAAATTGGCAACAGTGTGGCTGGATGGATGTTCGGGGTGCCACATGTCGTTTCTGGACATGGATGAGCGGCTGCTCGAACTGGCGGCGTTGGTCGATGTGGTGTACAGCCCCATCGTGGACGCCAAGGAGTTTCCCGACGAAGTGGATATCGCGCTGGTCGAGGGAGCGGTGGCGTCGGTTGACGACGAAAAGAAGATCAAGAAGGTGCGTGCTCACTCGAAGATGCTGATCGCGATGGGCGACTGCGCGGTGGCGGGGAACGTGCCGTCGATGCGCAACCCGTTTGGGCCGCAGCCGATTCTTGACCGCGCCTACATTGAGAATGCGAGCTTGCAGCAGCAGATTCCGTGCGTGGTGGTTCCCAAGTTGCTGAAGGTGGTGCGTCCGATTCACGAGTTTGTGAAGGTGGATGTATTTCTGCCAGGCTGCCCGCCCTCGGCCGATACTTTTCACACGGCGCTGACGGCGCTGTTAACCGGTAGGCCGCTGGATATATCGGAGCTGACCCGCTTTGGAGCGTAAAGATTCGGAGTTCGCATTATGAGCCAAACAATCACCATCGATCCCGTTACACGCCTTGAAGGGCACGGCAAGATCACGATCTACCTCGACGATAAAGGCGAGGTAGAGAACGCGCAGTTCCACGTGACGCAGGTGCGCGGATTTGAGAAGTTCTGCGAGGGGCGGCCGTTCTACGAGATGCCGAGCCTGACGGCGCGCATCTGCGGCATTTGCCCGGTATCGCACCTGCTGGCCTCGGCGAAGGCCTGCGAGGCGATCATGTCGGTGCGGATTCCTCACACCGCCGCGCAGTTGAGGCGGATGCTGAACCTGGCGCAGATGGTGCAGTCGCATGCGCTCAGCTTTTTCCATCTCTCCTCTCCGGACCTGCTGCTGGGGATGGAGTCTGATCCGGTGAAGCGGAATATTTTCGGCGTGGCTGCCGCACGGCCCGACCTGGGATTGGCAGGAATCGGATTGCGGCGGTTCGGCCAGCACATTATTGAGTTGCTGGGCACGAAACGCATTCACACCGGATGGGTGGTTCCGGGCGGGGTGACCGAGCCGTTGTCTGCGGCACATCGGGACGAGATGCTGGCGATGTTGCCGGAGGCCTATGCAAACCTGGGCAAGGCGCTCGAAGCCTACAAGAAGATTGCGGATACATTCAAGCCGGAGATCGAGGTCTTTGCAAACTTCCCGACGAACTACCTGGGGCTGATCAACGAGGACGAGTCGATCGAGTTTAACGACGGCGCGCTGCGGCTGATCGATGCCAAGGGTGCGACCATCGAGGACGGGATTACGGCGACGCGGTTCACTGAGGGTTTCGGCGAAGCCGTGGAGAACTACAGCTACACGAAGTTTGTGTACTACAAAGCGCTTGGCTATCCAGAGGGAAGCTATCGCGTAGGCCCGCTGGCACGGTTGAACATTGTGAAGAGCATGGGCATGCCGCGGGCGGACAAGGAACTGGCGGAGTTCAAGCAGATTTCCGCGGGACCGGTGGAGAGCTCATTCCACTATCATCACGCGCGGCTGGTCGAGGCGATGTATGGGATCGAGAAGATCGAGCAGATTTTGAACGATCCGCAGATTCTGGACAAGCATGTGCGGGCGACGGCCGGCGTGAATCGCCTCGAAGGCGCGGGGCAGATTGAAGCGCCGCGGGGCACGCTGAACCACCACTACAAGGTGGACGAGAACGGCAAGATCACCTGGGCCAGCCTGGTGGTGGCGACGGGGCACAACAACAACGCGATGAACAGGGGCGTGTTGCAGGCGGCGAGAAAGTATGTGAAGAACGGCAAGTTCAGCGAAGGCGCATTGAATCGCGTCGAGGCTGTGATTCGCACGTTTGACCCGTGCCT
>JBARBP010000056.1:0-15429 GCA_049793195.1 Occallatibacter sp. | reverse complement strand
ACCAAAACCTTTAACATGGCTTTCGTCGGATTCAGCTTCAGTCCGAGTTGCTCGCGTAGAGCTTCCAGAAATGTTGGCCCTTGTGAATCTGGCTGACCATCTGCGCCAGGCGGCGCCACCCCATTTGATTCACGCGCGAAATTGAGCGTGAAATCGAACTCCCCGCTGAGTCCTGTTTCATCGACAACGGGGCGTCCCAGGTTTCCCAGGAAAGGAAATGAATCCGCCATCGGTTGCATCGTGGTGTCGCGGGAGCCAAGCAGAGCGGTCCCGTTTGGCGCCGGCATCAACATATAAGTCCCGCATGCGGGTGGAAATACCTCTGGTATCGACGCCGGCGATCCTTGAGGAGGCATCTGCAGGGCGACATCACAGGCCGGGCCCTCACTATGAGGCCGAAGCTTCGGACCCATCTTACCCGGCTTTTCAAGGACGAGAGCAAACGCCGGCGCTTGCTGCGTCTCAAAATGAACCGCCAGTTTGAAGCGATCCGCAAGTAGCGACTGCAACATCAAACGCATCTGGTCTTTTGTCGGATTGCCCGGCGCGGGCGCGTCGATCACGAAGCTATCCGTGGCAATCCATTTTGGTAGATTGGCGAACATTGCAGTGACCTGCTCCGGAGTGAGCCACTGTTTGTAGGCAAACTCAATGTAGACCGAGAGCGGAAAATCAGTGAAAAAGCGGCCAGGAGGGTCCCCAAACGAGTAGGTATCTCCATTGTCAAGGGCAAAGCTCGGCGGTGTGAATGTGCCGGGCTTGGCTGGCCGGATGGAAGCAACCTCGAACTCCATCTTGCCCTCAGCCGCCTTTTGCCATCCTGGCAGCGTTTCAGACTGCGCATGGATCTGCACCGTCGAGTCCTGACCGAACACAGTCAGCATTCCAACAGCCAATAAACCAGCCGCCCGCCAGACACCGCGCACCCTCAGCCTGCGCGCAACTTGCTCAGTCGCCATTGTGGCACTCCTCAATTGCGGTTTGATTCCGATCCGCACGTGCGCAATTCAATCTCTTGTTCAAATGAATGTGAGCAAATTACATTGATAAGACGCTGCTGGCGCTGATTTCGTTCGGCAATTTCAACCATTTTGTCGTGCTTGGGACGCTGTGGTTAGGCGCGACCGATACCACCCTGGGCCGGCGCACTGTCCCCGCCAAGATATGATGAAAGTAGAAAAACTGCTTGCACGAATCTCCGCTCTAGGGAGAATCTCTGCAATCGCGCATAAGGACAAATGAAAGAAACCAAAGCCAGAAAAATCGAGCTGTTCGACACCAGCCTTCGCGACGGTTTGCAGCAGCCAAACCTGGACATATCTGTGCCCAATGCCGTCATGCTTCTGCAGCGCATGGGCGCCTTTGGCGTGCGTTTTGCGGAGATCGGCTTTGCCGGCGCTAACCACTTTGTTTCCGATCTCACAGGAGCGCTTGCATCGGTCGATACCGGTGCCATGAAGCTAGCCTTGTTTGGCAGGACCCGCGGTCGCGGCGCGAAAGTTCAGGATTGGGCTGACGTAAAATTCATCGTCGCCAACAAAGAACGCGTGCCTGTCGCTGTCGTCGTCGTTAAGTCAAGATTGCTCGATATTGCGAAGTCCCTGGAGACAACCCCGGAAGAAAACCTGCTGATGGCCTCGGAAACCATTCAGTGCCTGCAGGACAGCGGACTTGAAGTCATTGTTGACTTCGAGCACGCCATGGATGCAGCCTGCGGCCGTCGGGAGAATGGCAATCCCTGCGAGGACGACCTGAAGGCGTGCAGCCTCGACTATTTCAACCAGATAGTAGAGCAGTGCGTCCGTCAGAGGGTGAGTCGGCTGATTGTCTGCGACACCACCGGTGGCGCCAGCCCGGAAGAAGTTTCGCATGTAATCGGTGGCTTAACACAGACTTATCCTGAAGCGAGGTTCGGATTTCACGGTCACACCGATCGCGCTCTCGGCGTCGCCAATAGCCGCGCAGCCATCTTTGCCGGCGCCGTTCAGATTCAAGGCACTTTGCTCGGCACGGGCGAACGCTGCGGCAACGTAAACCTGACTACGGTCGTCGGCAGCATGCAGCTCCGGGGAGAAGCCGAGTTTGTGCCGCCCGAATCCCTTGCCGGACTCACCAGCCTTGCGCAATCGGCCTATGCGGCCTTTGGGCTCGAAGCCCCCCACGGCACTCCCATTGTCGGGCACGGCGCTTTCGGGACCTGGGCCGGCATGCACGGCAGCAGCGAACGCAAAAATCCCGGAGCCTATCTCTGGTGCGATCCCGCAAAGGTGGGCGCCAACCCCGTCATCGGCGTCAATGCTCAATCGGGACGAGCGAACATAGTCCTGCTATCGGAAACCCTCGGCGTTCCACTCAACTCCGCGCAAGCGCAGGCGCTGATGGACGCGAACCAGGGAATGATTGACGGCGGTGCATTTACGGTGAGCGAGGTCTCCTTCAAACTCGCTTGCATGAAGGTGCTCGGTACCCTTTGCGAACGCTTCAGTGTCAAGAGTTGGCGCGTTCTGGACGAATCGGACGAAACCGGAAACAGATATGTTCAGGCATCGATGCAGTTATCCATCGACGACGCTAACGTGGTCACCACCAGGGCTGAGGGAGCAGGCCCGGTGGATGCACTCACCAAGGCGATGCGGCAGGAACTGGAAAAGTGGTATCCGGCCATCGCGCACATGCGCCTGGGAACCTTCACTGTCACAGCCATCGATGTATCGGCACAGGACACGGCGGCCCACGTCCGCGTCACGGTGAGCTTCAACGCCGACAAGCACGAACCGTGGATCACAGCTGGCGTAAGCAGCGATTTGAATCAGGCGGCTCTGATGGCCATCCTGGATGGCTTCCATTATTGGCTGCTGAAAAGTTCGGTGGCCTCGACTCCCATCAAGCGTCGCTAGGCCGCGCCGTACTTTTCCTCTTTCAGCACCTGCTGATAAGCCGGCAGTGTGAGGAACTCGATGAACTTGGGCGCGCGCACCAGTTCACGCATCAGGTCCGCCGCCTTTTCGTAGGCGGCATAGCGGACCGCATCCACGGCAACCTTCTGCTTTTCGAGCTCAGCCGCAATCAGGCTTTCCGCCAGCGGAATGTCTACCGTTCTGCCGTCGCTCAGCTTTGCCTTCTGGTGCACCCACTGCCAAAGCTGCGCGCGGCTGATCTCCGCCGTAGCCGCGTCTTCCATCAGGTTGAAGAGCGGCACGCAGCCAATGCCGCGCAGCCACGCCTCCACGTAACCAAGTCCAACGGCCACATTCTGTTTCAACCCCGCGTCGGTGATCTGTCCTTCGGGAATTCTGAGCAAGTCCTCCGCGGTCGCGTTGTAGTCAGGCAGTTGCTTCGATATCTGATTAGGTTGCGGCATTAGCCGGTCGAAGATCTCCAACGCAACAGGAACCAGCCCCGGATGGGCAACCCATGTTCCATCGTGTCCGTCGCCTGCTTCGCGCTCCTTGTCGGCCTGCACTTGCGCGATCGCCTTGTCGTTTGCGACCGGATCGCTTTTGATGGGAATGAATGCTGACATGCCGCCAATGGCATGCACGTTACGCCGATGACATGTTTTGATAGCCAGCTTTGAATAGCTGCGCATGAAGTGCGTGGCCATGGTCACCTGGCTTCGATCGGGTAGCACCGCATGCGGGTCATTGGAGAATTTCTTGATGAAACTGAATATGTAATCCCACCGCCCACAGTTCAGTCCGGCGGAGTGTTCGCGCAGCTCGTAGAGAATTTCGTCCATCTCAAAGCTGGCCAGGATGGTCTCGATCAGCACGGTGCCTTTGATGGTGCCTTGCGGCAGTCCAATCTTTTCTTGCGAACGGATAAAGATGTCGTTCCAAAGCCGCGCCTCAACATGGCTCTCCATCTTGGGCAGATAAAAATAGGGTCCGCTACCGCGCGCCAGCAGCTCCTTGGCATTGTGGAAGAAATAGAGTCCAAAATCGAAGATGGAACCGGACATCGGCTCGCCATCCACGCGCATATGCCGCTCTTCCAGGTGCCAACCCCGCGCGCGCACAAAAAGCACGGCGGTCTTATCATTCAGCTTGTACTGTTTTCCCGTGGCAGGATCGGCGTAAGTAATCGTGCGCCGAATAGCATCGCGCAAATTGATCTGGCCGTCAATCAGGTTGCTCCACGTCGGCGTATTCGAGTCTTCAAAATCCGCCATGAAGACCTTCGCGCCCGAGTTGAGCGCGTTGATGATCATCTTCCGATCCACAGGCCCCGTGATCTCAACGCGGCGGTCTAGAATATCGGCGGGCAGCGGAGCCACTGTCCACGCGGCCTCGCGGACGCTCTTCGTCTGCTCCAGAAAGTCTGGCTTCTCGCCGGCGTTGAGCCGCTTCTGTCGCTGATGGCGCGCGTCGAGCAGCGCCTTGCGGCGCGCGTTGAAGGTGCGCTGCAGATCGACAATGAATGCGACAGCTTCCGGAGTAAGGATCTCAGCGTAGCTTTCAGTAATAGGGGCCAAAAACTCAACCCCTGGGATTTCAATGGAACCAGGCATATTCGACCGCTCCCTGATTTGAAGAACGCGCGCGTACAGAATATTTGTGCGGCGTCTAACTTGTCACATAAGATGACGCGAGCTTGGCAAGTCAGGCGAAACGCAATGAAACAGCGCCCGCAGTAGAGAAACGCACATTCACCTGCGAGCCGGCAGAGGCAAAGGTGTGTCCAGTCCAGCTTCCAGTGGTGATCCAGTCTCCGCGCTTCAGTCCCCCAGTGCGCGCCGAACCCTCATTGGCCAGGTAAAGCACCAGCCGCAGCAGATCGGTTCCGGCAGTGTTGGAGGCAGTGCGCTCCACGCGGACAGCGCCATCCTTGGCCAGCGAAACCGACTCCTTCGCGAAATCAATCTGCTCCCAATTCGCAACGGCGGGTCCGTGGACAAAGCCGCCATGCATCTGCAAATCGGCGATCATCGTGAACCGTGCAACCTTGGCTGGGTCGGTGACGCCGGCCTCAAGCTCCTCGATGGCCGGATGGCAGCTCCCAATGGCGCCGACAATCTCTTCTCGCGAATACGGTGTCTCTCGCGGCGGCAGATCCTTGCCAATCAGAAATGAGATCTCGGCCTCCAGGCCGCGAAGCCGGTATCGCGGCTCCGTAAGCACACAGGCGTCGTCAGCAATCCACGCGCTGATCATGGGCCCGAACATCGGCGTGGCATCCGGCGCCGGAGCCCCGACCTTCCATGCGCGCACGCCATCGGGCTCAAGGGCGCTGGCAATTGCGTCCTGCACAAAATAGGCCTCTTCAAGCGAGGTTGGTTGCAGTGCTTCGGGAAGATCGGCAAGGGGCGCCGCGGTGCAGCGGGCTTCAAGCAGCAGCCCGGCCGCCGAGTGCAGATCGGAGATACGGCCGTCAGAGATCATGCCTTCCAGTTTGCATCAACGGGCGAAGCCTTGTCTCCCCTTAAAAGCTCTGCCGCCGGAATCCCGCGAATAGATGCATCCAGCAGTTCAACCATGTGGAAGGCAGGCATGGCCTTGAGTCCGCGCCGGTGCAAGCCGTTCATCAATTGCAATAGACATCCGGGATTGGCCGAGAGCACGGCCTCGGCGCCGGTGGTCAGTAGGTTTTCCACCTTGCGGTCGCCGAGCTGATTTGCCGTCTCCGATTGCAGCAGGTTATAGACGCCGGCAGAACCGCAACAGAGCGAGCCCTCGGGAATCTCAGCCACTTCCAGATCGGGAATTCCGCCCAGCAGCTTTCGCGGCTGGGCCTGCACGCCTTGTGCGTGCTGTAGATGACAGGCGTCGTGGTAGGCAACGCGCATTTTCAACGGATGGCGAGGCGCCTGCGGTTCCAGGTCGCAAAGGACCTCCGAGATGTCCCTGCACTTCGCTGCGAACGCTCTAGCGCGTGCTGCCCATGCCGGGTCGTTGCGCAACAAGTGGCCGTACTCCTTCATCGACGATCCGCATCCGGCAGAATTAATCACGATGGCGTCAACTTGGGCGGCTTCGAAGACCGCAATCATCTTCTTCGCAAGAACAATGGCCTCTTCTTCCAATCCGGAGTGCACCATTAGCGCGCCACAGCAGCCCTGCTCGCGCGGCACAACTACCTCGCAGCCCTCCGCTGCCAGCACACGCGCGGTTGCGGCGTTCACATGCGGAAAGAAGACCTGTTGCACACACCCGCTCAGCATGCCCACGCGGAGACGCAGCGCAGTCTTTGGGCGAATCGCTGTAGGCAGCCTGCTGAACGCGTGAGGCGGCACGTCAGGCAAAAGCGACTCCATGGCCGCCAGGCGCTTCGGCAGCAGTTTTTGGATCCCGGTTGCACGCGTCAATGCACGCAGGCCCGTCTTCTGATAGATAAGGAGCGGCAAAGCGAGCACGCGCAATCTTCCGGGGTGCGGGAAAGTGGCAAAGATCAATTTGCGGAAGAGACGCTCGCCCAGGCTGCGTGGCATGCTGCGCTCAATTTGCGCCCGCACAGGCTCAATCAGCTTGTTGTACTCCACGCCCGAGGGGCAGGCCGTCATGCAGGCCATGCAGCCCAGGCATCTATCCATATGCTCCCGGAAGCGGTCATCGAGCGGTGCCTCGCCCTCCGAGGCTTTCTTGATCATGTAGATGCGCCCGCGTGGCGAGTCCATCTCCTCACCCCAAAGAACGTACGTCGGACATGCGGGCAGGCAAAAGCCGCAGTGCACGCAATCGTCGATGTACTCCTTCTCCGGCGGGTTGTGCGCGTCAAAACTGGAAGGCCGCTTCTCGGTTTGTTTAATTGCGTGGGGCATAGGTGTCATATATCTGCGACAAAACGGCCGGGGTTCAGAATGCGGTTTGGATCGAAGCGGCGTTTGATTTCGCGCATCAGCGGCAGCGCGTTTGAATCGCACCCCCACACGTCGAGCCCTCCGCGCAGCACATGCGGAAGCTGCAGAGCAACCACGCTGCCTCCACCGCGGCTCGACCTCCAGCGAAGATGCTCGATGAGCGTAATCGCCGACTCGGGTGGGGACTTAAGAGCCAATGTCATCAATCCGTTTGCCTGCGCCACCACAGTAATCTTCACGTCACTGGCTGCGGTCTGCTGTAACTCCGCACTCACTCGGCAAACCTCGGCGGGCAACAATGAGGCTTTCAGAAGAATTGCGCCCTCCATGTCGAAAAGTACCTGCCGTGCCCGCCAGACGTCTTCGCTCGTTTCATTCAGTTCAATCGGTCCGAAGATCTTCTTCAAGCTCCCCGCATGCTGGTCCATGCATTCAGCCAACGCTGCAATCCGGACATCGAGAGCGCATTCCCGTTCCGCCACGCGGAGTTGCACTGCCGAGGGAGTGATTTGCGAATCCAGCAGTGCCCTCAATGGTTCCTCGAAGGTCGCAGCATCCGGCGCCACCGCGGTCCATGTGCGCGAGCACGTTTCCGCCGGATGCAGCCTGAAGTTCACCTCGGCAATCACGCCCAATGTTCCGAAGCCGCCCGTCATCAGCTTGTGCAGATCGTAGCCAGCGACGTTCTTCACCACCTTGCCGCCGCTCTTGGCAATGGTTCCATCGGCAAGCACAATCGTCATGCCGATGATCAAGTCGCGCAGTCCGCCATACTTCAACCGCAGAGCGCCGCTATCGTTGGTAGCAACCACGCCGCCCACTGTCGCCCTATCCGGCCAGAGCGGGTCGAGCGCCACCATCTGTCCGTGGCGCGCAAGTTCCGCCTGCATCGTCGCCCAGGTACATCCGGCTTCGACAGTACAGGTCATGTCCTGCCATGGATGTTCGCGCAGAGTGTTCATGCGCCTTAGTTCCAACCGTATGCCGGCCGCCACCGGATTACCCCATCCCTGCTTGGTGCCGCCGCCGCAGGACGTCACGGCAAGGCCGTTCGCATCCGCGAAGCGAAGCACCTCCGCGATCTGATGCGCATCCGCCGGAGCAACTGAGACAGTTTCGCCTGAGAGATGCGCGTGCTCGGCCCCGGCGATCGAAGCCAGATGAGCCGCGCATTCTTCGTGCGTCAATGTACTCGTCGCGCTCATCAAAAGATCTCCGCGATACCGGCCGTTTCCAGCGGGTGCGGTGTGTAGCGGCCGGGCTTCTCCGCGCACAGCCTTGGCCGCGGGAAGACTTTATCGGGGTTCGAGATGTTCTCCGGGTCGAAGGCGCAGCGCACAAGTTGCATCGTCGCGAGGTCGGGCTCCGAGAACATGTAACCGAGCACCTCCTGCTTTTCCTTGCCCACGCCGTGCTCACCGGTAATAGATCCGCCGCTGTCCACGCAGAGATGCAGTATGCGATAGGAAAGATCGAGCGCAATTTCCTCCTGTCCTTCAATTGCGCGATCGTAAAGCACCAGCGGATGCAGGTTGCCGTCGCCCGCATGAAAGACGTTGGCCACCCGCAGGTTTACCGCTGTGGCCATGCGGTCAATCTCGCTCAGCACGCGTGGCAGCGCGGTTCGCGGAATCACGACGTCCTGCACAATGTAGTTCGGCGAGATGCGGCCCATGGCGGCAAACGCGGCCTTTCGCCCTTTCCAAACCAGCGCGCGCTCTGCGTCGGACTGCGCCACGCGGATCTCCTCGGCGCCGTTCTTTGTGCAGATCGCCCGCACCTCGCGCATCAGCACCTCCACCTCGCTCGCCGGGCCGTCAAGCTCCACTAATAGTAGGCCACCACACATGGGATAGTGCGCATGCACCGCCGCCTCCGCCGCTTCGATCGCGAGCGTATCCATAATCTCCAACGCTGAGGGCAGCATTCCCGCAGCGATAATGTCGCTCACCGTCTGGCCCGCAGCCTGCGGCGAATCGAAGGCCGCCAGCAATGTCTGCACCACTTCAGGCCGCTTGACGATGCGTAGCGTTACCTTGGTGGCCACACCAAGTGTGCCCTCCGATCCCACAAAGACACCGGCCAGGTCGTAGCCCGGTGCGTCCAGCGTCGGCGAGCCAAACTGGACGAGTTCGCCGCTCGGCAACACAACTTCCAGCGCCAGCGTGTGTGTCACCGTGAAGCCATACTTAAGGCAATGCGCGCCGCCTGAGTTCTCAGCCACGTTGCCCCCGATGGTGCAGACGGATTGCGACGAAGGATCGGGTGCATAAAAGTATCCATGCGGCGTCACGCGCTGCGTGACATGCGCGTTGATCACTCCCGGCTCAACCACAACAAACTTGTTGGCGATGTCCACCTCGAGAATGCGATTCATACGCGCCAGGCTGATCACCACGCCGCCCGCGGCTGGCAGCGCTCCGCCGCTCAACCCCGTGCCCGCGCCGCGGCTTACGAAGGGAATCTTGTGCCGTGCGCACACGCCTACCACCGCCTGCACTTGTTCGGTATTACGGGGCAGCACAACGGCGCCCGGCAACACGCGAAAGTTGGTCAGCCCGTCGCACTCATAGGTCTGCAACTGGCTCTCGCCGGTGATCAGTCCATCTGCGCCAACAGCGGCACGCAACTCGTCTATGGGCCTGTGGGGAAGCACTCTGCATCCAAGCTTACTCGATTCATGCCATCGGCGGAGCCACATTATCTAGCCCGTCCAGATCGGGCTCATTCACCCTGCGATGGCATGCAAAATCGACCCTCCATCAGGCCTTCCCGATCACGCAAATTAGTCAGCAATCCGACGCGAAAAAGACCCGCAGGTTTTCGACACAATCGCTCGTCTTCCGACGCAATCTGCAAGCTTTCTCTCCTGTCAGACGTGCCGGAAATATCGATCCCGGGATCAATACTTTCGTAACCTCTGACAAGCAATGAGACCCCAACAGTAAACCATTATGAATTAGTGGCTTATCAAGCAATGGTGTTTCGTCGAAGGGCCCTTTCACCTTCGAAATTAATCAGCCTTTTTCTCCTCGGTGTCGGTGCCGGTTCGCACAGTTCCTAGGGTGACAACCATCACAGCAGACCCCTCTAGCAAGGAGCAGAATAACGCGGGCTTTGGGGAAGTATTTCAGGTGCCCTGGGCCGAGTCTTTTGCGGAAAAAGGACAGAGCCCACCGCAAGGCAGGCGGGGCAAAACCAAGCCGGACCAGGGAGGATGCGCAGACGAAATAGGGAGCGCATCTGGAGACAATCGAAAATGTCCTGGAGCGAGGATTACCGCAGCAAGCGTATGAGCGCCACGCAGGCGCTGGACGCAGTGCGCTCCGGAGATCGCGTATGGATACAATCCGGATGCGGCACCCCTTCAGCCCTGGTAGATGCGCTTGTAGCGCGAGCGCCCCATGTGCGCGATGTCGATGTCGTTCACATGATGACGCTGGGCGCCGCGGACTACACAAAGCCGGAGTTTGGAGGTCACTTTCGTCATCGTGGCCTCTTCCTCGGTGCGAATGTGCGCGAAGCTGTAGCGGCGGGCCGCGCCGACTACACTCCTATCTTCCTAAGCGAAATCGAAGGCCTGTTTGAGACCGGCGCTCTGCCGCTCGATGTCGTTTTGATGCAGGTATCTCCGCCCGACGCACACGGTTTCGTGAGCTTGGGAACAACAGTAGACTGCACTCTCACCGCCGCGCGCTGCGCAAAAATCGTAATTGCCGAAGTGAACGATCGCATGCCGCGCACGCACGGCGACACATTCATCCATGTCAGGCGCATCGCCGCCATCGTCGAGACCTCGCGCCCGTTGCTTGAACTCCAAGCCGAGCCCTGCAACGAAACGCATCTGCGTGTCGCGCGCAATGTGGCCTCGCTCATTCCCGATGGAGCGACGCTGCAAACCGGCATCGGCGGCATCTCTGAAGCGGTTCTTCAATGCCTCGGCGACAAGCGCGATCTTGGGATTCATACAGAGATGTGCCCTGACGGAGTCGTCGATCTTATCGAGTCCGGCGTGCTGAATGGAGAACACAAATCGCTTCTTCGTGGCAAAGCGGTAGTGTCCTTCGTGCTCGGTACGCAGCGCCTGTTCGATTGCATTCACGAGAATCCGTGCTTTGAGTTCCGGCCCATCTCCTACACAAACGATCCCTTTGTGGTGGCGCAAAACGATCGTATGGTCGCCATCAATTCGGCGTTGCAGGTGGACCTGACCGGCCAGGTTTGCGCCGATTCTCTCGGGACGCGTCCCTATAGCGGCTTCGGCGGGCAACTGGATTTCATTCGCGGAGCGGCGCGCTCCAGGGGCGGCGTGCCCATCATCGCCCTGCCCGCAACCGCGATGCACGGCAAGGTATCGCGGATCGCGCCTGTGCTCGACCCGGGCGCTGGCGTCGTTACCTCGCGCGCGGATGTCCACTACGTAGTTACCGAAAACGGGATTGCCTATCTCCATGGAAAGACGTTGCGCGAACGGGCACAGGCGTTGATCGCCATCGCCGATCCGCGCTTTCAACAGGAACTGGAAGATTTTGCAGTGCGCGCCCATTATATGGAGCGCGAAATGTCGGTGGCCGCGTTTGTCTGAGAGACAGCGGTTTGCCCGATAGGAGTAGCGAATGGCAGAAGTCAGCAAGAAAGATCGAGGCCAGTTGCGGATCGATGTGGATGAGTGCAAGGGATGCGGATTGTGCATTGAGGCCTGTCCGCCCAAGGTGATCGGCATGAGCGACCACCTGAATCACTATGGCTACCGCACCGCACTGTATGTGGGTTCGGGCTGCACCGGCTGCGGAATCTGCTTCATGGCCTGTCCTGAGCCCGGAGCAATTACCGTGTTGCGCGCCGCGATGCACAAGGCCGGTGAAGCGCCAATCGTCAGCACGAGTATTGAGGGGACTACCCATGCGTAAGCAACTCATGAAGGGCAATGACGCCATCGTCAAGAGCGCCATCCTCGCCGGATGTCGCGCGTTTTATGGCTATCCCATCACGCCCGCGAGCGAGATCACCGAGGCTGCCGCTGAATACATGCCTCGTGCCGGTGGCGTTTTTCTGCAGGCCGAAAGCGAGGTTGCCGCTATCAATATGTTGTACGGCGGATCCTCGGCAGGAATCCGATGCATGACCGCATCCAGCGGCCCCGGCATCAGCCTCATGCAGGAAGGCATCAGCTACATGGCCGGCGCGGAGCTGCCTTGCGTCATCGCCGATATCACAAGGGGCGGACCGGGCTTGGGCAACATTGGCGCTGAGCAAAGCGACTACCACCAAGTGGTCAAGGGTGGTGGCCACGGCAACTACCGCACCATCGTACTTGCGCCGCATTCGGTACAGGAGATGGCAGATCTCACCGCGTTGGCCTTTGAACTCGCCGATCGTTATCGCAATCCCGTTGTCCTGCTGGCCGATGGATTCATCGGGCAGATGATGGAGCCCGTTGAATTTCCGCAAACCGCCGTTGTGCCGCAACAGCCCGACTGGGCCGTCGCCGGTACCGCTGCCACGCGCGGCAACCTGATCTCTTCGCTGTTTATGGACATCGACGAACTTGAAGCGCATGTGAACAAGCTGGAAGCAAAATATCGTCGCGCCGAGCAGGTTGAGTCTCGCGCCGAAGAGTGGCGGACGGAAGGTGCTGAGATTGTGCTCGTTGGCTACGGCATCGTCGGCCGCATTCTCAAAGCCGTTACGGCCGAGGCCCGTGCCAACGGCATCAACGTTGGCGTCCTGCGGCCCGTCACGCTCTACCCATTCCCAAAGGCAAACTTCCAGCGTCTGGCCGAGCACGCCCGCGTCTTCGTTGTCGTCGAGATGAGCAACGGCCAATTAGTCGAAGATGTGCGGCTGGCGCTGAACGGTGTGCGGCCGGTCGAATTTCTCGGACGCAAAGGTGGCAACGTCCCGTCCCACGAAGAGGTGCTCAAACTCGTGCGCAATCTGGCACACGGACTTGCATGCGGAGCAGCACGGAAATCCGGGCCCGCAATCGAATTGAATGAGGAGCGGCTGGCAAATGTCTAGCGAATTGGTTCAGGACTACACCGTAGTACAAGGCAGGGCAAAGTCGTTTTACGAACGCTACGACCGTAAACCGGAGTTGCAGCACCAGACCCACTTCTGCCCCGGCTGCGGCCACGGCGTCGTCCACAAGATGCTCGCCCGCGCCCTCGACGAACTCGGCATCCAGGACAAGACGATTCTCGTCGGTCCGGTTGGTTGCTCGGTGTTTACCTATTACTACTTTGATGTGGGCAATGTGCAGGCCGCACACGGTCGCGCTCCTGCGGTGGCCACGGCCATGAAGCGCAGCCGGCCTGAGAGCATCGTCATCGGCTATCAGGGTGATGGTGATCTGTCGGCCATCGGCGCTGCCGAGATTCTGCACGCGGCCAATCGCGGCGAAAACATCACCGTGATCTTTGTCAACAACGCCATCTACAGCATGACCGGCGGGCAAGCCGCTCCCACTACGCTGATCGGGCAGAAGAGCACCACCACACCCGATGGCCGCAGTCCCGTCACTGAAGGCTACCCGATGCACGTCAGCGAATTGCTTGCCACGTTGCAGGGGCCGGTCTACATCGAGCGCGTCGCCCTTGGTGACAACAAGCAGATCGCGCAGGCAAACCGCGCCGTGCGGCGGGCGGTAGAGAACCAGGTGAAGAGGCTCGGCTTCTCGCTCATTGAAGTGCTCGCGCCCTGCCCAACCATTTGGAAGATGTCGGCGGTCGACGCGCAGCACTGGGTGCGCAACGTAATGGAGCAGACCTATCCGCTCGGCGTGTTCTGCGACCGCACTAAAGATGCGCATCCGCGGCCTCTGCCAGGAGCCCCGCCATCACTTGATGAAATTCCTGGGATTCTCGGTGTCGCCGATCAGGAATTGCCCCAGGCCGCTGCAACTCTAAGCGATGCGGTGCAGGCAATCGACCTTCACGTGCGCGTCGCAGGCTTCGGTGGCCAGGGCGTTTTGCTCCTCGGTGAAGTGCTTGCGGAAGCCGGATTGGATGCGGGCCTTGACGTTTCTTGGCTCCCATCCTATGGCCCAGAAATGCGCTCGGGCACGTCAAATTGTCATGTTCGCCTCTCGGGTCACGCCATCGATTCGCCGCTCGTTGCGGCGCCCAGCATCCTTGTCGCAATGAATGAACCGTCGCTCAGAAAATTCGACAAGAGTGTACGCAAAGGTGGATGGGTCATTTACAACGGCGAAGAGTTCCCGGCCGATTGCGTGCGCGAAGATGTGCGCGTGCTTGCTCTTCCGTTCACCCAGGTGGCACACGATCTCGGCGACGCGCGCGCCTGCAACATGGTCATGCTCGGCGCTCTGCTTGAGATTGCGAAGGGGTTACCGCAGGCCAGCATCGACGCTGCGTTACGGCGCCTGGTCAAGAATACAAAATGGTTCGCGCTCGATGAACGTGCTTTGACGCGGGGCAGGGATCTCTTCAGGGAGACCTTCCCGGAGGTGTGACATGAAAGCTGATGGCGATCCGAATCTGATCGTGTACTTTGGCGGCCAATTTATGCCGTTGCGCGAAGCCCGCGTTGGCATTCTGACCCACGCTCTCCACTACGGAACCGGCGTCTTTGAAGGCATTCGCGCACATTGGGATGAGCCGTCTCAGGAACTATTCGTCATGCGTTGCCAGGAGCACTACGAGCGTTGGAAGCTGAACTGCGGCATCCTCCGCATCGATGTCCCGATGTCGCCCGAGCAGTTGTCCGGCATCACCGTCGAACTCATGCGCCGCAATGGCCTTCGGACCAACGTCTATGTCCGGCCCATCGCGTACAAAAGCGCGGAACGTATCGGCGTGGCTACCGACGACCAGGACGCCTGGGCCGTGATCGCCTTGCCCTTCGGCGATTATTTGCATGCTGAAAAAGGGCTGCATGCTGGTGTCAGTTCGTGGCGGCGCGTTGAAGACAATGCCATTCCCGCCCGCGCCAAAATCTGCGGTGCCTATGTCAACAGCGCGTTGGCCAGCGACGAAGTCCGCCGCAATGGTTTCGATGAGGCAATCTTCCTAAACGAGAACGGCCACGTAGCCGAAGGTGCCACCTGCAACATCTTCATGGTGCGCAAAGGAAAGCTGATCACGCCGTCCGTTACAGAGAATGTTCTCGAGGGCATCACCCGCGACTCCATCATCGAACTCGCGCACCGCGAGCTCAGCCTGCCAGTCGTCGAGCGCCCCATCGACCGCAGCGAACTCTACATGTGCGACGAACTGTTCCTCACAGGAACGGCCGTAGGCATAGCGCCGATCGTGAAGGTCGATCATCGGCCCGTAAAGGACGGCGTCATCGGTCCGATCGCGCGTAAATTGCAGCAGTCGTATTTCGATGCAACGCGAGGGCATTTGCGGGCCTACCGGAAGTGGTTGCTTCCGGTTTACCAGGGTCAGCAATCGCCGGCCATGGACGAAGACCAGCTGGCGGAAACAAGTGTCGCTTGATCCGGAGCCATTGCGCAGTTTCCGCATTGGCCCGGTTCGGGCAAGGAGGAAAGAAGATGTTGATGACCAAAAGTACAGGGAACGCATACGACGTTGCCCTGGAGAACTTCGATACGGCCGCTGACGCCATGGGGCTCGACAAGGATACGCGGGAAATGATCAAGTATCCTG
>JBARBP010000055.1:0-15849 GCA_049793195.1 Occallatibacter sp. | reverse complement strand
CAGTTTGTCGGTGCCGGGCTTGGTGAGGATCTCGATGCGACCGTAGCCGAGCTTGTCGTACTGCGCGGCGAATGGATTCTGGTTAATGCGGATTTCGCGGATAGAGGACTTGGGCGGGAGCTGCCCGCCGGTGAAGCCGTCGATGTAGATCTGTCCGCCGTTGGGGCCGGCCGCTGCACCGGCGAGTGCAGTGAGTTCGCTCTGCAGTTCGTCTGGATCGTCGGAGAGCGCATCGAGATCTTTGCCCTTTATGACGAGAGAACTGGCGTTATTGTCGGCACTTGTGTCAACGCTCAGTCCCTGATCGCTGACCGTGACACTTTGTGTTTCGACGGGCAATCTGAGAGCGATGTTCTGGAGCGTGCTTTTGCCGGCAACCACCTGAACGGCGAGCGGATCGAAGGGGGCGAAGCCTTCAGCAGAGACGGAGATGGTGTAGCTGCCGGGCTCAAGGCTATCGATGATGAACTCGCCGTCTCCACCACTGAGAGCGAACGTTGATGCGCCGCTCGGGCTGGCGAGGGTGATGGATGCCGAAGGAACAACCGCGCCTGAAGGGTCAGCCACGGTGCCATGAATGCTGCCCGTCTGGGCTTGCGCAGCGGAGGTGACCGTACAGCTGAGAAGAAGCAAGAGGGCTGCGAGGCTGAGGATAATTCTGTTCGTCATGATGAGTCCTTTCGACGCCAACAAGAACCTACATATTCAGGAGACGACGACGGAGGGGGGCGTGCGGTCACAAAGGGTAAAGCTGTGTAACAGAGTGTCGCCAGGGCCGTGACCATTTGTTACGTTTCCGCCGTTTCGATTCGACGGGAAGGGCGTAGGCTTAGTGCGAGGAGTTTCTGGACACCAAGTGGACGACATTCTTCTCATCGACGACGATGTTGAACTTTGCTCGATGCTGACCGAGTACATGGGGCGCTACGGGTTCCGAACAACGGTCGTGCATCGCGGCGATACGGGACTGAAGGCGGCGCTGGAGAGGCCGTATGCGCTGGTTCTGCTGGACGTGATGCTGCCGGGATTGGATGGATTTGAGGTGCTGCGGCGAATCAGGGCGTCGTCCGCGGTAAGTGTGTTGCTGCTAACAGCGCGGGGCGAAGACGTTGACCGCATCGTTGGGCTGGAGATTGGCGCCGACGACTATCTATCGAAGCCGTTTAATCCGAGGGAGCTGTTGGCGCGGGTGCGCGCGATTCTGCGCAGGACCACCGGGTCGCAGGCAGTTCAGGAACAGACCCTGCTGCGCGTCGACGGGCTGGAACTGAATCGGGCTGCCCGCACTGTGTTGCAGAACGGAAAGAAGATTGAGTTGACAGATGTGGAGTTTGGGTTGCTGGAGGCGCTTATGCATGCGCCGGGAAAAGTGGTGACGCGCGAAGAGATTTCAGAGAATGTGCTGGGGCGCAAGTTTCATCCTTTCGACCGCAGCCTGGATATGCACGTAAGCCGCTTGCGGCGAAAGTTGAGCGGGAAAGATGCGGCAGAGGAGTTGGTGAAGACGATTCGCGGTACCGGTTATCAGCTCGCTGTCAACTCCACGCCGCCAACGATAAAGGACTGAAGGATGCGCGGCCTCTTTTTCAAGGTATTCATCATCTTCTGGATTGCACAGAGCCTGATCTTTGTGATTTCGACCGTGCTGATTGTGCGGCGGCATTTCGATGGGCCGGAAGCGCAATTTGACATGCTCGATAGCAGCTTGCAGAACGACGCCAACGGTGCGGCGACGGCCTGGGAAAAGGGGGGCTGCGCCGCGGTGCAGGCCTATGGCGCCGGGATCGCGCAGACCCTTGCTCTGGCGGATTCGACGGGACAAGCACTGTGCAAGCCAGCCGGCATGGAGGGACTGGACACGGACAAGGAAATGAACCGGGGCATGCCGGCGCGCATCATCGGGAGCCAGGTGGGGCGGCAGTATGTTTGGCGCGTTCCTGTTACTTCAGCGAGCGGCAAGCGCTATGTGTTTCTGCTCAGCCGGCCGCATGTGCCGCGGAGACAAAACCTGGCTCAAGACCTGCGGTTTTTCGCGTTTCCGCAGCTTCCGGTAGCAATTGTTGTGGGGGGGCTGACAACATTTGTGCTGGTGCTGCTTGTGACCCGCCCGGTGGTGAGGCTGCGGAAGGCCGCGCGTGAGCTGGCCCTGGGAAAGTTGAATGCCCGAGTGGTGTGGCCAAAATCGCAGGCGCGCATTTTTGCCGGGGACGAAATTGACGGCTTGATTCACGATTTCAATCACATGGCGGAGCGGCTGGAGTCACTGGTGGATGCGCAAAAGCTGCTGTTGCGGGACGTATCGCACGAGTTGCGTTCGCCACTGGCGCGGCTCAGCGTAGCGCTCGAATTGGCACGCGAAGACTCCGATGTCGGGACGACAGCGCACCTGGATCGAATCGAACGGGAGACGGAGCGGCTGAATCTGCTGATCGGCCAACTGTTGAGCCTGTCATCGATGGAGGCGCTGGAAAAGGTTGAGAATTTTGAGCCGCTCTCTTTGAATAGCCTGATCGATCGCATGATTCCTGACGCGGAGTACGAAGCGCGGCAGCGGCAATGTTCGCTGGTTTTTCACGCGGAAGAGGAATGCAGGATTGCGGGAAACGAAGAGCTGCTGTACCGAGCGATCGAAAACGTGGTGCGCAATGCAATCCGCTACACGGAAAATGGGTCGGAGGTTGAAATCCGATTGAAAATGGGAGCGGCGCGCAGAGAACGGCAGGTGGAAATTGAAGTAAGTGATCGCGGGCCGGGGATTCCGGAAAACCAATTGAGCGCGATCTTCCGCCCTTTTTACCGAGTGGATTACGCACGCAGCCCGGACACGGGCGGATTCGGGGTGGGACTTGCCATTGCGGAGCGGGCAGTGCGGCTGCACCACGGAGAGCTAAGAGCCATGAACCGGAAGGGCGGAGGTACGACAATTCGGATTAATCTTCCGGCGATCGATTTGTAACGGCCGGGCGGGCGATTCAAGGCCTGGCTGACAGATCGCGTGGAAGCGTTGGTCCGGACTGCGGTTGTATTCGGTGCTGTCGCTGGTAGCGTGAGTGTTCGGGCGAACCCTGGGTCTTGAAATACGAGACCGATTCGGCTTTGCCAAGGGCAGGCTCTAGGGACACCCCGGCGGCCAAATTAAGGCTTTTCAGATTCTTGTTGGGGATTCATAGCCTTGCCGACGTGCTTTACAGAGACGCCGAGCGCATGTTTGGTGTTTTTGTAGGTCCTTTGAAGAGCGCTGCCGGTGTTGTCTTGCGCGACTGAGATGGCTACGCCCGCTTTCGCGAGGGAAGACGTTGTGTCGCCGGCTCCGACTGCGATGGCTTGGCCAGTGGTGCTGCTGGTAGCGATGATTCCCTGGGCGGGATGCCTGCCGGGATTGAACCAGGCGATGTCTGTCACCGGCATCTGGCTGAGACGGACCAACGGTTCCGGCGGGAAGTCGGTTCTGGTCATCTTGCCGAGGAGGGGCCATGCGGCAGAGGCGACGAAGATGGATCCGTTCATGGGATGAGCGGCTTCGCCGAGGTTGATGATCTTTCCTGGAGGAAGCGATACCAGATTCACGCACTTATCTGCGCCGCAACCTGCACGGCAGAGCTTTTGGTTCAAATATGAGGCGTGCTTGCCGGGCGAGACAAAGACTGTTGCACCACTCTCCTCGGCGTGGATGGTTGAGGCGCGCGTTATCTGGCTGACGTCACAGACCGTGTCCTCGTGCGCCGCTGCAAACCAATAGCGAGCCTTCCATTTTGCGGCGGTCAGATCGCGCTCCGATGCTGTGACCAGAACGGCGACATGCTCCGAGTCGAGGGGGTGGCCGTGCGGGCCGCAGTCAGTGCGCCAGAGATGGTAGAAGTGGATCTCGGCTGTGGGAAGCTCTTCGATCGAACGCGTTGCAGGAAGCACCTGGCCGTAGATTGTGCCGTCTTCGGCCTTAACTGTGGGAGTTTGCAGATTGGGTGTGAACTCCGCGGGAAGCTTTGAGCAGTCGTGCGGGTCGACCAAGAAGCGGGGAGCGAACTGAACCAGCAGAGCCTGTTCGAGCGCATCGCTCATTCCGTCCTGGTCGGAATCGAGGCTTGGCATTCGCTCAGGCTGCTGCGCGGCCGCGCTAACCGCGATGAGCAATGCGGGAACAAAAAGGAAGGAGGCGGAGTGCCTGAAGGTTCGCATCTGCGTCATTCGGGCTCCGATCCCTCAAGGATAGTGTACGCGCGGTTCGGCGCGAGCGAGTCCCGATGCAAGGTCAAACGGTCGAAATCCGCGGTACCAAAATCCAGAGCGTGGGGACACAAATCCATGACTCAGGAATTGACCGATGCCCGAACGTCCTTCGTCTCCAGAATCCGATTTGGATAGCTGCGTTTGGCGACGGCGAGCATGGCCAGTCCGATTTAGCGTGTGGAGAGGACCTGATTGGGCAGCGCGCGACGGAGCAACGGCAAGATCGGTTTCATCAGGGCGTAGCTGATGTGGTAGGCGGAGGTCTTTGACTTGATGCCATCGAGCGGCTGGATAATCCGCGGACGGAACATGTATGCGTTGAGAGGCAGGCGGAGCAGAGAGTTTTCGGTTCGGCCCTTGACACGAGCCCACATGACGCGGCCATTCTCTGAGCTGTTGGTGGTGGCGCTGGAGACATAAATGAAAGTCATACCGGGATTTAGCCGGCTGAGGGGCTCGGCGAGGGTCAGGTCGTAGGTGATTCGATCATAGTCGGTTTCCTTCATCCCGCTTGACGAGACGCACAGCGTAAAGAAGCACGCGTCAAAACCGTTGAGATCACCTTGAATAGCGGAAAGATCTGGTAGATCGGGGTGAATGACTTCCCGCAATCTCGGGTCTTGTAGACTTGAGTGCGTTTCGGTCGCCGGGGTCCTGGCCCACGGTGACAATGAGGCGGACTTCGAGATCGCGGAGGCATTCGCGGAAGACCCCCGGGTCTACCATGCGAGTTGCGCAGAAGATTATTATTTTCATAGGCTTAACCTTCTTTTATGACGACGCTCGGTGTCTGATGCGGGCAGGCAACCGGTCGGGGCTTGGGGTGGAATATTGAATCGACCTCTTCAAATTGAAGCCGTGTTTTGCTGGAAGGCGTCGAACAGTGGGACCTCCGAATTGGATGAAGTCCGGCGGGCCAGGCACCTTGGACCGCCATTGCGCCGGCATTACCCCGTTCGCTTACAATTGTCGCGTCCATAATCGCGGAAGTATCGCATCAAACAAATCTGCGGGATAGGCGCTTTCCCAGGATTTGGGGCGGGCGAAACCTTTGTGCAGATTGTTTCGTCCCTACAAAGGCAAGCGGACTGTCTGACTTATTTCGGGTCCTGTTCGCCCTTTAGCCCTTTTACGGGCATTCACTCAATTGAAAACGACAGGAATCGACACCATGGCCATTGAAGGCACTCAGGATCTCCAGGAGTCTGCAATCGATAATAGCGGGGAGCCGCGCCAGCAGAAGAAAACCTGGCTGCGCATAATTATTTATGCTGTGCTGGTTGGCGCATTTTTGTTGGTTGGATGGCGGGTCTACCAGAACCAGCAGGCTGCCGCGGCCACGAGTGCGCGCCAGGCAGCGGCGCTGCTCGGACGGCCTACTCCGGTGCAGGTTGTGCCTGTGGTTCAGCAGCCGATGCCGATTTTTCTTACCGCGCTCGGTACAGTAATGCCTTATATGAGCGTGACGGTGAAGGCGCGTGTCAGCGGACAATTGCTGCCGGCGAGATTTACCGAGGGTCAGGAGGTGCGGCAGGGCCAGACCATTTTGGAGATCGACCCCAAGCCCTACCAAGCGTCACTAGATCAGGCCAAAGGCACACTTTCCCATGACGAGGCTCTGCTAAAGAACGCGCAGGCCGAGTTTGCGCGCTACAAAGCGCTTTACGCGGCAGGCGTAGTTTCAAAGGAGACGATGGACGCCGACGAGGCCCAGCAGGGCCAGTACCAGGGCGCCATCGAATCAGACAAAGCAGCGATTGAGAACGCTCAGTTGCAGTTGGACTGGTCCTCCATCCAGTCGCCGATTAACGGCAAGATTGGGTTGCGGCTGGTCGATCCAGGCAATATCATCACGGCCAACGCCACCAACCTTGTGATCATCAACCAGTTCCGCCCCATCGCGGTTTACTTCACGCTGCCTGAAAATCAACTTCCCGACGTGCTTCAAAAGCTGAGGGCGGACCGGCGCATGCCGGTGGACGCATACGACAAGAGCGACGTACAAAAGCTGGCAACCGGTGAGCTGCTGACAGCCGACAACCAGATTGACACGACGACCGGAACTGCCAAGCTGAAAGCTGTATTCAACAACGAAAATGAGGCATTGTTTCCGGATCAGTTTGTGAACATTCACCTGGTGATGGAAAATCGCGCGAATGCGCTGGTGGTTCCTTCAGCAGCCATTCAGAGCGGAAATCAGGGATCGTTTGTGTGGATCGTGAATACAGACGACAAAGGGACCTCGACCGCACAGATGGAGCAGGTGAAGATTGCCCTGGCTCAGGGACAGATGACCATTCTCGATAGCGGAGTAACGCGAGGCCAGAAGATCGTTGTGGATGGAGCAGACCGGTTGCGCCCAGGGGCGCAGGTGGTGGTGAGCCAGTCCCGGCAGGGCGGCGCAGCTCAGGGGGCCGCAAAGAAAGTCGGACAGGGGGCAGCCAGCCAGGGTTCGGGGACCGGCACGGGCTCGCCAGGGACAGGGAAACAACAACCTAAGGAGCAGCAGTGAGCCTGAGTCCTTCCCGGCCCTTTATTCTTCGCCCGGTGGCGACGTCTCTGCTGATGGCAGCGATTTTGCTTGCGGGTGGCGTCGCTTATCAGCAGTTGCCGGTTTCAGCTTTGCCCGAGGTGGATTACCCGATCATTCAGGTGCTCACGTTCTACCCCGGCGCAGGGCCCCAGGTGATGGCCTCGTCAGTGACGGCGCCGCTGGAGCGGCAATTCGGCCAGATGCCGGGGCTGAAGCAGATGACTTCAGTCAGCTCGGGCGGCGGCTCGGTGATCACTCTCGAATTCAACCTGGACGAAAACATCGATGTGGCCGAGCAGGAGGTCCAGGCGGCGATCAATGCCGGCAACAGTTTTCTACCTACCGATCTACCCAATCCTCCCATCTACAGCAAGGTGAACCCGGCCGACGCACCCATCATGACCCTGGCGTTGACGTCCGAGTCGTTGCCGCTGGATAAGATTGAGGACGCGGCCGACACCAATCTTGCTCAAAAGATTTCGCAGGTAACGGGCGTCGGATTGGTTTCGATTGCAGGCGGGCAAAAGCCGTCCGTACGCGTCCAGGCTAATCCCGCCCAATTGGCCGCATATAACCTGAGCCTGGAGGATCTTCGGACAGCGCTTGCAGCGGCGAATGTGGACCAGGCCAAGGGCACGCTGAACGGGACGCGCCAGTCGTATACGATCGGCGCGAACGATCAGTTGACTTCAAGCTCGGATTACATGCCCGTGGTGATCGCCTACCGCAACGGGGCGCCCGTGCGCGCCACCGATGTGGCCCTGATTGTAGATGCCGCGGAGAACAACCAGCAGGCTGCGTGGATGAATCATACCCCGGCGGTGATCGTGAATATCCAGCGCCAGCCGGGCGCCAACATCATCGCCGTGGTGGACCGCATCAACAAACTGTTGCCGCAGTTGCAGACCAGCCTGCCCGCCTCAGTACAGGTAAAGGTGCTCACCGACCGCACCACGACCATCAGGGCTTCAGTAAGGGATGTGGAATTTGAGCTGATGCTCACCATCGCCCTGGTGGTGATGGTCATCTTCCTGTTCCTGCGCAACCTGGCGGCAACGATCATTCCGTCGGTCTCGGTGCCTTTGTCGATCGTGGGCACCTTTGGCGTGATGTACCTGCTGGGCTACTCGCTGAACAACCTGACCCTGATGGCGCTCACCATTTCCACTGGCTTTGTGGTGGACGACGCCATCGTGATGATTGAGAACATCTCGCGGTTCATTGAAGAGGGCATGAGCCCGATGCAGGCGGCGCTGAAGGGCAGCGAACAGATCGGATTCACGATCATGTCGCTGACCGTCTCGCTGATTGCGGTGCTCATTCCGCTGCTTTTCATGAGCGATGTGGTGGGACGGCTGTTTCGCGAATTCGCGATTACGCTTGCGATCACGATCCTGGTTTCGGCGGTGGTCTCGCTGACGCTCACACCCATGATGTGCTCGCGCATTCTTCAGGACAAGGCCACTGCCAAACAGACGCGTTTCTACCATTGGTCGGAGAAGGTCTTCAACAACATCATCGCCGCCTACGGGCGCGCACTCACGGTGATCCTGCGCCACCGTTTCGCTACGCTGCTGGTGACGATTTCGACCTTTGTGGCCACGGTTCTGCTGTTCATCGTGGTTCCCAAGGGCTTCTTCCCGGTGCAGGATACAGGCGTGATTCTGGGCATTTCAGAAGCGCCGCAGACGGTGAGTTTCACCAGCATGGCGCAACGCCAGCAGAAACTGGTCGACGTAGTGTTGCAGGATCCAGCGGTGGATAACGTCTCCTCCTTCATCGGCGTGGATGGCACCAATACGACGCTGAATTCGGGCCGCATCCAGATTACGCTGAAGCCGCTGGATGTGCGCAAAGTTAGCGCGACGCAGGTCATTCAACGCATGCAAGCCAAGGTCAATGCTGTCGAAGGTATTCAACTTTTCCTGCAGCCGCTCCAGGATCTGACCGTGGAAGATCGCGTCAGCCGCACGGAGTTCCAATACGCGCTAGAGGATCCAGACCAGAACGAGCTAGCCATATACACCCGTAGGATGGTGACCGAGCTTAGCAAGGAAGGCTCAGTAACCGATGTGGCCAGCGACCTGCAAGACCAAGGCTTGTCGGCCGATCTGGTGATTGACCGCGACACGGCTGCCCGGCTTGGCATCGCCATGGCCGACGTGGATAACACGCTCTACGACGCCTTTGGACAGCGGCAGGTGTCCACCATCTTTACCCAGCTCAATCAGTATCACGTGGTGATGGAGGTAGGAAAGAATTTCCAGACCGATCCCCAAACGCTGAGCGATCTTTATGTGAAGTCCGGCAACGGCACACAGGTTCCGCTCAGCATGGTGGCTCACTGGCAACAGTCACACACACAACTCTCTATCGGCCACCAGGGGCAGTTTCCGTCTACGGTGGTGAGCTTCAATCTGGCGCCAGGCAAGGCGTTGGGGGACGCTGTCAAAGCCGTGCAGGACGTGGAGCAACGCATTCAGATGCCGATCAGCATCAACGCCAGCTTTGAGGGCACGGCGGCGGCTTTCCAAACCTCGCTGTCCAACGAACCCCTGTTGATTCTGGCTGCGCTCATCACCGTTTACATAGTGCTGGGCGTGCTTTACGAGAGCTACATCCACCCCATCACGATCATTTCGACGCTGCCGTCGGCAGGAGTGGGCGCGTTGCTTGCACTGCTCATCACGCGCGTGGAGTTCAGCGTGATTGCGCTGATCGGCATCATTTTGCTGATTGGCATTGTGCAGAAGAATGCCATCATGATGATCGACTTTGCGTTACAGGCCGAGCGGGATGAGGGCAAGACGGCTGAGGCCGCAATCTTCCAGGCGTGTCTGCTTCGCTTCAGGCCCATTATCATGACTACGATGGCGGCGCTGCTTGGCGGGTTACCGTTAGCGCTGGGTGGAGGCGTGGGCGCGGAGCTGCGCATGCCCCTGGGCGTGACTATCGTCGGCGGCCTGATTCTGTCGCAGATGCTCACCCTCTTTACCACACCGGTGGTTTATCTCTACTTCGACAGGCTGGCTAACTACCTAAAGCCGCGCGCCATTAGCGCGGCACACGAACAGCATCCGGTAAGTGCGGACTGAGAATAAGGACTCATGCATCTTTCCGCTCCCTTCATCAATCGGCCGGTAGCAACCTCACTGCTGAGCCTTGCTTTGCTTCTTGCCGGCTCGGTGGCATACTCCGTGCTGCCGGTGGCCTCGCTGCCGGACGTGGATATGCCAGTCATCGGCGTAGGCGCAGGGTTGCCCGGCGCTAGTCCGGAGACGATGGCGTCGGCTGTGGCCACGCCCCTGGAGCGGCAGTTCGGACGCATCGCCGGCGTGAACCAAATGACTTCGACGAGCTCGCTGGGGTCGGCTTCCGTCACCTTGCAGTTTGATATCAATCGCGATATCAACGCCGCCGCTCGCGATGTGCAGGCCTCTATCAACGCGGCGCGCAGCCAATTGCCGTCCTATCTGCCCCAGAATCCGAGCTATCGCAAGGCCAACCCCGCCGATGCCCCCATCGTGATTCTCACGCTCACCTCCGATGTGGTTCCCAAAGCGCAGATTTACGACATGGCCGACTCAATTCTGGCCCAGAAGATGTCGCAGATTTCGGGGGTGGGGCAGGTGTTCGTCGGCGGCAGTTCAAGTCCCGCGGTGCGCGTGGAGCTGAACCCGATGCAACTGGCCAACAATGGCGTGGGCCTCGAGGCCGTGCGCACCGCTCTGGCAAACGCCAACGCCAACCGGCCGAAGGGCGCATTCCAGGACGCAAGCAACCGGTGGGCAATCAACGACAACGATCAGATCTACACAGCCAAGGATTTTGCGCCCATCATTGCCGGGTATAACCAGCAGACCGGCGCGCCGGTGCGCGTGGACGACCTGGGCACGGTTACGGATAGTGTTTCGAACATTCTGACCTCGGGACTTGCAGGCATCAATCCCATCAGCGGGCCGCCCGGAGAGCTCAAGAGCGCTATTTTGCTGGTGGTTTTCAAAATTCCCGGCGCAAATGTGATTTCGACCGTTGACAACGTGATGGCGGAACTTCCGCATTTGCAGGCATCCATCCCGCCCACTATCAAGATCAACGTGGCTGTAGACCGTACGGTCACCATCCGTTCCAGCGTGCACGATGTGGAGATTTCGCTAATCATAAGCGTGCTTTTGGTGGTGCTGGTCGTCTTCCTTTTTCTGCGTGAGGTGTGGGCTACCATCATTCCCTCGGTGGCGGTTCCGCTGTCGTTGGTTGCAACCTTCGGGATGATGTACCTGGCGGGCTACACCATCGACAATCTGTCGCTGATGGCCCTGACCGTGGCCACGGGGTTCGTGGTAGATGACGCGATCGTGGTGATCGAGAACATCACACGGTATCTCGAAATGGGCATGCAGCCCTACGAGGCGGCCATGAAGGGATCGAAGGAGATCGGCTTTACAGTGCTTTCGATGAGCACCTCGCTGATCGCTGTGTTTACCCCGATCCTGCTGATGGGCGGAATCGTGGGCAAGCTTTTCCGTGAGTTTGCGGTGACTCTCTCAGTGGCCATCGCTGTTTCGCTGCTGGTTTCACTGACCACCACGCCCATGCTCTGCGCGCGTTTTCTCAAGGCGCGCGACGAGAGCCGGTACGGCCGCATCTATCGATTGAACGAGAACGCCTTCCAGCGGCTTCACTATGAGTACAATTCGGCACTGCGTTGGGTGCTGCGCCACCAGTGGCTTACTCTGGGCGTGGCCGTGGGCGCAGCAGTTCTGAATGTCTATCTCTTCATCATCGTGCCCAAGGGCTTCTTCCCACAGCAGGACACAGGGCGATTGGGTGGCCGGACCATGGCCGCGCAGGACATCAGTTTCGAGGCAATGGAGGTAAAGCAACGACAACTGGCACAGTTGACGCTGAACGATCCGGCGATTCAAACGGTGACGGCCTTTGTGGGTGGCGGCGGCCCGGGAGGGGGCAGCAACAACACGGGCAATATGTTCATTTCGCTCAAGCCGCTTAAAGACCGTCCTGGGCGAGTTTCAGCTGACCAGGTGGTGAACCGGTTGCGCAGCAAACTGACCAGCGTCCCGGGCGCGACGCTCTTTTTGCAGGCACAACAGGACATTCAGGTCGGCGGCCGTGGGAGTGCTTCCCAGTACCAGTACACGCTCTCTGACGAGAACCTGAGCGAGCTGAACACCTGGGCGCCGCAGTTGCAGGCGCGGATGGCCAGGATGCCTGAGCTGACCGGTGTCTCGACCGACCAGCAGGACCAGGGCCTGGCCACCAACCTGGTGATCGATCGCGATACCGCGTCACGACTGGGAATTACTGCGTCCATGATCGATGCGGTGCTCTACGATGCCTTCGGCCAGCGGGAAGTTTCCACTATGTACACCGCGCTCAATCAGTACTTCGTGGTTATGGAGGTCGATCCCAAATATCAGGGTAGCCCCGACTCACTGGACGGCATCTTCATCAAATCGGCGAGCGGCGCCATGGTGCCCTTGTCTGCCATTGCGCACTATGAGAACCGGCGCACCTCGCTGGCCGTCAATCACCAGGGCCAGTATCCTGCGGTTACGCTCTCTTTCAACCTGGCTCCCAACGTGGCTCTGGGCGATGCGGTTACCGCGCTTGAGAAGGTTCAGACCGAAATGGGGATGCCTTCAGGCATCCACGCCAGCTTCCAGGGAACCGCGCAGGCCTTTCAGGACTCGTTGAGAAACGAGCCTTACCTGATTCTGGCGGCGGTGGTGGCTGTCTACATTGTGCTCGGCATTCTGTATGAAAGCCTGATCCACCCGCTCACCATTCTCTCCACTCTGCCACCGGCGGGCGCAGGCGCCATTTTGGCGCTCCTGATCACCGGAACGGAGTTGAGTATTATCGCCTTAATTGGAATCATTCTATTGATCGGCATTGTGAAGAAGAATGCCATCATGATGATCGATTTTGCACTTCAGGCCGAACGTGAACAGGGCCTTGCGCCGGTAGAGGCCATCTATCAGGCCGCTCTGTTGCGTTTCCGCCCCATTATGATGACCACGATGGCAGCGACTTTCGGCGGGCTCCCTTTGGCCATCGGCATGGGCGTGGGGTCGGAACTACGCAGGCCGCTGGGCATCACCATTGTCGGCGGCCTTCTCGTCTCCCAGGCACTGACTCTCTTCACGACTCCAGTGGTTTATCTCTTCTTCGACAAGCTGCAGTGGAAGCTGATGAAACTGCAGAGGGTCGGCGTAGAGCTGGAAGGCGCGCACGGGGACTGAGGGAGCAGCTTTTAGTTTTTGACTTGCTGGCTTCCTCTCAGTGCGCCGCGCAAAAACTTTGGGACAGCTTGGATTTAAGTGCGTTCGCCGGTAACAGATTGCGCATCGTCAAAAATAGCTATATTATCCAGTATAGCTAAGTCAGCTATATTAGCTATTTTACGAGGTGCGGCTGATGAAAACTATGACTTCCGTGGAAGCT
Source organism: Occallatibacter sp. (assembly GCA_049793195.1). GTDB lineage: Bacteria > Acidobacteriota > Terriglobia > Terriglobales > Acidobacteriaceae > Telmatobacter. Next base: position 2,624 of record JBARBP010000055.1, on the reverse strand, counting down.
CAGAACAATTTTGGACGATTGCTGGATAGTGCGCAGCGCGAAACGGTCATGGTCACGCGCCACGGCCGTCCAGCTGTCTTTGTGGTATCCCCCCGGGATATGGACGATCTTATGGAGTCGAGGATCGGTCGCAGCAGGGCCGTGGCCGATCCCGAGGCGCCGCAGACTCAGGCCGCTACCCGGACCGACGAGGTGCAAAAGCTCGCCGTGGACCCGCTGACAGATGATGAGGACCTGAGTAGCCCGGTGGATGAATTGGGGTGAGCCGCGGCGGGCTTGGAAAGCGGATGCCCAAGTCGCCGCTCTGACGCGAGACCAATCCGATTGTCAGTTGAGCTCAAATTAATGATATCTTCAAATCACCACGCGCCGTAAGGAGCGGGACTTTCCCTCAAACTCAACCGCCTGCTATCGACAGTCATCAAGTTTCGGCATGATCGCTGAAAGGATCTCTCTACCCAAAGGTCGAGGTGCGGCACAAGTGTCGGCAGGATTTTGGACATTTACCTTGGACGATTCACTGAACCCATTCGAAAAGCGAGCTTACAGCGATGACCCAGACTCACGATGCCGCCGACGCCAGTCTCGTGCTCACCCTCGAAGAGATTTCGAACCTTGCCGCGGAGGGAGGCAAGCCGGCTGATACCCTCTCGAACGTGGTTGCACTGATAGCAAAGCGCTTCAGAACCGATGTCTGCTCGGCCTATCTGCTGGAGCCAGACCGGTCGAACCTGGTTCTGGCCGCCACACTTGGCCTGCACCCGCGCAGCATCGGGACGTTGCGCATGCCGCTCAATGAGGGCCTCACGGGCTTGGTTGCGGAGCAGGTGGTTCCCGTGGCCGTCGACGATGTGAGAAACCATCCCCGCTTTAAGTATTTCAAGGAGTCGGGCGAGGAGGAGTACCACTCGTTCCTGGGCGTGCCACTGGTGGACCGCGGCATCTTGCAAGGGGTCCTGGTAGTTCAAACCAAGGATCCGCGGGTGTATCGCGAAAACGAAATACGCATGTTGACGGAGGCAGCCAGCCAGGTGGCGCCGGTAGTAAGCGAGGCACGCACGCTCGATCGCTTTATCGCCCCGGCACAGGAACGACTCTGGGCCCTCGCTCGCAATGTGTGGTGGAGCTGGGATCCCGACTGCATCAGCCTGTTCCGCGACCTGAATCCGACTCGTTGGCGCCAACTCAATCAGAATCCAATCTCGCTGCTTAATGAAATGCCGCTGGGAGAGATTGAGCGTCGCGCGGCCGAACTGGTGCTGCATAGCCGCATCAATTACGTCTATCGCCGTCAGCAGGAGTATCTGAACGCAGACCGGACCTGGGGCTCGGCCAATGCGGGAGTGTTACGACCGCGGCCAATTGCCTATTTTTCAGCTGAATTCGGCTTGCACGAATCGCTGCCCATTTACTCCGGCGGGCTCGGCGTCCTGGCTGGAGATCACATTAAGAGCGCTTCGGACCTGGACATTCCGCTGATAGGGATTGGCCTGTTTTATGGACAAGGATATTTTCTGCAGCGGCTGGACCAGAGCGGGTGGCAACAGGTAGAGTACCTGCAGACGGACGTGAACCAGTTGCCAATGCAGCCGGCTATCGGCATCAATGGCGAGCCTGTGGTGGTTGAGATTGCCACACGCGGCGGATCCATCCGCGCCAAGGTGTGGCGAGTCAAGGTGGGCCGAATCGATTTGCTGCTACTGGACTCGAATATTGCTGGAAACGCACCGGAAGACCGCGACACTACCTCGAGGCTCTACGGCGGAGACGCGCGCACGCGCATTCGTCAGGAGCTGCTGCTTGGCATTGGCGGGTTCCGCGCTCTCAAAGCCATGGGGATTACTCCCGGTGTTCTGCATTTGAATGAAGGACACAGCGGCTTCGCAGTCTTCGAGGCGATACGCGATCGCATGGTGGAAGAAGGCCTGGACTTTTTCACGGCGGCCAGCCTGATTCCTCGCGAGGTGATCTTTACCACGCACACGCCGGTGCCGGCCGGGCACGATCGCTTTAGCGCCGACCTGATGGAAGAGCACTTGGGGCCCCTGCGCGAACAATTGGGAATATCGCACGAAAACATGATGGGCTTTGGGCGCGAGTATCCCACCGACTATGGAGAACGATTCTGCATGACGGTGCTGGGACTGAAGCTGGCGCGGCGCGTGAATGCGGTTTCGTCGCTGCATGGCGAGGTTTCGAGAGCGATGTGGAAGGGGCTCTATCCTAACCGTCCGGAAGACGCAGTGCCCATCGGTCACGTCACCAACGGCGTGCACGTGCCGAGTTGGCTTGCGCCGCAGATGTGCCGTCTCTACGACCGGCACTTAGGGGTTGGCTGGCAGCAACACAGCAGTTGGCCCAAAACATGGGAGAAGATTGAGGGAGTCGACGATGGCGAGCTTTGGGAGACGCACCTGGCACTGAAGGCGCAGCTAATCGAATTTGCCCGCCGCCGTGCGCGGGAACAGGCCGAGCGCCGCATGGAATCGGTGGAAACGCTGAAGAAGCTCGACAAGATTCTGTCGCCGGACGCTTTGACCATTGGATTTGCTCGCCGGTTTGCTACCTACAAGAGAGCCAACCTGGTTCTGGCCGATATTGAGCGGCTCGCCTCGATGGTCAAC
>JBARBP010000054.1:0-30518 GCA_049793195.1 Occallatibacter sp. | reverse complement strand
CGGCCACCCGCGCCCAGAAAACCGAGCAACCCAATTGTTACGTTGATGTGCATGAAGAGCTTGCGTCGCCCTTCGTTTGGACTGATGGCCAAAAAGCCGAAAAGACCCAGCGCCAGCCCAAACCATGTGGGAATCAACGCCGTCGGATGCACGCTTCCTGTCCCCAGATAGCCAGCCAGACCAAGGGCAATCAAAAGAGCTGCAAAAACAAGAGTCACCTTTGCCACGCGAGACCTCCATCCATATGCATGGCAAGAATATCAGTTACGCGCAGACCACTCCTCACGGCCAAATCCATACCCGATAGATGCCCGCCGCCGGCCTTTGGATTGTATTTATCGCTGTGCGAAGATGGGTGCCCCAGGGCTCGATTTTAGGACCTGGGATACGAGCCGAGCAACTACAGTTTCTTAGCTACCTCTGAATGCGCGCCGAACCACCCTTGGCAAACGCCTTCACCTGTTCCAGCGTCGCCATGGTGGTGTCGCCGGGATACGTCGTCAGCAGCGCTCCGTGCGCCCAACCCAGCTTGACTGCTTCCTCAGGCGCTTCGCCGGCCAGCAGCCCATAGATGAACCCGGCCGCAAAGCCATCTCCGCCACCCACGCGATCCAGCACATCCAGTTCGGCCGTCGGCGCAGAGTAGGTCTTCCCCTCCACCCACGCCACTGCGCTCCAGTTATGCCGATTTGTCGAGTGCACTTCGCGCAGTGTCGTCGCCACCGCCTTCACCTTTGGCAGCTTTTTTGTCACCTGGTCAATCATGGCGAAGAACAACGTCGGATCCAGCTTCGACTTCGCGTGGGCATCCGGCCCAGGGATTCCAAGACCCATCTGTAAGTCTTCCTCGTTGCCCACCAGCACGTCTACATTCTCGACGATCTTGCCGATCGTCTCCACGGCCTTCGCGTTCCCGCCTTGGATATTCCAAAGCTTCGCGCGGTAGTTCAGGTCGAACGAAGTCACAGCGCCCGCGGCCTTGGCTTCTTTCATCATCTCCGCAGCCAGCGCGGCCGTCGTCGGTGAAAGGGCGGCAAACAACCCGCCGCAGTGCACCCAGCGCACGCCCTGCGCAAAAATCGCTTTCCAGTCAAAGTCGCCCGGCTTTAGTTGCGCGCCCGCCTCGTTGCAGCGGTTGTAAAACACCACCGGAGGCCGCACGCCATAGCCCTGGTCGCTGTACACAGTAGCCATGTTCGGCCCGGTCACACCGTCGTGCTTGAATTGCTTGTAGATCGGCCGGACGCCCATGGCCTTCACGCGCTCGGCAATCAGATCGCCGACCGGATAATCGACCATCGCCGAACAAATCGCCGTCCGCATCCGGAAGCAGTCCGACAGATTGGCGGCCACATTAAACTCGCCGCCGCTCACGTGAATCTTGCACTCCGTCGCTTTGCGGAACGGAATTATTCCCGTGTCGAGCCGATGGACAAGTGCACCCAACGACAGAAAATCCAACTCGCCATCCTTGCGAATATTTAATCCATGGCTCATCGCGCGCATTTCCCTCGTCTAGCTGACAGTTTTTAAGATCGGAAGCTCGATAGATTATAAGCTGGTCTGACCACTCCCGGAAAGACCCTCCGGCAATTCCCTTTTCAATAGTATTTGGATAGCCCGCCCTCCGCGCATCTTGCGGTGGGTGGATAGCGAAGCTCAGCCCGTACTACCCGCCGATTTCTTCACATCGGCCAACACCTGGTCAGGCGTCCACTCGTTGCCAGGATAAAACTGCACCACCTTGCCGTCCGCTCCAATCAATGTTGTGGAAAGGGTATGCGTGATCGTGTCATTTTCCCCATGCGTGATTCCCACGTCGAAAAACTTCGCCATCTCCAGCAACACCGGCTGAGTCGGTGTCCCAAAGTCCCAATGCACAAACGCGTTCTTCGCATCGCTGCCGATGTACGTCACCCCGTAAGCCCGCAGCCGCTCCGGCGTATCGTGTTCCGGATCGAAGCTTACGCACAGCAAATGCGTCTTCGCGTAGAGCCCTGGGTTGGCCGCGAGCTGATGATTGATCACGGCAAAGTTGTGCGTTACCAATGGGCAGAAGTTAGGCAGTGGGCAGCGCGTATAGATAAACGTCAGTAGCAGCGTCTTCCCTTTGAACTGCCCAAGGTGAATCTCCCGCCCGTCCTGGTTACGCAAGCTGAAGTCGGGAACCGTATCGCCCGGCTCAGGCACGTGATAAAACACGGCGGGCTTGTAATCGGGCCGCGCTTGCCCCACCACAACAATGTGATCCAGCAACACCGTCTCTTCGGCGCTCTTTTGCACCAGCACGTCCGCGGTGATCACATCTCCGGGGTGCAGTTCGCTGATTACGCTCGGATCCTTGAGCTGGTACGGCATCGTCATCGCATCCATAAAGCCAGGAATCGCCTCATGGTCCAGTACCACAATGCCGTGCGCTGCATCGGTTGAAACCACTCTGCCGCGCAAGTGATAAACCGTCACTCCGGCATTTAATTGTGTATTGGAGTTCTGGCCTGAGTGGCATCCGGCCAACGCGACGAATACGAGAAATGAGAAAGCAAGCAGTCGACGAATCACCCTCCAGTGTATAACCGAAACGCTGACCACCTTGTAAGGGACAATGCCATCTCCAGGGCGAATGAATTCGCAGAGAAAGATACGATACCGAGCGGATGCTGAGCCCAAGGCTGCACCTTTCAACCGGGCGTGCCACATTCGCCTTGGCTTTCCCATTAAACAACTTGCGAAGGTCTGCGAGCGTAGGGGTGGCGTTTCCCGGACTCCCGGAATCGATTGGGCAACAAAGAGGAAAATGGGCCGAAGATCTGCATTTGGATGTACACTCATTCGCGACAAGGAATCCAACCATGCAAAAGACTTCTGTTTGTGCCTGTCTCTCACTGCTCATGCTCCCCTCGCTCGCTCCGGCCCAGGTTGCGCCCGGAGTTATACCCGGCAGGGAGTGGCCGTCGATCAAGTTCACATTCGACAGAAACCTGGAGTACGCGCAAGCCGATGGGAGAAGTCTCCTTCTTGACCTATACATACCCCACACCGGCTACCAGACTCCTGGCAGTCAGCCCGCGGTTCGCTTGCCGGTTATCGTTTGGATTCACGGCGAGGCAGGACAGTTCGCCGGCAGATATCCGAGTCCGGTCGCAAGAATGGTCGGCAATGGATATGCCGTTGCCAGTATCGACTACCGATCCTCGGCCGAGGCAACTCCAGTTCAACAACTGGAGGATTGCAGGGCCGCAATCCGCTGGTTGCGGACCAACGCTGACAAGTACAGTCTCGATGCGGACCAAACTGGTGTCTGGGGGATAGGGGAAGGTGGCCGATTGGCCGCCTTGCTTGCAACGTCGGCGGGGTTGAAGGAAGCAGACCCGGCCAGTCGCGTCCAGGCAGCAGTTGACTTCTCCGGACCGGTCGACAACAAAGGTCTGAGTCCGGCCTCTTTTGCCGCCAAAGACAGCGCGCCAGTCATGATCGTTCACGGGGACAGCGATAAGGTCGTGCCAGTTCAACAGAGCCGTGCGCTCGACGCCGCATTGCGCAAGGCGGGAGCCAATTCGACGCTCAGAATCGTCAAGGGCGCGGGGCATGAATTCAAACAACTCCGCCAGGGCGATGCAGCGGAACTCGTAAACAACTTTCTGGATCAAAATCTCAACGGCGGCAAGCATCAGAGGATCTGGCTCGGAAAAATCGATCCACCAGACGATGCCTGGGTAGACCCAATCATCGACGAACCCGTCGGCACACACTATGTGACTTTCGCAGCTCCCTCGCTCGGGCCGGGTAGAATGGCCAGCTATCTAATCTATCTTCCGCCCGACTATGAAAAATCTCCATCAAAACGCTACCCGGTGCTCTACTACCTTCACGGCGGCGCCGGTAGCCAGCGCGTCAGCGATATCTGGGTACAGAAACTGGACGCTGCGATCAAGAAAGGCGTTTGCCCGCCGATGATTGCCGTTTCAATCGAAGGTTTGCCGGGCGGCCGTTTCCTGGACTCACCAGATGGAATGATGCCGATCGAATCGGTCATCATCAAGGACTTGATTCCGAATGTCGATGCCAACTATCGAACCATTCCCCGGCGCGGAGCGCGCGCTCTCGAGGGCCTCTCCATGGGCGGATACGGCGCATTCCATTTCGGTTTCAAGTTTCCTGAAATGTTCAGCATGATTTCCGGCATGTGCACCGGCGTTTCCGCTCCCCATGCAACCCCAAGACAGAACACTCCGGGCCGCGTCGAGACCGCTTACGATCTTGCCAACAACCCATTCATTCTTGCAGAAACGAACCTGGCGGCCATCAAAGGCCGGTTCAAGATCCGCTCGGTCGTTGGCACCGACGATTTCACCCTTGAGGCCAACAAGGCATTTGACGCCCGTCTCACCGAGTTAGGCATTCCGCACGAATTCAAGATAGTCCCGCATGTTTCTCACGGATACAAAGAGTATTACGAAATACTCGATTTCAGCTTCTTCAAGACGATTGCCACCACCATGTGAGTGAGGAGTGATTCGCTTGCTCTTGCGCCGACCATAGGCAGCGGCGACTCGCTTCGGAGTTCATCACAGGCGCCGTGATTCCCATTGTCGGCGGCTTCCAGCGCACTCAAACTCTGCACTGCACAGTGGCAGAAAAGTGACGCCCGCCGTCTTCCCTGGAGGCAAGAATGAAACCATCTGTGTTCTATCGAATCGCCGCCGTTCTTTTACTGCTATTCGCCGTAGGGCATACACTCGGCTTTCGGCAATCTGATCCAAAATGGGGAGTTGATGCCCTTCTGGCCTCAATGCAATCACTTCACTTTGACGTGCAGGGGTTTAACCGCACGTATTGGGATCTCTTTCAAGCGGCCGGTTTCTCAGTCGGTGTGTTTTATCTATTCGCTGCAATCCTGGCATGGCAGCTCGGCAGCCTCCCGCCAGCGAATTTGGCACTCATGCGCGGCACTTGTTGGGCATTTGCGCTTTGCTTTGCCGCTGTCACGGTCATCAGTTGGAGATATCTCTTTATCTTGCCCATTGCTTTTTCAATCGTGACCACGCTCTGTTTGACAGTGGCGGCATGGCTTTCAACGAAGCAGCCTTCCTTGCCTCTGTCGAAGTCGTAGCGTCGGAGGATTCAAACTGCGTAATACCGAAACTGCTCCATGATTCTGGTCTTTGGCACCCCCCGCGCCCGATGGCGTATAACGCTGGAATGGGGGCAAAACAGGAAGCCGGTCCAACTCTAGAACAGGAAATCACCGCGTGGCTGCGCGAAGGCGGCCTCGTCGTCACCGCCAGCGAGCGCGCCGCCCGCGCCCTTACAGCCGCCTTCCATCGCGCCTGCCGCGCCGAAGGACTCAAAGCCTGGCCCGCCCCCGCCATCCTGGACTACCAAACCTTTCTCCGCACCACCTGGCGAGACCATGCCGGTACTGACGGCCGCCTCCTCCTCGATCCCCTCCAGGAACAGTCCATCTGGGAACAATCCACTCAGGCCATTACCACCGCATCCGGCCAGCACATGGCCACACTGCTTGAAGGCCCGCGCAATCGTATGGCCAGCCTTGCCATGCAGGCCCACCAACTCCTCTGCACCTACGCCCCGCAATTCCTAAGGCAAAACGCCCGCGCCGCCTGGCAGCAGGACGCCGAAAACTTCAGCGACTGGCTCTCTGAATTCGACAAAACGAGCCGCGCCGCCAATCTCTTAAGTTTCGCTCGCCTCCCCCTTGAGTTGATACCGCTGCTTGAAGCCGCGCCATCGACGACCAACCGTCCGCCCCTGCTTCTCGTCGGCTTCGATCGCATCCTTCCCATGCAGCGCCGCCTCCTTGAAGCCTGGGGACGATGGCAGGAGGCCTCCCGGGCCGCGCCAGCCAGCGAGGTCCGCTATTACCAAACCGCCGACACCCAAGCCGAACTCACCGCCTGCGCCCTCTGGTGCAAACAGCAACTGGCAGCCAACCCGCAAGCCAACCTTCTCGTCATCACCCAGAACCTCTCGGACCGCCGCGGAGAGATCGAACGCGCCTTCCTCAACTTCGCCGGCGACAGAAACTCCACGCTCGCGACCTCATCTTTATTCGAGTTCTCACTCGGCATCCCACTCAGTCAAATAATTTTAGCCCGCGGAGCACATCTGGCCCTCCGCTGGCTCTCTGGCCCAATCGCCGAAGACGAACTCGACTGGTTGTTCTCCACCAGTCAGATCGCCGCGGATCACGATGAGTCGATCGCCCTGCAAACCTACATGCGCATCCTCCGCCGCCGCGGGCTCGGGCGCCCCCAATGGTCCCTCGACGCATTCCTCGGCGCGCCACCAAAGGCATCGCTTCCGCGCGGGTGGGTCAACCGCCTTACCGAAGCGCAAACCGGGCTTGCCGCACTCGCCAATAGACCACTCAACCCCCTCGAATGGGCCGAGCTCATTCCCCAACTCTTGCAGACAGCCGGCTGGCCCGGTGCGCGTACTCTCTCGAGCGCAGAACACCAGTCGCGCGACCGCTGGCAGCAGGCCGTCGAGTCCTGTGCCGCGCTCGGCTTCGACGGCCGCCGTATCCGCTGGCCTGAGTTTCTCTCTATCCTCGCCCGCGCCCTCGACGAGACCCTCTTCGCTCCTGAGTCCCGCGAAGCTCCCATTCAGATTGCCGGCCCTGCCGAATCTGCCGGCCTCACGGCCGATGCTATCTGGTTTCTCGGCGCAAGCGAAACCGCGTGGCCCGCCGCAGGCGCAACGCATCCTCTGCTGCCCCTTGAAGTCCAGCGCAATGCCGCCATGCCTCACGCCACCGCGCAGCTCGATTGGGAGCTCGCCCGCGCCATTACCCTCCGCCTGCTCTGCTCAGCGCCACAGGTCTGCTTCAGCTACGCGCGCCAATCTGAAGGCGTCGAGTCTCGCTCCTCGCGCCTGATTACGCAACTTGTCTGTTCCTCGCAGCCGATCCCCGCCGAACTGGTCGGATCCGCCGCTCCCGAACCGCTCACGGTACCCTTCGAAGACTTCAGCCGCATCCCCTTTCCGCCCGGCAAGGTCGAAGGCGGCTCCAGCGTCCTCACTCATCAGTCGCAATGTCCATTCAAAGCCTTCGCCATCGCCCGCCTCGACGCCCAATCGTGGCAGCCTGCCGAACCCGGCCTCACCGCCGCCCAGCGCGGAAGTCTTCTCCACGCCGTCCTTCACTCCATCTGGGCCGGCCCGCCGCACGGCATCCGTAGCCTACGCGAGCTCCAGTCCCTCAGCGATCGAACTGCCTTCGTCGCCACACATGTAGCCCGCGCCGCACAACAGAAGCTTCCCGCGAGTCTGCGCGACCGCATGCCCCGCCGCTATCTGGAACTAGAAGAGCAGCGCCTCCTCCGCCTCATCTCCGAATGGCTCAACTACGAGTCCACCCGCATCGAGTTCGAGGTCGCCGGCACCGAGGTGGACCGCACCATTGCTCTCGCAGGCCTCACCTTCGATCTTCGCCTCGACCGCATCGACCGTCTTAACGACGATTCCCTCCTCGTCATCGACTACAAATCCGGCGCGGTCACACCGAATTCGTGGCAGCTTCCCCGTCCCGACGATGTGCAACTCCCCCTCTACGCGGGCTTCGCCCTTGGCGAGGATGAAGAACTCGGCGGGCTCGTCTTTGCCAAAGTCCGCAGTGGCGATCAATGCTTTACCGGCCACGTCGGCGACGCCAAAGCCAGCCTCTTTCCCGGCCTACCTTCCATCAGCAGCCTGGTCAAAAACAGCCTCACCGTAGAACAGCTCATCGACTGGCGCGACCACATCGAACAGCTTGCCGCCGACTTCCTCAACGGCCGCGCCGAAGTCGACCCCCGCGACTACCCCAAAACCTGCGAGCACTGCGGCCTTCAGACTCTGTGCCGCGTCGCAGAAAATCGCGCCTTGCTCGATCCCGATGAACTCTCCCTCATAGACGACGCGGAGGCCGCCCCGGAAACCGCCAATGACTAGCTCCGCGCCCAAAACCGTGCCTCCCGATCAGCCTCAGCGTGAGCACGCGCTCAATCCCGCGAAATCCATCCTCGTCCAGGCCCCCGCCGGCTCCGGCAAAACCGATCTCCTCGCCCGCCGCTTCCTCCGCCTGCTTACAGAGGTCGAAGACCCAGGTCAGATCGTCGCCATCACCTTCACAAAGGCCGCCGCCGCCGAGATGCGCCACCGCATCCTCTCCAAACTCGAAGACGCCGCGACCTACGAAGGAACGGCCCCAAACGCCGACCCTTTCTCAATGGAGTCCCTCGCCCACCGCGCTCTCCTTCACTCCCAAGCCCTGGGCTGGAACCTCCTCGACCAGCCCACCCAGCTCCGCATCTCCACCATCGACTCCTTCTGCCGCGACCTCGCCCTCCAGCAGCCTTTGCTCTCTGGTCTCGGCGATGGCCTCGGCATCTACGACCGACCCGACGAGCTTTACCGCCGCGCCGCGCGCCAAGCGCTGGAACAAATCGACAGCGCCGACCAGACCCTCCGCACTGCCATCGAATCCCTCCTTCTCTGGCGCGACAACAACTGGAGCGAGATGGAAGACCAGCTCGTAGAAATGCTCAGGAGCCGCGACCGCTGGATGCACGACTTCGTCCTCGAACGCGAGCAGGACTGGGGCGTCCTCCGCGAAAAGCTCGAACGTCCCTTTGCGAAGGCCATCCAGGAATCCCTCACGGATTTGGCCCTTCTATTCGACCAGGTTCCCGGCTCCCGCGACCAGGCCCTCAGCCTAGCCCGCTTCGCCTGCCAGCAGGGCGCTTCCGCACTCTTTCAGCCGCTCGCAGAACTGCCCGATTTTCCCTCCGACTTTACCAATTCAACAGCCCTCGAAGATGCCCACAGCGCCTATCTTTGCCTCGCTGAACTCCTCCTCACCAAAGATGGCAGCTTGCGCAAGCAGGTAACCAAGAACCTCGGCTTCCCCTCTGACCGCAAACCCGAAAAGGCTCAAATCCTCGGCCTGATCGCCCGCCTCGCCGCCATTCCCAGCCTGGAGTCCGCCCTCGCCGCCGTCCGCACCCTGCCCCCGCCGCGCTACACCAACGAAGACTGGCACATCGTCCGCGCCTGCTTCACCGTACTCCGCAATGCCGCCGCCCAGCTCCGTGTCGTCTTCGCTGAAGCGGGCGCCGTCGACTACACCGAAGTCGCGCAGATCGCCCTTAATGTTCTTCGCGGCCCAGACGGCCTCCCAACAGAGGCTGCCTTCACCGTCGCCGACAACATCCACCACATCCTCGTCGACGAGTTTCAAGACACCAGCCGCCGTCAGCATGAGCTCCTCCGCCGCCTGATCGCCGCGTGGCCCGAGCGCGAAGGTCGCAGTTGCTTCGTCGTCGGCGACCCCATGCAATCTATCTACTTCTTCCGCGACGCCGACGCCGAGCTTTTCCCTCGCGTCCGCGAAGCCGGCCTCGAAATCCCCAACGCCAGCCCGCTCCTCTTCGGCCCCGTCGCCATCACCTCAAACTTCCGCACTGCCAAGCCGCTTGTCACAGAACTCAACGAAATCTTCACCCATGTCTTTGCAAAAAACGACGGCAGCGGCGTCACCTTTTCACCCGCGGACCCCGCCCGCAACCGGGAAGCAGCACGATCTCACCCATTCAAGTTGCACATCAGTTTCAACCCGCAACTTCCTCATGGCAAGACAACTAGCTCAGAAGAAGCCAGTGAAAACGATGCGCCCCGCGCCGCCCAGATCGACGAAATCGTTGCTCTAATCGAAAGCTATCGGGAGCGCATCGAGCAATGCCACAGAGAGCGAGAGTTCGATAAAGACAAGAAATTCCGCATCGCCGTCCTGGGCCGCACCCGCAACGCCCTCGCTCCCATTGCCCTGGCCCTCCGCGCAGCCGGGATTTCCTTCCGTTCCATCGACCTCGAAAAGCTCTCAGCCCGCCCTGAGATTCTGGACGCCCTCGCCCTCGCCCGCGCCCTCCTCAATTCCCTCGACCGTGTAGCCTGGCTCGGTGTCCTTCGCGCCCCCTGGTGCGGCCTCTCGCTCAGCGACCTTCACACGCTCACCAGCGCCGACGACGCAGGCCTTCTCGCCCGCCCCATCCCCGAACTCCTCGCCCAGCGCATTTCTCTGCTCAGTGCAGAGGGCCGCCAAGCCGCGGAACGCGTCATTCAGGTCCTCTCCGCAGCGCCTTCCTTCCGCTTCTCCCAGCCCACCACCTCGCTCGGTACCTGGCTCGAACAAGTCTGGTTCCATCTCGGGGGAGCGCAATGCGTCGACGCCACCGCACGCGCCAACCTCGACCTCCTCTGGCAGAACCTAGACAGCCTGCCCAACGGCGAACAGGATCTCCTCGGCCCCGCTCTCGACGGCGCCCTCGAAAAGCTAACGGCACAGCCCGACCCTGAAACCAGCAGCGATTGTGGTGTCCAGTTGATGACCATCCACAAATCCAAGGGGCTCGAATTCGAAGTCGTCATTGTCCCCGAGCTTCAGGCCGGCTCCAGCAGAGGCAAACCAAAGTTGCTCTCATGGCTCGAGCGCGGCCTTCCCCCGGAAGACACTGCCTATGAGGGCGACGGCTCTCCCGAGGTCACTGAATTTCTGGTCGCGCCTCTTCAATCCAAGGGATTCGATCGCGGCTCCACAAAGCAATGGGTCGATCGCGTCTATCGCGACCGCGAAAAGCAGGAAACTCGCCGCATCCTCTATGTAGCCGCCACCCGCGCCCGCGACGAGCTCCACTTCTTCGCCCAGCCTGCCTGCAATCGGGACAAGAACGGCGAATGGACTCTCGTCGAACCAAAGGAAAGCCTGCTCGCCACCGCCTGGCCTGCTCTCGAAGCAGAAATTCGACAGCGTTTCGACGAATGGAAATCATTCATTGCCGGACCCGTAGCCGAGCCCGTAACCATCGAATCCCTGGCAGCATCGGCCGAGACCAACTTGCTGGTAATGCCCCCACCCCTGAAACCCACCCAACTCCGCCGCCTTCCGCCGAATTACAGACCAGATACCGCACCGTCAGTTCCAGAAAAAACGATGGGGGCCGCAGGTCTCGATTCTGAAACCTGGAATTCCGAACTCTACACCCGGCATGAAGGCGGTCTCATCTCCCGCGCCTTGGGCACCGCCGTCCATACCTACCTCGAAAACCTCGCCCACCTCCGCACTTTAAACAACTGGGAAGAATCCCACACCGCCCTCCAAAAAATCCGGCCCCGCATCGCCGCGCAAATCCGCGCCGCCGGCATCGACCCAACCAGGTCCGCCGCAATCGCCGCCGATGCCTTCGGCATCGCCCTCAATGCCGCCAACGACCCCACCGGCAACTGGATTCTGTCGCCCCATCCCGAAGGCGTGAGCGAGGCCCGTTGGACCGGCGTCGTCTCCGGCGCTCTCCGCACCGTCCAGGTCGACCGCCTCTTTCGCGCCGGCCTTACCCCCCTCTCCACCGGCGATCAGACATGGTGGATCATCGACTACAAAACCGCCCACACCGACAATCTCGACCCACCCACTGCCCTGCCCATGTTGCGAGCGACCTTCGCACCGCAACTCCAGGCGTATGCCGAGGTCCTGCGAAAACTGCACGGCGCAGACGCACCCATCCGTGCCGGCCTCTACTATCCGCGCATGCTGCTCTTCGATTGGTGGGACATCTAGAGCCTGGGGCGAACTTTCCCGCAGACAGGCCTTTGTCCGCGGGCAGTCTGCGGGCGAAAGCGTGACATACCACGAACTCGAGCGCCGCGCGTTACCATATTCCTTGACCGTAGCCGGGATACCCCATGTCTCGATATCGAGACATGGGGAGTAAAAACCACTGGCCGCAGGCTGAGGTCAATCCGAACAGGCAGCTCAGTTACCATGCCCGCCAAGAAGAAATCCGCCAAACTCCTCCGCTGCCCCACCTGCGGCATGTTGGTCCACATCGCAGACGAAGACTTTCCCTTCTGCAGTGACCGCTGCCGCAAAATCGACCTTGGCAAATGGGCCATGGGCGTCTACAAGATCAGTTCTCCCATCCTCGATCCCGAAGTTCTCGAGGATCTCGGCGAACTCGGCAACAATCGCCGCAGGGACCCCGATGACGAGTAGCCCTAAACCTCCCACTGCACTCGTCCAAAACAAATACGGCACGAAGTGCGCATATGCCATCGCCACCTTCTTCGGTGCCGGCTACGGCAAGCCCGGTCCGGGCACATGGGGCTCCGTGGCCACAGTCCTTCTCTGGGCCGCCTGCGCCTGGCTCATCCATCCCTCGCCGCACACCCTGTTCCTCATCCTCCTCGCCGTCATTGCCATTGCCATCGTTGCCGGCGTCCCCGCCTCCACCATCGTCGCCCGCCACTCCGGCCGCAAAGACCCTCAATTTGTCGTCATCGACGAAGTGGCCGGCCAGGCCATCGCCCTCCTCGCCTGCCCCTTCGACTGGTACCACGCCCTCATTGCCCTTATCCTCTTTCGCCTCTTCGACATCACCAAACCCTTTCCCGCGCGTCAACTCGAAAGCCTTCCCGAGGGCTGGGGCATCGTCTTCGATGATGTAGCAGCCGGCCTGTATGCTTGGGGAGTAGCCGCTTTGCTTCGCCTCTGGTTCTGAGACCCGCAAGGCCAGGACTTCTATGCCGAAAACGCCTGCCCAATCCGCCACTCCAGCCCTGCTCCAACCCCGCATCGACGATGTTGTCCCCGCTGCTGCTCTGCCTCTCGGCGAGGTCGAACTGCACGGCACGCATCTAGGCCCCGACAGCTTCACCGCTCCCGCCGTCCTCGTCGACGACATCCCTGCCCAGATCCTGATGAGCCGCCCAACGCGCCTCGCCTTCGCCGTCCCCGCTGAGGCCTCCACCGGCCTCATTGAAGTCCGCAACCAAGCCGGCGCCAGCAATGCCGTGCCCCTGCGCATCGCCCGCCAGCTCTCCGACGGACTTCATCCCGTCACCAGCCCCGCCGTCAGCCGTTCCGGCATGGTCTACGCCACCATCTCCGGCCCGCGCGGCAAAGAGACCCCGGTCTCCGTCGTCCGCGTTAGTCCCGACGGGCGCGGCACTCCCTTTGTCACCGGCATTCTCAACGCAACCGGCCTCGCCTTCTCGGCAGACGACGATCTCTTCGTCACCTCCCGCGCCGAGGGCAATGTCTATCGCGTCGACGCCGCCGGCGAATCCACCGTCTACGCAGAAGGCATGGGTGTCGCCACCGGCGCGGCTTTCGACGCCGAGGGCAACCTCTTCGTCGGCGACCGCAGCGGCACCATCTTCAAAATCAATCCCGGGCGGCAGATCTTCGTTCACGCCACCCTCGAGCCCAGCCCTGCTGCCTACCACCTCGCCGTCAACGCCGCCGGAACGGTGTTCGTCACGGCTCCTTCGCTCTCGTCCAACGACGCCATCTGGGCCATCGAGCCCAACGGTGACACACGTGCCTGGTATCGCGGCCTCGGCCGTCCCCAGGGCCTCGCACTCTCCAAAGAAGGCGATGTCTACCTTGCCGCCTGTCTCCACGGCCGCCGCGGCCTGGTCCGCATTACGGAAAAAGGCGAGGCCGCGCTCGTCCTCGCGGGCTCCAACATTGTCGGCGTAGCCTTCTCCCCGCTGGGCACCACAATCCTGGCCACCAACGACGCCGTTTATGATGTGGACTTGGGAGTAGAAGGCCTCAATCTGTTCTGAGCTGCCAGCTGTGAGCCTCTAGCTTCTGGCTCGTATCTCGCCGGGACAGGCTCTATCTGTCGAAAGGTGACGGCCTCCACCTCCGAGAAATCTAAGCTAATAGCTAGAAGCCAGAAGCTAAAGGCTCAATGCTGCACTGAGGAGCAGTCTTCCATGAAAGCTGAGATTGTTGCCGTTGGCTCAGAGATGTTGACCCCCTTCCGTCAGGACACCAACTCCCTCTATATCACTGAAAAACTCAATGAGATCGGCGTCTCCGTCAACTTCAAAACCATCGTCGGCGACCGACTCAAAGACCTTGTCAACGCCATCCGCACCGCCCTTGCCCGCACCGACATTCTCATCCTCATGGGTGGCCTCGGCCCCACCGAGGACGACCTGACCCGCGAAGCCGTTGCCGAGGCGCTCACCCTTACCCTGCACCGCGACGCCGCGCAGGTCGCCGCTCTCCATGCCCGCGCCGCTACCTGGCGCATCACCATGCCCCCCAACAACCTCAAGCAGGCCGACGTCCTTGAAGGAGCAACTGTCCTGCCCAACCCCAACGGCAGCGCCCCCGGCCAGAGTCTCGACATCCCATTCGACGGCTACCGCAAGCTCATCTTCCTCGTCCCCGGCCCGCCCAACGAGTGCCGTCCCCTCTTCGACGAAGTCTGCCTTCCCCGCATCCGCGAAGTCGCGCCACCACGCCACATCGCCAAGCGCACCCTGCGCGCCGCTATGATCCCTGAGTCCCAGGCCGACAAGCTTCTGGCCCCCATCTACACCACCTACACCGACGTCGAAACCACCATCCTCGCCCACGCCGGAGACATCCAGCTCACCCTTCTTTGCTCCAAAAAAGATCCCGCCGTCGCCCAGCAGCGTGTCGACGAGCTTTCCTCCCGCCTCGAAGAAGCGCTCGAAGACTGGCTCTACTCAACTGGCGGCCAATCCGCCGACTCGCTCGAGCAAATTGTTCTCTACTACCTCGGCCTCCGCGAAGCCACTCTCGCTGTAGCCGAAAGCTGCACCGGCGGCCTGATCGCCGCGCGCATTACCAGCGTCCCCGGCAGCTCGCGCTCCTTCCTCGGCGGCGCAATCGTCTACGCCGACCCTCTCAAGAACGCCTTTGCCGGCGTCTCCAACGAACTCATCCGTCAGAAGGGCGCGGTCTCCGCCGAGGTGGCCGAAGCCATGGCCTACGGCATCCGTCTCCGCACCGGCGCGACGTTGGGATTGGGCATCACCGGCATCGCCGGCCCCACCGGCGCCACGGAAACCAAGCCCGTAGGCCTGGTCTACATCGCCCTCTCCGACCAGCACCGAACCGAAGTCATGGACCGCACCTTCCGCGGCGACCGCCAGCGCGTAAGAGAATGGGCCACCCAGCAAGCTCTCGACCTGATTCGCAAAAGGCTCATGTAGATGAGAGGGCTGTCAAAGATTGAAAGCTGTACCCCATTCATCGCAGTTTTATCGCGATGAGTGGGCGGGGGAGTCCAATGGCCACGCATCAATTCTCTCTTTTTTAAGATGGCTGTCTGAGATTGAAAGCTGTGCCCCATTCATCGCGGCTTTATCGCGATGAATGGGCGGGAGAGTCCAATGGCCACGCATCAATTCTCCCTTTTTTAAGATGGCTGTCTGAGATTGAAAGCTGTGCCCCATTCATCGCGGCTTTATCGCGATGAGTGGGCGGGAAAGCCCAATGGCTACGCATCAATTCTCCCTTTTTGAGATGGCTGTCAGAGATTGAAAGCTGTGCCCCATTCATCGCAGCTTTATCGCGATGAGTGGGCGGGAGAGCCTTGTCGTCCACCCCGGCTCAATCTCAACCCTTCGGCAGTTTCACCGCGATGAGTGGCCCGCGAACCGCGGCAGTCCACTCCGACTCGATCTCGACAACTCCCCGCACCCCAGTCGCACAGTGATTAAAGCTGCTCCACCGGTAGTCCCCAGGAGACGCAACCAGTCCCCGCTTCACCGGATTCCGATGAATGTAACGAATCACCTCAGAGCGGGCAGCCTCGCCCCGAACGCTGCCGTCAAAATATCGCTCCTGCCAGAACTTTTCGCGATGGCCTTTAAGCTTGCGCGAAGTCATCTGCTTGACGGCCTTGAGAAACTGGGCCAGGAGAATCAACGGCGGCTCGTTGATGAGCAAATGGACATGCTCGGGCATCAGGACGTATGCGTAGATTCTCGCCTCATGACGTGCGCGCGTCTGTTCAAGTAGGGCCTCGAAGGTATTCCTTGCGCCCGGAGCCTTGATGAGCGGGAGACGGTGAAAGCAACTGAAGGTGATGAGGTGGAGAGCCTCCGCTTTCTGGAACTGCCTCAGATCCTACGGCATGGCACTATCATAGTCGCGGTCACGGTCTGACCCGAAGACCCGCTCATCGCGATAAGGCCGCGATGAACGGGGCCCAGCTTCTCAGGCAAATAGCGGCTCTTCGCGGGCGATGAGCGACCCGCCTGCCAAGTTCGAGTAAGTGCGGGTCCTCTGAGAATGCGCAAAAGGGAAGATTGGCAGACGCCCCACCTGGGCGCCCTCTGGGCACCGAGTCTTTGTCTTTGCGGCTAGGGTAGGAAACCTCAAACCTCAACCTACCTCGTTCATCGGGAGACCAGGGTTGACGACCTTGTCGCCGAATTGCGTTGCTCAGGTCGGGTTCTTTGAGTCGAGGAAATGTGTCGTGGAGGCCTCAGTTGTTCGTCTTCGGACAAGGCGATCCAGAAGTGGACACTTTCACCGTGCGTTGTCACTACCCCGGCAGATGACTACGTCCCAAGTTTTCAATCACATGCACCGCCAATCTCGGATGGCATTTCAAATGCTTTACCTCGCTGCGTAAGCACCGGAGTTTTGTAGGATCTCCGACAGCGCCCTTCCCCGGCAGTTTCGACGCGAATGCAATGCACTAATCGTAAGCGCGGCGGAATCGCGAACGTCATCAACTCATCGCCATGCGCTGGCGGATTCTGTCGCTCGCTTCTTCGTGGAACTCCGTGAACCGACACAGCGAGTTTGAAGTGAACAAGAGTCGCCAATTGGTGCAGTTGAGATCTGCATCATCGAGCAGAATCCGCCTATCAAGGAGAGCAGATGCGAATGAAACTCATCTCGCCAATAATGTTGATTTTGATCATAACCGCAACGCAGAGCGCTCACGCCGCGACTGCGGACGATCAGTATGACTCGATTCGCCGCGCCTACGTACTAAAGGTCCAGGGCGACTTTGCCGGCGCAATTGCGATTCTCGCTCCCATCGCAACTTCACCTTCAGCAGGTCTATCGGATCTGAAGAAGGGAATGGTATGGAACTTGCTCGGTAGTGCATATCAGATCACGGACAATTTCGAAAGAGCGCAAACCTGCTATGAAAAGGCCGTCGCAATTCTTCAGCGCGATCCTTCGTCCCAGGCAGAACTGGCTTCTGCAATAGACAACCTCGGCTCCCTGGAAGAGACATTGGGGCACTCCGAAGCCTCGGAGCGCCTCAGGAAGCGAGCATGGAAGATCCAAGCCGCTCTTGATAATCATGCTGGGTTAGCCCGTGTATCCACGAACTTGGCCGTCATCGCCATGAATCGAGACGATCGTTCCGCGGTTCGCGGCTATCTCGCTCAGGCCCTTCAGGAATCTCAACTCGCTGGGGATCTCGATGATGATCAGATCGCTACAATGAATGACGTCCAGGGATGGCTTGCGCTGAGAGACGGGAAACCACAATCGGCATTGTTGTTCCTCGACAACGCGATAGCCCATTCGACTCGGCTCCATGGATCAAACAGTTCCCAAGTGGCAACGGGCTTGGTCCTGCGTGCACAGGCATATGAGAAGGGCAGGGATTTCACAGATGCATCCACTGACCTTCAGCAAGCAGAGAACATTTTCGCAACAGGATTGGGAGAGAATAGCAGTCTCTATTGGAATGCGGTCCTCCATCAAGCGATGCTTCTGAAGCATGAGGGTCACGAAAGCGAGGCGCGATCACTAGAGAAAAGTGCAACCAGTGCACTCGATAACATCGTTCGCGAAGCATGTGCGAATTGTACGATCACAGCCGAGGCATTCCGCTGAGGTTCTGAATCCCTGCCCACACCCCCACGCAAGACTCGAAACGCGGCGCGCCGACTATAATATCCCATATATCTTCTCGGCGCCCGGGTACGCAATGCTGATGATCTGCCTGCCCTCGAGTTGTTCGCAGTCTGAGGTCCGTCCCTGAATGAAGAACGATGAACTGATCCTCGTCACCGGCGCAACCGGCTTCCTCGGTGTGCGCCTGGTGCGCGAACTGCTCGAACGCAACCCGCAGGCCACTCTGGCGCTCTTGATCCGCGACAAACCCGGCCAGTCGGGCCAGCAACGCGCCGATCTATTCGTGCCCCCATCAGAGCGCTCCCGGGTTCAGGTCTTTTCCGGCGACGTGGGTCACCCCAACTGCGGCCTCGACCCAGCCGCTTTTCAGCGCCTCACCGACGAGACCACACGTGTCATCCATTCCGCCGCCACGGTTCGTTTCGATCACTCCATCGAAGAAGCCCGCCGCATCAACGTCGAAGGAACCCGCCGCGTCCTGGATTTCGCAGCGGCCTCGAAGCAACTGCGCAGTATCGCCTACGTCGGCACCGCCTACGTCGCCGGAGAACGCTCCGACCTGGTCCGCGAAGACGAGCTCGCCATCGGACAGGGCTACCGCAACACCTACGAGCAAACCAAAGCCGAAGCCGAAGCCCTGGTCCGCTCACGCCTCGATTCCCTGCCCGGCGTCATCCTCCGCCCCAGCATCATCGTCGGCGACTCCCAAACCGGCGTCACCTCCAGCTTCAAGATGATGTACTGGCCACTAAAAATCTACGCGCGCGGTTTGTGGCGCACAGTGCCTGGCTATCCCGATGCTGTACTCGACATCGTCCCCGTCGATTTTGTCGCCGCCTCCGTTGCCCGCATCGCCTTCGACCCCGCCGCCCTCGGCAGCACCCTCCACCTTTGCGCCGGACCGCAAGGCAGCGCCACCATCCAGCAAATTGCCAGCCGCGCCATGGAATACTTCCACGCCCCCGAACCGCGCTATGTCGATCCCAAGCTGTTTTTCGCACTGGTGCGTCCAATACTTTTTACAACGCTGTGGGGGCGCAAGCGCCGCGTTCTCCGCGACGGCCGCGCCTATCGGGATTACTTCACAATGCGCATGCAGTTTGACACCACCAACGCCGAACGCCTGCTGGAGCCGGCAGGCGTGCGCCCTCCGCATGTGCTCGACTATCTCGACCGGCTCTTCAACTACTGTGTTGCCAGTGAATGGGGCCGCAAGCCGATCGCCGCTCAATGAACATCCTCCGCTCCTTCCGGCTCTCGCGTGACCGCAACGTGACGGTCGCCAATCTTCTCGACGAATTGCTCCATCGCAATGGCGATAGCCAGGTTTCCATTGAAAATGATGTTCCCTTTCATCTGGGCGAGCTGCACTCCGAAGTTTGCGCAATGGACGCATTTCTCCGCCGCACCGTCGCGCTCCAACCCGGCCAGCCCGTCGCCATCTACCGCACCAACGACCGCCGGTGTCTCCACTGGTTTTTGGCCATCATCCGCGCCGGGGGCATCGCTGTTCCCCTCAACCCCATGCTTTCGCTCACTGAAGTGCGCCGCATCCTCAACACCAGCGGCACCGAAATCCTGATTACCGACAGATCCGTATTTGAGAGCAGCATCGTCACGCGCGGCGCACTGCACGTGCGCACCTGGATCCAATCCGACAACGAAGCAGAGACTCTCGACGGATTCTTGCGCGCTCCCATCGGTGGCTCGGAAGCTGAACCCTCGTTTCCGCCCACGGCCATCGATCCAGCTGCCACCATAGCCGTGTTTCACACTTCAGGTACCAGCGGCTTTCCAAAAGGCGCGGCCCTTTCCAGCCGCGCTCTTCTCGGCGGGCGCGCCTCCACGACGCTGTCACGGTTATTTCTCTCCCATAAGGACCTGGCTCTTATCGCTTTGCCCTGGTCGCACATCATGGCCGTGAGCATCTCCCTCTACGGACTCATGGCTGGCTTTCGCGGCTGTTTCCTCAACCGTTTCGATGTTGAGCCCGCGCTCGACATGATCGAGCGGCACGGCGTCACCGCTGTCGTCGGCGTGCCCGCCATGTTCGCCCGCCTCGTCAACACCAATCCCGAACCCGCCCGGCTCGTGACCGTGCGTCTGTGGCTCTCTGCCAGCGACAATCTGCCCTCCGCAGTCCGGCTGCGCCTCCGCCAATACGGAGCGCTGGTCCGCCTTCCCGGTGGTCGCCGCATTCCTCCCGTGCTCATCAACGGCTACGGCATGGTTGAGCTTGGAGGCCTTGCCATGATGGGCATTGAGAGTTCCCTGCTGCCCGGGGTTGGTGACCTCTGTTTCCCGGTCCCACCCTTCAAAATCCGCGTTGCCGACGAGAGCGGCAAGCCAGTCCGGGCCGGCGTTACCGGCGAGTGCCAGATTCGGCGCCGCGGCATATCCCCGCATTATTGGAATGACAATGAAAACGGCCAGGATCTGTTCACCGGCGACGGCTGGCTGCGCACTGGTGATCTGGCCACGCGCAATCGCCTCGGCATGATCCGTCTGGTGGGCCGCATGAAGGACGTGATCAAATCGGGCGGTTACTCAGTCTATGTTCGCGAACTGGAAGAGGCCATCATTGCTCATCCAGCTGTAGCTCGCGCAGCCGCCTTCGGCCTGCCCCACAAGGAAAAGGGCGAGTTCCCTGCCGCGGCCGTCGAGCTGCACATGGGCACTTCGGCAACCGAAACCGACTTGATTGAATGGTGCCGCCAGCGCCTCGCCCCTTACAAGGCCCCGCGCCGCATCTGGATTCTCGAGCCAGGCGGCCTGCCCCACAACCACACCGGCAAACTCCTCCGTCGCACTCTCCAGGAACGCTTCTCCTCTGAAATTGCGCAAAACCCTAACGCGCTTACTTCCCCGCGCCAAGCGCCCCCGCCAGCCCCTGCGGCGTGAACAGTTTCTCATCCGGCTTTGTATTGAACTTCACCGAATCTATGGTCAGCACCGTCCGCGTCCCATCCTGAACCGTGCGCATCTCCGTATAACGCGCGCCCCACACGCCGCCCTCCCGCTTCAGATCAGTTGCGTGAAGCACACGCACCTTCCGCCCTTGCCCGTCGTACATCTCCGCAAACAGAATTACCGGAACATCCTGCGCCACCCAGTAATACACAAACTTGTATTGCGAGCGCGATGCATCCATCGGGGTCGCTTCAATCTTGTATGTCTTGTGCCGATCCAGGCTCTCACTATCGTTGATCATCCGATAAGTGAAATCGCCAGGCACGCGCTCCGCAATATCTTCAAAGGTAAAATCCGTCCCAATGAATCGCGCCGAACGCTCTTGCGGAACCACGCTGCGGACCCGATCCGTCGCCGGCGTATAGACGTACTGCAGTTCCTGCAATCCCGGCTGATTCACTGAAAGAAGCGCGACGCCGCGAATCTCCTTCGGCGCAGTGAACACAACCTCCATCTTGCTGTCTCCCGCCGAGCCGATGCGCCGAAATATGAAATCCTTCTTCACGCTGTGCCCCTGGTTATCGAAAACCTGGAAGCTCGCCTTCATCTCGATGTCGTGATTGGTGTCCTGCCGGTACACATCCTCCATGACCTTCTGCGCATTCGGAGCTGCATCGGCCGCAAAGCTTCTTGCAAACAAGGACAGCGCCAAACCCAGGCACAGAGCCAATGCCTTGCCGCATCCGGAATTCCTATTCATAGCCAATCGCCTCAATCACCGGCGCCTTCATCGCATGGCGCGCGGGAATCCACCCGGCAAGCAGCGAAACCGCGACCACGCCCGGAAATGTCTCCAGAACCAGCAACCATGGGAAGTAAAACGGCACATCGTAACCGGCTAGCACCGTCGACACGGTGCGTGACAGAAATTGTATGTTGAACAGAGCTGCCACCGCACCCACAAACACGCCCACCACCGAAATTGAAAAGGCCTCCAGCAACACCATCTTTTGAATCTGCTTTTGATAGCCGCCAATCGCCCGGATAATCCCGAACTCTCGCCGCCGCTCCGCAACCGAAATAATCAGCGTATTTGCAATCCCCACAACCGCAACAATCACTGCAACAACAAGCTGCATGTAATTCAACATGAAAAACTTGTCGACGAGGGTCCCGATCCAGGTCCTGAATTCCGCGTTGGTGTAAACAATTGCATGTTCCGATCCCGCCGTCATCTGCTCAATCTCATGCTTCACCGCGGTTGCACTTTGTCCCGGCTTCAATTTGATATCTACAAAGTCGACCGCATCGTCTTTCCAGTAGCGTTTGTAAAGCGTCCGCTCCATGAATATCGTGCCTTTATCCGACCGGTAGTCCTCCACCATCCCCACCATCGGCAAATCCAGCGGTCCCGTCGGCGTATCGAGATGCACCTGGTTCCCGGCCTTCAGACTCCAGCGCGCGGCAAAGTTCTTCGAGACCAGCACCGCCGCGCCCCGCGGCAATAGCGTCTCGGCTAACTTTTTGTTACCGTTCAAAATCGAATCTTCTGAGCGAGTCAGAAACGTGTCCATCTCAATTGCGCAAATCGCCGCCGTGTCGCCGTGGTAGGGTACGACTGTGAACCGCACGTCCTGCACATGACTCACCTCCGGCAGCGCGGCAATGCGCTTCCCCAGGTCTTCGCTGAAATGATATGACGTTGACCGCAGCAATGTTGAGGTCGCCACCATGAGGTCAGCATTCAGCATCTGATTGGTCCAGCGATTGATCATGTTCTTGTAGCTCTGAATGTATGCAGCTGTTGAATATACGAACATCAGCCCTACCATCAGCGCACCAACCGTAGCCGCGCTGCGCCGCGGCGACTGAATCATGGCATCAACCGCCAGCGCCCCTTCCGATCCTCCAGCACGATCCATCGCCGGGCGAATGACGCGCGCCGACCAATGCACAAGCGTCGGCAGCAGTATGGTCAATCCAAGCAACTCCACTGCGGCATACGAGAACTGGAACACCATCCCCACGCTGGAAGGAGAAAACTGAATCAGCAGCATGCTGACCAGGAGCACCCCGGCGCCCAGCGCTATGCGCCCCCATCCAAGGGCCGACTCCTTTTGCCGCGATTCAATGTTATGCAGCGCCAAAATCGGATCCAGGTACGATGCCGCCCTGGCCGGCATCCACGCGCCGCACAGCGAGGCCGCCATCCCCAGCGCAAACGCTGTCAGAACCAGGCCGGGATGCAACCTGGGCGCAACCTCTATTGAAACAATCCCGTAAACCGAGGCGGCAATCGATCCCATTGCCTTGTTCGCCGCGGTCGCTACGTAGTATCCAAGAACAATCCCCGCGCCCGAGCCAATCACGCCCATCAAAAGTGCTTCGCCTAGAAACATCGCGTTGATATTTCCGCGCTCTACCCCGACGGCCCGCAGAATGCCGATTTCCTTCCAACGCTGATTCACGGCAATCGTGAACGAGTTGAAAATGATATAAACACCCACCAGCAACGCTATAAAGCTGGTGATCATCATTCCCAACCGCATCGCGGTCACGGCATTTTCAAGCGCCTGCCCCTTCATGTCGGGACGCATCACTTCAATACCAGCCGGCAGCCGCGCCTTAAGCCGCTGCTGCAACTCATTCACAGAAACCGAGGGCGAGTTCATCAGATCGATGCGATCGAAGCTATGCCCGCGACCAAACACAACCTGCGCGGAATAAACATCCATCACCGCGATATTGCCACCGAACACCTCGCCAACGCCCGTCGGCTTGAAGATCCCTTCAACAGCAAAATCCTCTTTTCCATGTGACGTGAAAATCGGAAAATGATCGCCAATCTTAAGACCATGCCGGTCGGCAAATGCTCGCGAAAGCAAAATCGAATTCGGCTGGGCAAGATAGGTAAGCGGATCGGCGATCTGCGTTTGCGACTTGTCGAATTCATACTGCCGCAACTGCTGGTCGCCCGTCGTATCCACGCCCAGGATCATCAAGTTGCCCTCGTCCTGGAAAGCCGTATGCGCGATCACTTCAATAACCGGCTCGGCTAGTTGCACTCCGGGGGTTGCCCGCACGGTATCGAGCACTTCCTCAGGGAATCCGGCCTCGCCGGCAGAAACCTGTAGAGTGGATTTGCCCGCCAGCCGCTCGACGGTCAGTGTGAGTGAATCCAGCAGTGCCGAGTTCCCCGTGCGGATCGCGAAGAACACAGCCACGCCGAGGGCAATGCCCAGGGTTGTCATGGCAACCCGAAGTCGATGCGTGCGCCACTGACGCAACGCGACTTGCAAAAGCGCGCCGATCATCCTTTTTCTCTGGATAACTTGTGACCCACCGGCGAATCCTCTACGATCTGACCGTCATGTAAGGTGACAATTCGATTGCAGAACTCTGCTGCCTGGACATTATGGGTCACCATCAACAGCGTGCTCTGATATTCCTCTTGCATCCGGTCAAGTAGCCGAAGAATTTCGTCGCCCCTGGTGGAATCGAGATTCCCTGTCGGTTCATCTGCCAGCAGCAGCGGCGGACGGAAGATCAGTGCCCTGGCAATCGCAACCCGCTGCCGCTCCCCTCCAGACATCTCATCGGGCCGATGGGCCGTTCTGCTTTTCAATCCAACATGACCCAGCATCGCCGCCGCCCGGCCTTCTGCCTCTTTCTTTGAGAGACCCTGCAACCGAAGCGGCAATGCCACGTTCTCCAAAGCGGTGAGCGTGGAAAGCAAATTGAAGGTTTGGAAGATCATGCCGATCTTTTCACGGCGCAGCCGGGTTCGCGCATCGTCGGTCAATCCCGAAAGCTCTACACCCTCGACCTTCAACGAACCCGAAGTAGGCTCATCTAGACCGCAAACCAGGTTCAACAGGGTGGATTTCCCCGAGCCCGACGGGCCCATCACCGCCACCCGCTCTGCGGGACCAACCCTCAACGTAATGTCGTTCAATGCCAGGACGGCGCTACCCGACCCGTAGCTCTTGGTAACGTTTGTCAGTTGAATCATTCAGGAGGCCTGCCCATGAAGGCTATCACATTCGGCGCACCTTCGACCTCTTCCCTGGCCGCTGGTTTATCCTCCAAACCTGCCGCCAAAAATGCCGGCATCGAACCCTGAACACCACCCGATTTCCACTCGATAGTTCGAACCGTGCCCTTCGTATGTACACTGATTGCGGAATTCAACGCGTCGTTCAGCCCGCGCCTGTTGCGAATGAGCTGGCAAACTTTGTCTGAGAGGTCGTATGGGATCGAGTCCTTCTTCATCCCGCCCCACGGCGCCCCAGCCTGGGAGCAAATCTGTCACAGGATCTTCCATTGCCGTGGTCGTCGTTGGACTGCTGGCAGCCCTCGCCGCCGCTGTCTATCTCCTCAAAACCAATCCATCCGCTGGAACCTGGCCACAGGCATACGACCCCATGGGCCACTGGTGGATCTCCACCACATTTGCGGCACTGCCCATTGTGGTTCTGTTGGGAGCCATGGCCATTCTGCGCCTCAAAGCGCACGTCGCAGCCTGTGCCGGCCTCATCACAGCCCTGGCCGTCGCCATGCTCGCCTTTCACATGCCCGTCCGCCTCGGGCTCACTGCGGCCACCTTTGGCGCTGGATACGGACTCTTTCCCGTCTGCTGGATCATCCTGCCCGTCATCTTCCTCTACGACCTCACCGTCAAAACCGGAACCTTCGTCACCCTGCAGGAAAGCCTAACCAACATCACCGACGACAGCCGCCTGCAACTGCTGCTCATCGCCTTCGCTCTTGGCGCCTTCTTTGAAGGAACGGCTGGCTTCGGCACCCCCGTTGCGGTCTGCGGCGCCATCCTCATCAGTCTTGGCTTCCGCCCACTGCAGGCCGCCGGGCTCTCCCTGCTTGCCAATACGGCTCCCGTGGCTTTCGGAGCGCTCGGCCTTCCGATCGTTGCGCTGCACGGCGTCACCAACATCGATCTCCTCCTCCTCTCCAAGACCATCTCCGTCATTTTGGTCCTGTTCTGCCTCATCGTTCCCTTCTGGGTCGTCTGGGTATACGCCGGCTTTCGCGCCATGCTTGAAGTCTGGCCAGCCATTCTAGTCGCCAGCGCCACTTTTGCGACGGCGCAGTTGCTCATGGCCACTTTCTTCGGCCCCACGCTCGTTGCCATCGTGTCTTCCACTTCAACAATCTTCGCTCTCGTTGTTTTCCTCCGCTTCTGGAAGCCCAAGCGCACCCTTAATGCCGCGGGAGAAGGCATCACCGGCCACGAGCGCAAGCGCTTCGATCACAGCACGGCAAAAGTCTTCAAGGCCTGGATGCCGTGGCTCGTGCTCAGCGCCGTTGTCTTCGTGTGGGGAATCCCCCCGCTCTCGCACTGGATGGATACAATCTCGACGCTCAAGTTCAATGTCGCCGGGCTGCACAACTTCATCCAGCGCGTACCCCCGGTCGTTGCCAAACCCACCGTCGAGCCCGCGGTCTATACGATTAACTGGCTCACCGCTACCGGTACAGGCATTCTCGTTGCGGCCGTAATCGCCGGCCTTTTCATGGGACTCGGACCTGTCACTCTCATCAAGTGCTTCTTCCGCACCCTCTTCAACATCCGTTTTGCCGTAATCACCATCGCCGCCATGATGGCCATCGGCTATGTCACGCGTTTCTGCGGCCTCGACGCGACGCTTGGCCTCGCCTTCGCCCGCACTGGTTCGCTCTATCCCTTCTTTGGCTCGCTGATCGGCTGGCTCGGTGTGGCAAGCACCGGTTCCGACACATCGGCCAATGTGCTCTTCGGCAGCCTGCAGGTCATGACCGCCCGCCAAATCGGCGTTTCCCCTGTTCTGATGGCCTCGGCCAACTCCGCCGGCGGCGTCATGGGCAAAATGATCGCCGCACCCAGCATCGTGGTTGCCAGTACCGCCACCCAAACCTACGGCCAGGAGGGATCCATCCTTCGTTACGTTTTCCTGCACAGCCTGGCGCTGGCCTCCCTCGTAGGAGTCGTCGTCTACCTTATGGCTTATGTGCCGCCGTTCACGTCGCTAGTCGCCCGGTAGCGCTGCCTCCCTGCAACGCATCACGACCGTCCTCAATCAAACCGGCTCACACCATCACTCCGAGGATTCGTTCATGAACACGTTCAATTCTTTGCGCCGCGACTTTTTGCGCACCGGCGGCCTCGGCGCGGCCGCGGTCGCTCTGCCTGCAGTCTCATTCGCGGTTTTCAAAGAACAGCCCTCCGTCGTCCAATCGGCCGGCGTCTTCAACGTCCGCAACTACGGCGCAACCGGCGACGGTAAAACGCTGGACACCAGTGCGGTCAATCGCGCAATAGAAGTCGCCGAGTCGGCAGGCGGAGGCGTAGTCCTCTTCCCGCCGGGAACGTATCTCTGCTTCTCAATCCATCTCAAGAGCCATGTGCGCCTGCACCTTGAGCAAGGCAGCGTCATCGTCGCCGCCGAGTCGCCGCTCCCTGGTCAATCCACTGGCTACAACGGTGGCGTCTATGATGCCGCCGAACCTAAAACCGAATGGGACGCCTTTCAGGATTACGGCCACAACCACTGGCATAATTCCCTGCTCTGGGGCGAAAACCTTCACGACCTCGGCATCACCGGCACAGGCCTCATCTTTGGAAAGGGCCTGAGCTTCGGCGCCAACCGCGCCGCTCGCGGCGACTATCCAATCTACGTCGCAGAGCAGCCCGGTGTCGGCAACAAGGCCATCGCCCTCAAGAATTGCCGCAACGTTGTCTTCCGCGACTTCTCCATCCTCAAAGGCGGCCACTTCGGCCTTCTGCTTACCGGCGTCGATAACCTCACCATCGACAACCTCAAAATCGACACCGATCGCGACGGCATCGATATCGATTGCTGCCAGAACGCGCACGTCTCCAACTGCACCGTGAACTCGCCCTGGGACGACGGCATCTGCCCCAAGTCCAGCTATGCCCTCGGCTACCCCCGCCCCACGCGCAATCTCACCATCCATAGCTGTTATGTCAGCGGCTATTACGAGTTGGGCTCAGTGCTTGACGGCACGTTTAAGAAATTCGCGCCCGATGCCCGCCTGGCCCACAATGGCCGCATTAAGTGCGGAACCGAGTCCAACGGCGGCTTCATCAACATCACCATCTCCAACTGCATTATGGAAGGCTGCCAGGGTTACGCACTCGAATCCGTCGATGGCGCGCTGTTCGAAGACATCACCATCACTAACTCCGCCATGCGCGACATGTATACCGGCCCGCTCTTCATGCGCCTCGGTTCGCGCCTGCGCGGCCCCAAGGGGACCACCAAAGTCGGCACCATGAAACGAATTCTCATCAGCAATCTCGAATGCTTCAACGCAACCAAGAGCCAGGCATCCATCCTCACCGGCATTCCCGGCTATGCCATCGAAGATGTAAAACTCTCGAACATTTATTTCGAGTCCGCCGGCGGAGGCACCTCCGAAGATGCCAAAGCACAGATCACTGAGCAGGAAGACAACTATCCCGATCCGGGCCGGTTCGGCACCACACCGTCCTCGGGTTTCTTCCTGCGCCACATGCGCAACCTCGAGATGAGCCACGTCGAAATCGCCAACACAATTCCGGACGCCCGACCCGCCTTCTACCTCAGCGATGTCGAGCGCGCCGACTTTTTCGCCATCACCGCGCCCCGCACCGCCGACGGCGCCTTCGTCCTCAACAATGTCAGGGATCTCCGCATCGGCTGGAGCCGCTCCGCCGCCGACACAACGCTCGCCACCGCCGACAACAAAATGTTGTAAGGGCCGAACGGCTCCAAATACTGGGTGCCCCAGGTCTCGATTTTGGGACCTGGGAATCCTCACCCCTCAAAATGGTCTGGATTGGCGTTTACCTGCTGACTTGCTGACTCGCTACCCCGCGAAGCGGTGCCGACTCGCCGAAATTGTCCCGGACACACCTTCGTAAAGCCATTAGAATCGAAATTTATCAGCGCGTTTTTTAGAGATAGACCGACGTAGGCAGTTTTTCGTCGGCATATATCCATACATTTCGATGAATAGGTCAGTCTACAAACGGCCATTTTCAATCGAAGAAATGCAAGATCGCAATCACTCCTGCTTCAGGTGGAGGTATTGACGACGAATTGTCGGTCTTTAACCCGACATTCTCAGCGACACGCAACTCAGGCGTGTTCGAACCAAACTGTCCAAATGGGTACCGTGTTGATTGACCGGGTGCCGAACCGTTACCCGCGGAGCCAGTCCTTGGCCTTCTGAACCAGCACGTCGCGGCTCACGTCGGAGATCGCGTTCGTCAGCGGAATCTGTTTGGGGCAAGCCTCCACGCAGTTCTGCGCAAACCCGCACTCCTGAATCCCGCCATCCCCGGCCAGCGCTCGTAGCCGGTCTTCCATCAGGACCTTCCCTGTCGGGTGGTTGTTGAACAGCTTCACCTGTGCAATCGTCGCCGCGCCCACAAACCCCGTCTCCTCGTTGAATTGCGGGCAAACCTCCATGCAGCAGGTGCAGGATATGCAATTCGAAAGCGGATAGTTAACCTCTTGCTGCTGTGGAAACACCCGCGGCCCTGAGCCCAGATCGTACGTGCCATCCACAGGCACCCACGCCTTCACTGCCATTAAATTGTCGAAAAGAACATGGCGGTCCACCTGCAAATCGCGCACCAGCGGAAACTTCGAGAGCGGCTCCAGGCGAATCGGCTGTTCCAGGTTGTCCACGAGCGCAGAACAGGCCATCCGCGCCTTGCCGTTGATCCGCATCGCGCACGACCCGCAGATCTCTTCCAGGCAATTCGAGTCGTAAGTCACCGGCGTCGTCGCGCGCCCATCGGCAGTGACCGGATTAGCGGCAATCTCCATCATCGCCGAGACAACGTTCATTCCAGGCCGCCACTCCAGTTCAAACTTCTCCCACACCGCCGGCGCATCGGGGTTGGCCTGCCGCTTGATCTCAAGTGTTACCGTCTTCGTTGCCATCAGCGAGTCTCCCTTTATTTTGACGCGTCGTAGCGGCGTGGCCTGGGCTTGATGTATTGCGTATCAACTTCTTCGTACTCGAAACGCGGACCTGCCAAATCACCCGTGAAGCTCGCCTTCGTGGTCTTCAGGAACTTCTCGTCATTGCGATCTGGAAAATCCGGCTTGTAGTGCGCGCCGCGCGACTCGTCGCGCAGCAGCGCTCCCTGCACTACCGTGCGCGAAAGCTCAAGCATGTTCTTCAACTGCCGCGCAAACGCAAAGCTCGTATTCGCCCAATGGCTTCGGTCGCTCAGGTTCACCTTCTTGTAGCGTTCCAGCAACTCCACAATCTTTTCGTCGGCCTGCTTCAGCCCCTTGTTATAGCGGATCACTGTCGCGTGCTCGGTCGTCGTCTGGCCCAGCTCGCGCCACAGCCGGAACGGATTCTCGGTGCCTTCGTTCTTCATCAGCTTGCCATTGATCTCCGCCTGGCGCGCAATCTCCGCAGCGTGGCCGCCATCACCTTCAGCCGCAGGCAGATTCCTTGCGTACTGCAGCGCATTCGGGCCCGCCCTGAAACCGCCAAAGATGCAACTCACCAGTGAATTCGCACCCAGGCGATTCGCGCCATGGTACTGGTACTCGCACTCACCGGCTGCAAAGACGCCGGGAATATTCGTCATCTGATCGAAGTCGACCCACAGTCCGCCCATCGTGTAGTGCATGCCTGGGAAGATCTTCATTGGCACTTCGCGCGGATCGTCGCCCACAAACTTCTCGTAAATCTCGAGAATTCCTTCGAGCTTCCGGTTCAGCGTCTCGCGATCGATGTGCGTCAGGTCA
This sequence comes from Occallatibacter sp., assembly GCA_049793195.1. Classification (GTDB taxonomy): domain Bacteria; phylum Acidobacteriota; class Terriglobia; order Terriglobales; family Acidobacteriaceae; genus Telmatobacter. The sequence goes on along the minus strand of JBARBP010000054.1, from coordinate 119 downwards.
AGATAGACCATCGGCTGCCCGTCGATGCCCAGTCCCTCTTCGTAAACCACCTTATGGATCGCGCGCGTTGCCACATCGCGCGGCACAAGATTTCCGTATTTCGGATACCACTCCTCGAG
>JBARBP010000053.1:0-53581 GCA_049793195.1 Occallatibacter sp. | reverse complement strand
TGTCCATGGTCGTCGGCGTAAACCACATTCTGTGTTGGCCAACTCCATGCCTCTATTGCCGCTGAAAAATCCGTCCAGTTTGCCGCCGTATCGATCTGGTAGAGCGGAAGAGAGTCCAGCGCCGGATCGTAGAGCGTCCACTTCAGCGCGATCGGCCGTTTCTCTTTGGGCAAAAGTGGATTCAACAGTGGCCCGTGCGCGGTCGATTGCACATCAAGCAGCACGTCTTTTCCGCCCCGCACCTTGATGATCTCGCGGTCTTGGGCGAGCGGCTTCCAGCTACCGTCCACATCCTGATAGTTCCCTTTGCCGTCGTGCTTCTCGATGTAGAGGTCCTGCGCGTCGCCCATCAGCGCGGTAAAGCCCCATGCCACATGTTCGTTGTGCCCGGCAATCACAAAAGGCATTCCCGGCAACGTCACCCCCGCGGCGTGAAACCCCGGCGCCTCCATGTCCGCCATGAACCAAATGTTGGGCACTGTCAGATTCAGGTGCATATCGTTCGACAGCAGCGGCTTGCCACTGGCGGTGTGGCTTCCGGCCACCACCCAGTTGTTCGAGCCCGCCGCGCATCCTTCGCAATCCGGCAATCCCATCATCGCCAGCAGCGCGCGTGGATCAACTCCGCCGGACGTCGCGCTCGCCGTCGAAGGCTCATCGTCATCATCGTCGTCGCCGCTCTTGGCTGGGGGAGGATTTGCCTGCGGCTTGGTCAAGTCCACATCCTCTCCCGTCGGCGGATGATCGCGCCACGAGCCCACCGGGTAAAGATCGGCCTCCAGATTAGGATTGCTCAGCTTGGCCGCAATCTTTTCCCGCGAGAGCTTGGTGGGCCAATGCGTGTCCAGCGTCTGCACCATCATCAGCCCCACGCTCATTGAGTCCGCGCCGGTCCACGGCTGTGGCCGATAGTGCAGCAGACGGAACTCCGCCGGCAGCGAATCCCCGTGCTGCTCGATGAAGAGGTTAACGCCTCGCGCGTAGTCGTCCAGCCGTGTGCGTTCCGCCGCGGGCAAATTGGCGTAAATGCGCCGTGCCGAGTTCCTGAACTCGAGCACCCGCTGCGCCCTGTCATGCGCCACCAGCGAGGGGCCCATAATCTCCGCAAGCTCGCCATTCGCGTTGCGCCGGTAGGCGTCCATCTGCCAAAGCCGGTCCTGCGCCGTCACGTAGCCTTGGGCTACAAACAGGTCGTCCTGCGTGGTTGCTTCTATGTGCGGAACGCCATGCGCATCGCGCCGCACCATCACCGGCGCTGAAAGCCCAGCCACGTGCACGTCCCCATCCAGCACCGGCAGCGCCGCGATGGCCGCAGACCGCAGCCACAGCACGCCCGCGCAGCTTCCCAGCGCCCCCAGCGCCAGCAGGCATACGCTGCACCAGAGCACAATCCGCGGCCAGCGCCGTTTGCGCCTGTGGGCAGGTTGCGATCCGTCAGCGGTGCGCGTCTGATCGAAGGGAAGGATGTCGGCCATAGTTCACTATCAGGATACCGCTGTGCGACGCCACGCCCCTCGCTCCGTCCGCACACGGTCTCTCGTGCAGAAACACGCGGAGTCCTCATGAAGGCAACTCATGCAAGTCTGATACCGCTGATTGAAGTGGAATGCCCGTGATCCCCAATGATCCGGTCGCGCCGAAAAGGACCAACCGCTCTCAAGCCGGCAACTGTTCGATCGCCGCCACTGCTTGAACGGTCTCCCGTTTGCGCCCATAGATCAACAGCAGCGTCACCAGCAGCAGCAGAATCGCGCCCAGAACCAGCAAGCTGCCCTCCGGCCCGTCCGTGCCGCCGCTCCACAGCGCCGGCCCCGCCGGGCTCGCAGTCAGGTAGTGTCCCTGGGCCTGCATGCCGCTGTCGGCGGTGCCGTAAAAGTAAGTTTCCGCCCAATCCCAGCCCGCATGGCAGCCGATGGCCCACCACGCCGAACCGGTCACCCAGATGCTCACGCAAAACACAAAGCCAATAGCCGCCGCCGCAAAGATCCCAATCCAGTTTTCGCCGTTGTTGCCGGTGTGGATAAAGCCGAACACCGTAGAGGTGACCCAGGCAGCCTGCCAAAAGCCGGCGCCATCCACCTTGCGCAGTTGCAACAAAAGGCAAGGAACCAGGCCGAGCAGCGCGACGGCATACACTCCCCACACGCCGTTCCCTTTCGAGCGCAGCAACAAGTCAAGGCAAATGATCGCTTCAATCCCCAGCGCCCACCAGAAGTTGATACCCCTGGTCAGTGTGAACTGAAGGTAACAGCGGAATGTCCCCTCCTCAAAAAAGCCCACCAGGAGAAAACACACGCCCCACAAGGCCGCATTGCTGAAAATCTGTGCCCCTGTCAGGGCCACCGGTCCGAAATGGAGCCAACCACCCAGGGCCAGTGCCGCCACCAGAACCGAGAGACCCGCAAACCCCGCCACCAGCCCGGCGCTAAAGTCCCGCGACCGCCGAGGTCCGGTCAGGTAATAATCCAGCAACCGCCGCCGTTCAATCAGTGCCACCAGCACACCCGCCCCAAGGACGGCAAGCACGGAAACCAGCTCCTGCAAAATCGCCTCGAAAGGGGTGAAAATGCCCTTTTGGACATGGAGAACGTCATGGGCAATCAAATTGCCCAGAAAGCCAAGCGGAACCAGCAACAGAAACGCCAGCAGCAGAAACAAAAGCGCCGACCATCCGGCCCGCAATCCCTGGGTGCCCATAAAAATCCAGCGCGCGCCCTTGTGCGTGTCCGACGCTGGTACAAGGGCTGCACCTGGGATCAGCCCGTCCGTGGCTTCCCCTGTGAATACGTCCACCTGGGCGGCATTGTCGGTTGGCGTTGCTTCAGGCAATCCAGACTGAGTTTCCGGCTCCATTGAGCCTCCTTGAATCAAGACACAAATATCCTGTGTGGAATTCTACTGTTGGAAAGATACCCTACGCAGCAATCGGTTGCCAGGTTCCATTTTTCAAAACGATTCCGGCCAAGAACGGGCTGCGTGCCAAATCCCGACTATCTCGACCGACTGTGCAGAAACCTGGTAAACCACGATGTAGGGCGACCCAGGAACAACTGCTTCGCGCGTTCCCTCCACGCGCCCGATGCGCCCCGAATTCGGCATCTGTCCCACCCTCAAAGCTGTCCTGAGAATCCTGCGGCGGATGGAGTCCGCGCCTGGCGTACTTTCGGATTCTATGTATCGGAGTGCTTCTTTGAGATGCCCGACCGAAGCGTCCGACCAGAAGACGTTCATCGGCCCGCGCGTTCCCACTCGCCCACCATACGCACCACTTCTTCATGGCTCGTAGTTCGCCCTGCTCGGATGTCCTCTTGCCCCTCTTTCACCATCGCCACAAAGCGCTGCTGTTCGCTCAGGTAGCTTGCCACTGCCTCGTTGAGCAGGTAGCTGCGGTCGCGATCCATAGCTTTGGCGATGGAATCCAGTTCGGCCACCTTGTCAGCGGCAATGCGGAAGCTGATCGTGCGTGGAGAGTTCATAATATGACATAATACACCGTATTATTATCGCCGGCAACCGCCGCCAAACCTGCACCTTCCCCCCCGCGCTGATCCGCGACAGGCACCCCCATGTGTATCCCTCATCCTTGACACAACCGCCCCTTCCCTTGATGCTTAACAGTTCCGGCTATTTCAACATCCGGCTCAGGAGGAGCTCAGCTTTTGCGGGTTCGCGTCTTCTATCACGACAAATGTTTTGACGGAGCCTGCTCAGCCTCGCTCTTCACACGCTTCCACCGCGAGTGCATCGACTCCAGCGCTACTTACGAGTATCACGGGCTAGTCCATCGCGCCGGCGCGCTCTTTGACGAGAGCGATTTTACCGGCGACGAGAATGCCATCGTCGATTTCAAGTACTCCGCTTCGCCGAAGATCACCTGGTGGTTCGATCACCACCAGTCCGCCTTTCTCACGCCCCAGGACCACCAGCATTTCCTGGCCTGCCAGCAGGACCCGGTCTGTGGCGCGCGCAAGTTCTTCGACCCCAGCTATACCTCGTGCACCAGTTTTCTGGCTCACATCGCTGCCACGCGCTACGGCTTCAATACCACTCCGGTCGCGGATCTGATCCACTGGGCCGACATCGTCGACGGCGCCCGCTACGACAGCCCCGAGGCCGCCGTCGAAATGGCTGCTCCGGCCATGAAGCTTACGCTCATCATCGAGTCCAACCAGGACCCGGAGTTCATTCCGCGCCTCATTCCGCTGCTCACTTCGATGTCCCTGGCCGACGTCCTCAGCCAGCCCTTCGTCGCCCCGCTCCTGCCGCCGCTGCTCGAGCGCCATCAGGAAGCGTTGCAGCTTATCCGCAGCCGCGCCGAAGAGCGCAACGGCACCATCTTCTTCGACATTACCGATCATCCCCTCGAAGGCTTCAACAAGTTCATCCCCTACTACCTCTATCCCAACGCCGTCTATTCCATCGGCCTGTCGAAGTCGAGCTTCCGCACAAAGGTGGCCGTGGGCTCAAACCCGTGGACCAAGGTCGACCCGGCAAAGATGGTGAACCTGGCCCAGATCTGCGAGCGCTACGGCGGAGGCGGCCATGCGCGCGTCGGCGCCATCAGCTTCCCTCCCGATCAGGAAGAGAAAGCCCGCGTAGCCGCAGCCGAGATTGTGGCCGAGTTGCGGGCGACCCAGCCGCTGCCATAATTGGAGGGCTGATGTTTGACGCGAAATGGGATGCGGGCCAAGCGATTTACATAGCAATCGTTTTGGTCGCCGTCGCGACAATCGCGTATTTACTGTTCCGCGCCTTCCGCCGCAAGCGTCAAATGCCATGGCCTGCATTTTATGTGGGTTTGTATAACATCCTTCTGTTGCTCTTGTACCTCTTTGGCATGATCACGGAGGTCGGTTCGGAAGGATTCGGCTTTTTCCCCCTCTTTGCGCTCGCGACCCCGTGGAGTTGGCTCATCCTTTGGCTTTCCACGCAGATTGAAGTTCACGATCATAACTTCTTGGGCACGGGACTTGTAGGCACATTCCTTACCATCTTCATCGCCTGCAATATAGTGGCAGCGTCAGTGAATAGCAGCATTCTCTATCTCATGCTGAAACACAGGCAGAGGAAGCAAGCTGAGGACGAGGAATGGGAGCAGGCGCGGCGCAATCGATGAACTCGTTCGCAGCACTGTTCCGTACCTCAGGTCAATTGGTCTAGCGGGTGTCAGCCGAGAAATATGTTTTTAGTGCCCAACCATATGCAACAGTTGCCACAGCCCGCCGCCCAGGAGCCACAGGTCGATGATGCACAGGCCGTGAAAGAACACCACCTGCACAATGACCCCGTGAACCGTAACGTGGCCCTTCAGCGCCATCTTGGCCAGCAGCCCCTCCAGCGGGAACTGGAGATAGACCAAAGCCGTTGGCAAATAGGCTGCCATCGTTGCGCCCATGTGAACCTCGGGCCGTATCGACAGAGCCACCATCGGGAAGCTGAGCCACAATCCCCAGGGCCTGAATGCTTCAACGAATTCGCGCAATTGCGGCGCGATCAAGCTGACCAGAATGCCCACGCCAACCGGCCAAAACTCAACCCACTGCGCCACCGACCTCTGGACCCGCGCCCGCCGCTGCTGCTGGCGGAGCGCCGAGATGTTGGCCCTCATTTCCAGATCGTAGAGCGCGTTAATCGCCTCAAGCGTAGCAGCGCCGTTGCTTTGCGCGGGTTCGTCGGAGGGTGCTCCAAAGAGATTTGGCATAACATTCCGCTCCGGGAGGGTCGTAGGGAACTCTCCACTGGGATACCTGATTATGTCCAAAAAACACACACTTAAGCCGGGAAAAAACTGCAACTTTCGTGGGATACGCCCATCGCCCAGCCCCTGTTCAGCCAGTGCCCGGTCATCCCAGCCCCAACTCGTGCGCCCGCTTCTTCATCGCCTCAATGCAAAACGCAATGTGATCATCCAGCTCGACGCCCATTTCCGTCGCGCCCTGGATCACATCCTCCCGATTCACCCCGCGGGCAAAGGCCTTATCCTTCATTTTTTTGCGGACGCTGCGAACCTCCACGTCGGCGATGGCCTTGCTGGGCTTCACCAGCGCACACGCAGTCAGAAAACCAGCCAGCTCGTCGCAGGCAAACAGCGACTTCGCCAGATGCGACTCGCGCGCCACGCCGGAGTATTGTGCGTGTCCTAAAATGGCAGTGCGCATCGCCAGGGGCCAGCCCTGCCGTTCCAGCTCGCGTACCCCCACAAACGGATGCTCCTCGGCCGTCGGATGACGTTCGTAGTCGAAGTCGTGCAGCAGGGCTGTGGTGGAGTAGAGCTCCAACATCTCCGCGCGCTCGGTTCCCATCAGTCTCAGCCGGTCGGCCTCCGCCTCGCCGCACGCGACTACACAAGCCTCCACCGCCAGCGCATGTTTGCGCAGACTCTCGCTTGCGGTCCATTCAGTCAGCAGTTCCCAGGCCTGCTCCCGCCCGTGCAGTTGGATTCCATCTTCGCCCATTACCATCTCCCGTGTTTACCATCTTGGTTCGCGCGTCTTCGGGTTTTTCAGGGGATCCTACTTAAGTCTTCGGTTAGAGCCCAAAGTTGTACTTGACAATTATGGTTCACTTCATCGAAAGTAACACCTATCGCGGTGCGAAAAAGGCACCCCGGGGTTCCTGCTCTGGCGCTCCGCACCACAGCCTATGGCTACCACTCTTGTCAGCGTGGAAACACGCGAAGTAGTGCGGTGTGAGCACTGCAGGCTCATGCAATACCGAACCGCAAACTCCCTTTGCAGGCGCTGCCACCGCCCCCTCGACATCGAAGAGCCTGTCCACCTGGCCCCGCAACTTGTGGCTAGCCCGGTGGTGCCCTCTTCAGAGGAGGCCGGATTGCAGGTTGCGGGCCAGGTTCGAGAGATTCGCCGGACCCGCCATCTCAGCCAGCGCCAACTTGCCGGACGCATGCAAGTGCCTCGTACCTATATTTCCAAGATCGAGAACGGCAAGGCCATTCCCACTCTGGGCTCGCTGGAGCGCCTGGCCAACGCCCTCGAAGTGGATATGTGCCAGCTTGTGCGCGACACGCGCAGCCGCCGCGAAGAGGAGGTGGCCGCCATTCTCGCCGATCCGTTTCTGGCCGAGATTGCCGCCCTGCTTCCCCATCTGGAACCGCTGCAGCGCACGCTGATCTATGGCGCCGTGCGCGATGCTGCTACGGGACGCCGCCGCACCGCATAAAGCCACCGGCGGGTGCGCCAGGCACCGGTGCGCTCCGGTGTCATTGTGGGGCGGCCCGGTGCTGGTTTCGCGCCTGACACACCGCTGTCCGCCCCTCCCACCGCCCGGCGATTGCAGCGCTTGGGCGCTTGTGCTAGGGTCGAAGATGTTACTCCCTGGCTGCGGCGATCGAAGTGTTTTGCGCCGGACGGAGACTCGCAGGGTGCAAGAAAACCTGTATCCGGTGCGGATGAGAGTTTGCGTGGCGTCGATTGCAATTGCCCCCTGTGCGCCAGCCCTGGAAGCCGCAAAAGTTTTGTCGAGGCGATTCCTTTGTCTTTATCCGGCACGCTGCGCATCCATGAACTTACAGATGAAGAGCGCGCCGTCTATGCGACGCTGAAGCCCGAGCGGTTGCCAGACCATGTCGCCATCATCATGGACGGCAACGGCCGATGGGCCGGCCAGCGTTCCCTCAAGCGCTTCCTGGGCCATCAGCAAGGCGCCAAAAGCGTACAGCTGGTCACGGAGACAGCCTCCCGCATTGGCCTGCCCTGGCTTACGCTTTACGCCTTTTCTCTTGAGAACAACCTGCGCCGCCCCCGTGCCGAGGTCAACTTCCTGATGCGCCTGCTCAGGAGCTACCTTGAAAGCAATCTGCAACGCATGATGGACAACAACGTCCGCATTCGTTACATCGGCCGCATCCACGATCTGCCCCCTGAAGTTCAGGACAAGATGGCCTGGGCAGCCGACGCCACGGCGCGCAACACCGGCACCACCCTCACCCTGGCCCTCAACTACGGCGGCCGGTCCGAGATGGTCGACGCCTTCCGAGGCCTCGCTGCCGAGATCAAGCTCAAGCACCTCAGCCCCGAGCGCATTACTGAAGAAGACATTCATCGCCACCTCTACACGGCGCACATGCCCGACCCCGATCTGCTCATTCGTACTTCCGGCGAGATGCGCATTTCAAACTACCTGTTGTGGCAGATCGCCTACACCGAGATCTTTGTCACCGAGCGCTACTGGCCCGACTTCCGCGGCATCCATCTGCTCGAAGCTATCGCCGACTTCCAGCGCCGCGAACGCCGCTACGGCGGCCTTGGCGAAGACTGCGGCGAAGTGGAAGAAGACCTCGACCGCATCAAACTGGCGGCCGGCTGAACAAGCTCCTGCGATACCGAACACCGGCTGCCATCAGCATTTTGGCGCGTTTTCGATTGTCGAAAACAAGCTGGGCTCAGGCAACCAGTGGTCACTGGTTGCGCAGGAACGTTGGCAATGAATGGAGAAACAATGCAAGAGCGCAGATTAGGCAACAGTAATCTTGAAGTCTCAGCCCTGGGCCTCGGCTGCATGGGCATGAGCTTTGCCTACAAACCTTTTCCGGAGAAGGAAGCTTCGATTGCTCTTCTCCGCGCGGCTGTCGAGCGCGGCGTCACGTTCTTTGATACGGCCGAAGTCTACGGCCCGTTTATCAACGAAGAGCTTGTTGGAGAGGCACTCGAACCGTTTCGAGGGCAAGTCGTCATCGCAACCAAGTTCGGCTTCGATCTCAGTGACGATGTAAGCCGCGGTCCCAAGGGCACAGACAGCAGCCCCGCGCGCATCCGCCTGGTCGCCGAAGCTTCTCTCAAACGCCTCAGGGTCGACGCCATCGATCTTTTCTACCAGCACCGCGTCGATCCCAATGTCCCCATCGAAGAGACCGCCGGCGCCGTCAAGGAACTGATACAGCAAGGCAAGGTTAGGTACTTCGGCATGTCGGAAGCCGGGGCAAACACCATTCGCCGTGCCCATGCCGTGCAACCCGTCACAGTCTTGCAAAACGAGTACTCATTGTGGTGGCGAAAGCCCGAGCAGGAAATCATTCCCTTGCTCGAGGAACTCGGAATCGGACTGGTTCCTTACAGCCCGCTGGGCAAGGGTTTCCTCGCCGGGAAGCTGGACGAGAACAGTAAGTTCGACCAAGCCGACATCCGCAACGCCATCCCGCGTTTTACTCCAGAGGCCCGCAAAGCGAACCAGGCGCTGGTCGATCTGCTGGGCAGCATCGCCAAGGTCAAGGACGCAACGCCCGCGCAGATTGCGCTCGCGTGGCTGCTCGCGCAAAAGCCGTGGATCGTTCCGATCCCTGGCACTACCAAGCTCCACCGACTGGAAGAGAACCTCGGCGCCGTCGACATTGCCCTCTCCGCGGAGGACTTGCGCGAGATCGAAGAAGCGGCCTCCAAGATCTCCGTGCAGGGCGCGCGATACCCGGAGCACATTGAAGCGATGACCGGCCGCTGATCCAGTCGCCTTAGGCCGCACGATGCCGAAAGCGGCCAGGCAGCGGCTCAACCACCCTACCCGATCACCCTGCCCGATTCCTCCACCCAGGCATCCTGTCTAGAACGCGAAGTGAACCGCAACCTGCATACTCCGCGGGCCGCCTCCGCCCAGATAAGGGTTGCCGCTACCCACGTCTGGAGTCGCCGTAGTCGACATGAACTGCGGCCCATTCGAAGCCGGATCGGCCCCGGCGATCAGGCGGTTCCCCGCTACGTGACTGCTGCCGAAGACATCGATCCCGAAGCCCGGCAGAAGGGGGTTTGAAAAGTTCGGATGATTGAAGATGTTGAAGAAATCTGCGCGCAGTTCCATCGACACCTTTTCCGTCAGGTGCGAGGTTTTGTTGAGCGAGAAGTCGAAATTCACATAATTCGGCGAATTGAACGCGTTGCGTCCCTCGCTCCCCGGATGCCAACCGCCGATGCAGCTCCCGTATGTTGCGTCACTCGTATTGGTGTCGATCGAACACGGAGCGGCAAACGCACCCAGGTTCAGCAGGTTGGTTCCGCTGGCGCCGGTCGAGGGATTGCCGATAATGTCCGGCCGCCCATAGTATTCGCCAGTGCCGTCGTAATCGCCTTCAAACAGATAACTGACCGTGTAAGGTTGACCGGTGGCAACGTTGAACATGCCGTCCACCGCCCATCCGTTCAGGATCTTCCCCGCTTCATGAAACTTGGGCACGTTGTAGGTCCAATACCACTGCAGCCTTTGCCGCACGTCGAAGTTCGAGCTGGCCCGTTCGCCGCGGGGATTGAAGCTGTTGTCCGGCATCGATGCGTTCGGCACAAAATCCAGTCCGTCGCTTGCCGTATCGATAGAGTGCGCCCACGTGTAATTCACCGTCGAGGTCAGGTTGTGCCAGTTCTGCAGCTTCAACGTGCCTTGCAGCGAGTTGTAGTTGGAAATAGCACTGGTCTCGATCTGGTTCACATAGTAGAGCGGAATGTCGACGAATGAGCCCGTTGAGTAGGTCGGGAAACACTGCTCGCCATAGGTGATCGTCTGGCCATTGCCGCAGCCATCCACGCTCCCCGCCACATTGTTGAACTGGTTGAGATCGCGGAAGTGGTAGAGGTGGCGGCCCTGCGAGCCCACGTACCCCACCTGCATGGCAACCAGCTTGGCAAGCTGCGACTCGAGGTTCAGATTGTAGGAGACGTACCTCGGAGTGGTCAGGCCTTGATCAACCGTGAATACGCTGCTCGGAGAGTAACCGCCGAAGATCGGCGTGCCTGCTGTAATTGTGGTCACCACCGGCGATGCAAACCCAACGCCGTTGAATGCCGGACCGGCCTCTCCGGCATTGGTGTTGTATGCCTGGTTGCCCACGAAAAAGTCTTCAGAGGAAGCGTCGTAGAAGATCCCGGCGCCGGCTCTGATCACCAGCTTGCCGTTCCCGGCCACATCGTCGGCCACGCTCAACCGCGGCGCAAAATCGGTCATGTCTTTCGGATAGAGTGAGGTGAGTCCGCCTGCGCCGCCCACAGTCTGCAGGCCTCCGGTCTTCACGTTAAAAATGCTGAAGGCGTCGTTTTTCGCGCCGATCACGCCGAAGTAATCCCACCGCACACCGTAGTTCACCGTGAATCTGCTGCTCATGTGCCATGCGTCCAGCAAGTAGGCGCCCGCGCCATTCTGATAGGAGTAGCGTGTGCCTTCCCCTTCGGCGGAGCTGCCCCCATCGAGGCTGCCGGCCAGAAAATCGCCGAGGCTGTTGAACACCAGCTTGCCGCGATGTCCCGAATCGATGAAGCTGTTGATGAACGTGCGCCGCCACTCAAACCCGGCCTTGTAGCTGTGCCGCCCTTTCGCAAGCGAGACGTTGCCGAAGAGCTGATAGTTGGTGTCGATGCGGCCGCGCGAGTCGCTCGCGGTGGACCCGATGGGGCTGTATCCGCTCACCGAAATTGTCGGCAATCCCAGGTCGCGCGGCGAAAAATCGGGGGGCAGGGAATTCAGGCCGAAGGTCGTGTTCGGGTTCAGGCCAATGTCCTGCGGCAAAAACTGCTGCAAAAACCGGTTGTAGCCGCCGCGAACCTCCACGATCAGATTCGGCTTCGGAATCGACGTATACGAGAGCGAAACAATGTTCACGTGCGTCGGCGTTGAAGTGTTGTATCCAGGCGCACTCGATCCCGTATACAGCATGCCCAGTGGGAAGCTCTGCGTTCCATGGCTATAAAAATAGCGCCCAGTCAGCAGATCGCCGGGGCTGAACAGCTTCAGGTGCTGATCCACCTTCGCAATTATGTTATCGCTGTTGTTCAGGAAGGGCGTGGTGAACGTCTCATCGCCGCCCGTCTGCGGGAGTGTCCCCCACGGCTTGCTGTTCAGCAGGCTCTGGATCACCGGGTTGATGCCGCTGGCGGGCGTATTGGCGCCGATGTCGGAGAGCGTGGGCACCGTGCCCAGCTGCGGCAACCCGCCGTTCTCCCTTTGCCCTTCATAAGCGATCGTGAAAAACGAACTGTCCCTCACGATGGGGCCGTCAACCAGGCCGCCAAACTGATGGTTCGTGAACGAGTTCTTGGGTTGAGCAGCGGTATTGAAGAAATTGCGCGCGCTTAGTGCGCCATTGCGGAAATACTCAAATGCGCTTCCATGCATTGCGTTGGTGCCGCTCTTGGTCACAATGTTAACCGTCGCGCCGGCGCTGCGCCCAAACTCAGCCTCCGGGCTGCCGGTCACAGGAAGCTCCGCCAGCGCATCCACAGGAAGAATGGTTGATGGCGCGCCCCACACACCTGCCTGGTTGATCGACGGAAGATTGCGGTAGCCGTCGTTCATGTCCGTGCCATCCAGCAAATAATTATTTGACCGGCCGCGGTTGCCGTTGAGGCTGAACAGTCCGTAGGAGCCAGCCGACTCGGTCGATCCCACCGGGTCGCTCGAGGCTCCGGGAACCAGTTCCAACAGCTTGGTATAGTCGCGTCCATTCACAGGCAACTCGGTTGCCTGGGCCGATTCAATTGTGCCGCCGGTCGTGTTGCTCGTTGTCTCCACCAACGGAACGTCGGCATTCACCTCAATCACTTCTTCCACCGCGCCCGTTGCAAGTCTTGCGTCCGCGCGCGATGCCGAGCCAACGCTCACTGGAATATTGGTCAGCGTCGTGGTGCGGAAGCCTTCCTTTTCCACGGTGATGCTATAGGTGCCCAGCGGCAGTTCCGAGGCCACGTAACCACCGAGGTCATTGGTGGCCACCGATCGATTCAGCCCGGTACCGGGGCTGAACACCCTCACGCTTGCCCCCGGGATCGCCGCTCCGGTGCTGTCGGTAATCGTGCCTTGAATGCTTCCGCGAAACGTCTGCGCAGAGGCGGTAATCAAAGAGATGAGGGCAAAAAACACAGACACTACAGCGATAGTGCGGCTGCTCATAAGGCCGTGCTCCTGAAGAATGTGTTCGATGAGATTGCTCAGATATTAACACTTTCTCGCCTCAGGAGAGACAAGAATGGCACAAGAAATCCCAATTTCCCCCGGAATCGCCAAAGCTCTAGTGGTGTCCGTCACAAAGATGGTCTTGTATGTACGGGCGGTTGTTCAGGTTTTCAAAGGCCACGATCCGCGGCGGCGAATCGTCCCGTAAATCGCACAAAACGAGCCGACCTTTACTATCTGCGGAAAGACTCAAACGAAAGGAGGCGGGGTCTAATCTCCGGCATAAAGCCACAAGATCAATCAGGGGCTTCGGCTCCGGAGGAATGATTTCCTCCTGTCTCACGAGACCCTCGAGCGAACTGGGTCGCTGCCGCGTGTTACTCCGTGGTCAATTTTGACGACTTTTCCACAGCGCCCAGATTTTCGGATTCAGAATGAGCAACTCTGAACATCGTCCATGCGTCCAACGACTCATGATTGACCGTGTAGCCCTCTCTTAACCTGAGAGTTTCCCTCGTCAAAGCCCTCCCGTCACGGTCAATCTCACATTGGAGAACTCGATGAATTACCAGCTCATCGGTCATAACTTCACGACTATCCAGTTCATCGCTGCCGTCACAGTGTTCGTTTTGGCTCTTGTCGTGGTTTGTGCCTTCGTTCAACGCCGCAGAGCGCGGAGCCTAACTCTCCGCGTTCGTTTCGGAACGGAATACGATCGCGCTGTCCTACGGTTCGGCTCCGCGCACGAGATTGAAGCAAATCCGGCCCACCCAGAAACCCCTGGGGACGTCCCGATGATCCGTGAACTTGGCGTAGCCGAGCGAGAGCGCTTTGTCTCCGATTGGCGTGCGGTTCAATCGTGCTTTGCCGATCATCCCAGGACCGCTTTAATCGAAGCCGACGATCTGATCGAGGCGCTTCTTGAGGCACACGGTTATCCCCAGGCCGGCTTTGAACGGCGCGCTGCCGACGTTTCGGTCGATTATCCGCGCGCCATGGAGAAATACCGCGCCGCGCACTCCATCGCCGTCCACCTGGGACAGGTCGAGGCCACCAACGAAGAACTGCGCACGGCAATGTCCCAATATCGCGAGATCTTCGATGACCTTCTCCAGACGCCAAAACGCCTGGAAACAGGTCCACCTCGTGGTGCCAGCCTTGCCCGACGCTCCATCCTTGCGCCGTATTTTGGCGCGAGGGCACGCTAGCAGAAACTCCACCCCTGCAGAACAGACACCAGAACCCCTCCGCTGAGACCATGCAAAGGAAAGTCTCATCCGTCTAAGCTGGAGTCGACCTGAGCACACCATTCGTGACGAGGTAAGCCAAATGGAAACCCGTTTATATGGGAATTAGTTTCGAGAAACGCGTACAAGACCTTCCTGGGCAAGACCTTTCAGTGAGCGTGGTAATCCCCGCGTACAATGCGGAGCCAAGCATTGCCGATGCAATTCAAAGCGTTCTCGAGCAGACATGCGAAGTAACCGAAATCATCGTGGTGGACGATGGTTCCTCAGATCGTACCGCCGAAGTCGCCGCCAGCTTTCCAAGCACTCGCGTGAGGACTCGTGTGATCCGGCAACCCAATTGCGGCGTGGGAGCAGCGAGAAATGCAGGTATCCATGCGGCATCGGGACAGTGGATAGCGTTCCTCGATAGTGACGACATCTGGCTCCCTCGAAAGACAGAGGTTCAGCTAGCGCGGATAACACCAGAAGCGGGGGTCATACACTGCAATCGTTTCGACCCTATTCAATTTGGCAATCTTTGGCACCGGCAGGCCCACGTTACTCCCAGCGGCGCGCTGGTGCGCAAGCAGGCACTGCTCGACGTCGGCGGATTTGAGGAATCGCGGGCTTTCATGGGCGTGGAAGACCTTAATCTCTGGCTGAAGATTGCATTGACGGACTGGCGTTTTGTGCCATCCCAGACTGATTTGTTTCAGCGCCGGGTGAGAGAGCAGGGCCTGAGCGCGGATGATTCCAGGATGGCGCGGGCAGAGTTGGCAAGTATCGACATGATGGGGAAACGAGTGAGTTGCCAGCCCGCGGAAATTGAGCGCGTGAAACAAGCCAGCAGGATTGAATATGCAATGGGGTTGGTCGTCAGCCATCAATGGCAACCGGCAGCTCAATTGCTTCATGAGTGCACATCCGATTTCGCCTCCCGGTATCTGTCATTTGCGGGTTTCCTGAAGGTGAACCGCATGGCTCGATCGAACTGGGTAAGATGGCTCCAATCCGTAGATGGAAAATACGAGTCGACTGCATGTTCCGGTGAGTGCAGTCTCCCCGAGATTCAACGCAGGCAGTGCATGGAGTCCTGTCACAGGCCCTATTTTCGTCCCCCGAGGGTGGGCTGATCCGAGGAGCAGGTGCCCCCATCAAACGACTCAAATCAATTTACTTACCTCAGATTTCAGCCTATTCCCCGCCTAAGAGGATCAAGGGCTCGGCTATGAAGCAGCGGAGCCCCTTAACTAAAGCCTAATCAGCGACTTAAATTTGAGAAAACTCAAAGCTTCGCCGTGCGCGTGATTCTGCGATTCCGTAACCAATCTCATAACAGACACATAATAAATATCTTAGATCTGTTAACTGAAGCGCGCGTCCCACGCCACATTACCAGCGAATCTGTGCAAATCTGTACGCAGCGCTCCGCCGCCTCCGGAGCGGTGTATTCTCAACCCTGAATGAAGCGCATCCTTACCGCCGCTATTCTGATCCCGATCGTTCTGCTTCTCGTGTTTCTGGGCCCGCGTTGGAATTTGCTGTTCACCATCGCTGTCACCGTCGTCGCGGCGTTGGCTTCATGGGAATTTCTGGGCCTGGCTGAACTGGGCGGCGCCAGTCCGCCGCGCACAGCCGTTATTGTTGCGCTTGGCGCGCTCTTTGGCGTCAACTTTCTATGGCCCGACCGCACCGCCGCTATCTTCGGCATCCTCTCCCTGGCCCTGCTGGTCTACTGCACCTTTCTCCATCCCGTGGAACAGGTCATGGCCGACGCCGCCACATCCATCTTCTGTCTCCTCTATATCGGCTTCACGCTCATCGCGCTACCCACTCTGCATGAGACGGCGAATGGCCCGTCCCTTGTCGCATTCCTGCTCTGCGTGGTCTGGGTTGGCGATATCGCCGCTCTCTACGTGGGCCGCGCCTGGGGCCGCCACAAAATGGCGCCAAGAATCAGCCCCAACAAAACATGGGAGGGCGCCATTGGCTCGGTGGCCGGCAGCGTCCTGATGGCCGGCGGACTGTGGGGCCTCGCCGAGTTGCTCGAACAGTGGGACTCCGTCGTCCTCTCCTATCCCGGAGATATCTGGTACTGGCTTGTGCTGGCCGTGGTGGTCAACGTTGCGGCGCAGGTAGGCGATCTGGCTGAGTCCGCGCTCAAGCGCTCAGCCGGCGTCAAGGACTCGGGAAGCCTGCTCCCCGGCCACGGCGGCGTCCTCGACCGCATCGACGCTCTGCTGCTGGCTGCTCCGGTGCTGTGGTACGCTCAGGTTATTCACCAGTCGTTCTAAAGAACATACATTGAAGCGTCTCGCCATTCTCGGCTCCACCGGCTCCATCGGCCAAAGCACACTCTCCATCGTCGAGCAGTTTCCCGACCGCTATAAGGTGGCCGCTCTCGCCGCGGGACGCAACCTCGACGAAGCCTTTGCGCAGGCTGTCTGCTGGCGCCCTCAGATCGTCTCGCTGGCCACGGAAGAGCTTGCCGGCCAGCTCGCCTCCCGCCTCAAAGCAGCCGGCATCACCGGCATCGAGGTCGTTCACGGCACCGAGGGAACAGTAGCCTGCGCCACCCTGCCCAATGCTGACTTTGTGGTCTCCGCCATCGTGGGCGTCGCCGGTCTCGAAGCTACGCACGCAGCCATTCTCGCCGGCAAGCCCGTCGGCCTGGCCAACAAGGAATGCATGGTAGCCGCTGGCGAAATCCTCACCGCCGCCGCCCGCCGGCAGAACGTGCCCATCCTGCCCATCGACAGCGAACACAATGCCGTTCACCAATGCCTGCGCGTGGGCGCGCATTCTGAGGTAAAGACCATCTGGCTCACCGCATCGGGCGGGCCCTTCCGCCAACTTCCGCTTGACCAGTTTGAAGCGATCACCCCTGCACAAGCACTCAAGCATCCCACCTGGGTCATGGGCCGCCGCATCACTGTCGACTCGGCCACCATGCTCAACAAGGGCCTTGAAGTAATCGAAGCCTGCCGCCTCTTCGACGTCTCGCCTTCGCAGGTCAAGGTCACCGTCCATCCCCAGTCGACCGTTCACTCGCTGGTGGAATACCTCGACGGCTCCATCTTGGCGCAGATTTCGGTCACCGACATGCGCCTGCCCATCCTTTATGCCCTGGCCTGGCCGGAGCGCCCGGCCTCCTCGCTCACCTTCGACCTGGCAGCCCTGCGCCACCTGGATTTCGAACCGCCCGACCTGGAGCGTTTCCCTTGCCTGCGCCTCGCCTTTGAAGCCGCTGAAAAAGGAGGCTCCCACTGCATTGCCCTCAATGCAGCGGACGAGATAGCCGTAGAGGCATTCCTCGAAGGTCGTATCTCCTTCATGGGAATCCCGCGTACAATTGAGAAGGTGCTCGCATCCACGCCGGAGGGCCATCCCGCCACCATCGCGGAGGTGCTCGCCGCCGACCGGGAGGCGCGTCAAACGGCTCATGCCTTACTCGCATAAGCCCAAGAAAGAAAGGGTCTTACATTGTTGCTTCGTGGCCCAGACAACGGTGCAGGACCAAGCAGCCGCCCCAGACTCGCTCTAAGGAAATAACCGCTCATTTATGCATGAATTCCTGGTTTCAACCGCAGCTTTTGTCGTCCTTGTCGGCGTAATGGTGATCGTCCACGAGTTTGGACATTTTGCCGTCGCCAAGCTCTGCGGAGTGCGCGTCGAGGCGTTCTCGTTTGGCTTTGGACCCCGCCTCTTCGGCGTCAAGTACGGAGAGACTGACTACAAAGTCTGCCTGCTTCCCCTGGGCGGCTACGTCAAGATGACTGGCGAAACTCCGGATCAGGTCAGTGGCGCGGCTTCAGAAACAGACAACGAAAAGCTGGCCGCGGATGCCGGCTCCTTCACCACCCATCCCCGCTGGCAACGAATCCTGATTGGACTCGCCGGACCGACCGCAAACTTTGTTCTTGCTCTCGTTCTCATGGTCATCTACTACGGTTGGATCAACGAGGTCCCCCTGGTTCAGGTCAAATCCACGACGGTCGATTGGGTAGTTCCAGAGTCGAATGCGGCGGCGGCTGGCTTTCAAACCGGCGACATCATCACTCATTTTGACAACGTCGATCATCCAGACTGGGAACACGTTCGCGAACAGTCCATTCTGAATGCAGGCCAACTAATTTCCGCTACCGTCGAGCGCGGAGGCAATTCCCTTAATCTCACCCTGCATGTGCCCGCGTCCGCCAAGAGCGACGACTTCGACCTGGGCGACGCGGGCCTGGAACCCCAGTATCTGCCCGGACCGATTGTCGTCGCGGAAGTGGCTCCTGGAACCCCGGCGGAGCAAGCGGGTCTGCGCCAAGGCGACGCAATTGACGCTGTAGATGGCCATGCCTTCCACAGCGTGGATGCGCTGGTGGCATACATGAAGGCTGGCCAGGGAAAGCCCATCGACCTGACTGTGCTTCGCAATAACGCGACCGTGCAACTGGTGGCTCATCCCGCCAAGCTCGATGCGACCGGCTATAAGCTGGGGTTCGTCTGGGTTCCTCCTCCTTTTCACCAGGATCCGCTACCTCTGGGAAAAGCGTTCACCAAAGCCACCAACTTCTGTTCCGACAACTCATTGCTCATTGTCGAAGTGTTGCAGCGGATCTTTACACGCAGAATCGCCGTCTCGCAGCTTGCTGGCCCGGTGGGCATTGCCCGCATGGCTGGTGATGCCGCGGAGATGAAGGGATGGCTTCCCAAGTTCGGCCTTGCCGGCGAAATCAGCCTCAACCTCGGCATCCTCAACCTGATGCCCTTCCCGATTCTCGATGGCGGCCTGATTCTTCTGCTGCTCATCGAGAGCGTCATCCGGCGCGATATCAGCATCGATGTGAAGGAGCGCATCTACCAAGCCGCTTTTGTGGTACTGGTCGCCTTCTTCGCATTTATCATCTTCAATGACGTCACCAAGCTGCCGATCTTTTCGCACATGAAGCCGTGAGTACAGTGTGCAGCGGACACTGGATAGTGGGCAGAGATCGGCGATCAGTTGAGAAACTGAGTGAGATCGAACCATGCCGGTAACCAGCCAGGTGCGGGTGCGCTATGCCGAGACCGATCAGATGGGCATCGTCTACTATGCCAACTACCTGGTCTGGTTTGAGATAGGCCGCGTTGAGCTGCTGCGTTCCCTGGGTCTTGCCTACAGCCAGTTGGAAACCGAGCACGAGTGCATTCTGCCGGTGGTCGAGGCCAGTTGCCGCTATCGCTCCCCCGCTCGCTACGACGACGAAATCCTGATTGAAACCCGCCCCGCTCTTCTGCGTGGCCCGGTCATCAAGTTTGCTTATCGCATCCTCCGCAAGGCCCTCGAAGGCGAACAACCTACGCTCCTGGCCGAAGGCGAGACAGTGCACGTAGTCTGCGATGACCAGTTGAACAAAAAGCCCCTGCCCGAGCACTACGCCGCGGCGTTGCGCGCTCTGATGGAGCAGGGCCACAGTAACTAGCGACCCCTT
The DNA here is from genome assembly GCA_049793195.1 of Occallatibacter sp. Classification (GTDB taxonomy): domain Bacteria; phylum Acidobacteriota; class Terriglobia; order Terriglobales; family Acidobacteriaceae; genus Telmatobacter. Next base: position 34,008 of record JBARBP010000053.1, on the reverse strand, counting down.
CTCCCTTCATCACCTCACTGTCTTGAAGACCAGGATCTCTGCGGGCTTATTCCCTTGCGGCGGCATGCCAACGATCAGGAGTTTCAGTTCGGCCGAAAAAGTGGAGGTACGTGCTCCGGACGCCGTCTTGACCCGTTCGCGCATCCGATAGTGGTCCGGATCGACCTGCTGGATGACGTCGATAAATCCCTCTCCGCAGGAAACGTAGAACCGCCTGTTTTTCAGATCGAAAGACAGGTCGTCTGTATCCTCGTTGATTTTGGTTTTTGCCACCTGCTTCCCCGTTCCGGTGTCGAAAACAACCATGGCGGCAGGCTGCCGTCCTCCGGAAGCCAACCTGTGATGTGTCTCATCAAGTCCGATGGGAGAGTTGCCCAGTGAATCCTTGATTGGCCAAGGAGCAAGCATTATGCGCTTCTTACGGTCCATTACCGCTATCTGGTTCAGCTCGGGCAGATTTGCGAATATGCGGTCTCCGTTCTGCTCTACGGCAAACCCCTGGGGCTTGCCGGGCAAAGGAATCTTCCCCACGAGCTTTCCGTCCGGAACAGAGATGATAGCGATTCCGAACTGTCCGGCACCCATGCAGCCGACATAGAGTTCCTTTGCGCGCGGATCGTAACGGAGCTCGTCCGTGCCGGTTTCCAGATCGATTGTTTTGGCCAGGTTCAGAGTGCTTCCGTCGTAAATTTGCAGGCCTTGCGCCCGCGCAACATAAAGCTGATTGAACTCGGGTGCATAAAGGACCGCCGCGGCTCTTTCTCCCCCCAGGCTGCGCACAGTTCTTCCCGTAGCGAGATCGATCACCTCAACGGTCTTGTTGGTGGGTGCCGCCACGAACAGCCGCTGATGCGCGGCGTCCACCGACATATGGTTTAGCCCTCCCTCAACTCCCGGCAAAGCGATGGTCCGCGAAAGCACAAGAGATCCGGTCCCCTGACCGAAAACAAGCGACGAAAAACAGAAAATGATGGCTGGATTTAATACCGAGATGAATCGCATGAATGCCTCTCAAGACATCAGATTGATTTCCGATGTGAAGCTCGCAGACTCTTGTTCCTGGACTCAGTTACCCACGTCAAACACCCGGATGGCCGCAGGGCTGCTCCCTTGCTCTCGGCTCGCCACAAAGAAGAGGTTTAGTTCCGGGACCAGCAAACTGGTGCGTGAGCCGCTCACAGTCGCCACCCGCGCAATCTCGGTGTAATGGTCGCCATCCAGCTGCTGATACACAGCAATTGCGCCTTCGCCCCCTGAAACATACAACCGTTTCCGCGCGCGATCGTAGAAGACGTCGTCCGAGTCGCCAACCGTTGGAAGCTTCGCGATCACTGATCCCGAATGTGTATCCATTACTAGAAGAACAGCGGGGCTGCGACACACAATGAAGAGCCTGCCATCGCTTTCGTCGAGTGCCATGGGGTAGTTCGACTGCGCATTGCCGGTCTTCGAGCTCCCCACAACGGTGGACTTTGCAAGGTCAATCACATCCACCCTATGGGAATCCGGCAGGTTGACAAACATTCGGGTTCCGCTTTTTTCCAATTGAAACGACTCGGGGTGGGCATTCAATTTGACCTCAGCCACCCTGTTGCCGTTCGCGTCGAAAGCGGCAATCGCGCCTTTCCCATATCCAACCAGGATGTGGCCGGTTGAAGCATCGCGGCGAATATTGTCGGCATCGTCCCCCAGGCTGATCGACCGCACCTGCTTATAGGTCTGCGTGTCGAAGATGCGCACCGTGCCGTCCCCACCGTTGGCAATCCAGAGCATCTGCGTCTCCGCTTGATAAAAGAGACCTTGCGGTTCGGCGAGTCCGCGGATGGTTCCAGTCACTTTGCCGCCCTCGACATCGATGGCGTCAACTGAATTACTGCCCAACATGGCGACGAAGAGGCGCTTGTGTGCCAAATCGAAAGTCATGTGGTCGATTCGTCCCTTCACATCGGGCAGCGGAATAGTCTTCATGAGCTTTAGCGGCAAACTGGACTGCGTGCTAGCAGACGCAGCACACATGAGTAGAAGCACGATTCCGAAAACGGGTTGAAACGTCTTTCTCGACACGGGGCTCTTCCTTTCACAATTCCGCGATTTAACTCTGAGAAAAATGTCCAGGCGGGAGTTCGGACTGATTCTATAACGCGGGAACGAGCCACAAGGCAAGCCTGATTTTGTTTAGAGCCCGCCGGGCGCCTCATCTTTTTCGTGCTTTTTGCGAAAAGGATGGGAGCTCACGCTATGCTATCTGCCATGAAGCCCGTCCCTGCGACTGTCCCAGACCTCGAAACAGTTCTTGCCGAGCTATCAAGCCGCGAGCCCATCTTCCATCGCCACGAATTCGGAACCACCGGAGCCGATTTCGAGCGCATGACGGTGGAGGACTACTGGGAAACCTGCGCATCCGGCCGCCGCTACTCCAGAGAATTTGTACTCGATGTACTGGAAAAGCGCCGTTCCGCACCTAAGGCTGAAGTCTGGGAGACCAGCGATTTTTATTGCCGCAAACTCGCCGAGAACCTCTATCTGCTGACCTACACGCTGCTTCAGGATAAAGTGCGCCTCACGCGTCGAGCGACAATCTGGCAGAAATCGTCAGATGGCTGGAAGATCGTCTACCACCAGGGGACGGTCGTTCAAGACGCATAGGGCCTGATCCGCACCGCAGGCGAACATTCTTGAGTGCAGCACAGGCTCTGAGCGCAGACATTCGTCTCGACAGCGTGTTCGCGTTCAAGCGGTCATCGAAGGCGGAGCCTCCTGTTCACTTGCGCCGAAGCTCTTGTTCGGCGTGCTCCCCATCGTGAAGACCAGGGTTGCGCCCTGCTCAATCTCCGAGTGCTTGAACCAGACCCGCGTGTGCGGCTTGCCGTTCAACGTCACAGACTGGATATAAATATCCTTCGGCGAGTTGCGCTTCGCAATCACAACCAGCTCTTTGCCTCCGCCCATGTTCACCACCGCGCGGTCGAAGAGCGGTGTGCCGAACACATAATTCCCGCTCACCGGATCCACCGGATAAAAGCCCAGGGCGCTCACGATATACCAGGCCGACATCTGGCCGCAGTCTTCGTTCCCCGCCAGTCCATCCGGCTGGTTGTCGTACATGGTTTCCATCAGGCTCGCCACGCGCGCCTGCGTTTTGTAAGGCGCGCCTGCGTAGTTGTACAGGTAGGCAATGTGGTGGCCGGGTTCGTTGCCGTGCGCGTATTGGCCTACTTGTCCGGCGATATCCGGCGGCGCATCCGGCGGCAACTCCGGCGACGCCGAGAAGATCCCGTCCAACTTGGCATCCAGCGCTTGCCAGCCTCCCAGCAGTTGCGCAAGTCCCTTGGGATCCTGTTGCACGCTAAAGGTCGTTACCCACGGGTTCGACTCCGTGTAGTCTTTCCAACGCTGGAAGTGCCCCATTTCATTCGCCGCAAACGGAGTCGTCCACTCGCCGTTATCGAGCCTGGGGCGAACGAACGTTGTGCTTTTGTCGTAGAGATTGCGATAGTACCCGGCCTGTTTACGCAACTCCACTGCGTCCGCCTTGGCCCCTGCTGCTTCAGCCAAAACTGCCGCTGCCCATGCGTCGTACGCATAGTCCAGGGTCTTGCTCGTCGACTCCGGTTCCTTGTCGGCCGCGATGTAGCCCTTCGTCCGGAAGGCTGCAAGTCCCTGATAGTCGTCCTCGAGGGCGCGTTTCCTCGTGACCCGCCACGCCCTGTCCACATCGATTCCCGGAACACCTTTGGCCACAGCCTCGGCCATCACCACCACGGAGTGATAACCAGTCATGCAGGCGGTCTCTTTGCCGTGCAGCGGCCACACCGGCATCCCCGCCGGGCTCTCTTCGGCCATCCGTGTCAGGCAGTTCACGAGCGAGGGAACGCGTTTGCCCTGGATTAGAATGTAGAGCGGATTAGCCGTGCGGTAGATGTCCCACAGCGAGAAGGTGCTGTAGTTGTGCTCTCCCGCGCCTAGCGTGTGCACCTTGCCGTCCATGCCGCGATACTGGCCGTCCACATCGTCGAAAAGCGTCGGGGCCACCAGCGCGTGATATAAGCCGGTATAAAAAATCTGCTTCTGTTTTTCACTGCCGCCTTCAATCCGGATAGCGGAGAGCTCGTGAATCCAGGCCTTGTGCGCTTTGGCCCGCACGCCGTCGAAGTCCCAACCCGGAATCTCGGCATCCAGATTTTTCGCAGCTCCGTCCGCGCTCACGCTGGAAATGCCCGTCTTCAACAGAATCGTTTCGCTCGCGGTGGTCGGGAAGTGGAACACAACCTTGATCGACTTACTCCTGGCCTCGCTCGTCCCCTGAGCGAGCGGCCGATCCTCTGACACGATCTCGAACGAAGCGAAAGGCCTGGAAAACTTCATCGCGAAATAGATCTCGCGGCCCGGGGCCCACAGGTTCGTACTGCGGCCGCCCACCAGCGAATCCGTGCCGGTCACCTTCACACTCGACCACAACACCGGATCTGCGGCGTCGGTGCCCACATGCTGGAGGTCCAGAACAAAGTGGCTGCTGTCGCTCTTCGGGAACGTATACCGGTGAATTCCAGCCCGCTCCGTGGCGCTCAACTCGGCGCGAATAGGCGACTCGCCATCCGAGTTTTGGAGCAGCACCGAGTAGTAGCCCGGCACCGCGATCTCGTCCTCATGGGAGTAACGGGAGCTGTAGCCATCTTCCGGGTGGTCATGCCCGCCCACAACCGTCTTTACCGGTCCTGTCCGCGGCATGACCAGAAAGTCCATCAAATCCGCAACCCCGGTTCCGCTCAAGTGCGTATGGCTGAAACCGTTGATGTACTTGTCGTTGATATGGTAGCCGGAGCAATGGTCCCACGCGCTGTCTTTCCACCCTGAGTCGAACGTATCTGGGCTCAGTTGCACCATGCCAAAAGGCACCGTTGCTCCCGGGTAGGTGTGTCCGTGCCCGCCGGTACCAATCTTGATCTTCACGTGTTCTGTTATGTCCGCGTTCGAGGCGGAATTTGGAGCTGCGGACATTGCCGCAGCCCGCACGTTTCTCAATCCGATCGATCCAGCCACTGCTGAAACGCCGCCAATGAATCTCCGTCTGCTAATCATTCATCATTCCTTTAAATCTGGGAGTTGTTGCATCGCCTGAAAACTGACCGGGAGCTTGGCTCTTCTCGGCTATAACTATTCGACGGCTTCGGGAGGCCGTCGCAGGAGCCCTGAAGATGATAGTCGACGGGGCTGTGAGATGTATGTGTCGTGACTGCCGCGCACCGAAGTCTCGCAGTGCAAGCAACGCGGCAGAGCGGAGCCGGTGCACCCTCGATGGTCAAATTGTGCAGGCCCTGTAATTTCAGGGATTGCGATAAAGGTTCACCGCAGTACGACCGCTACCGCAAACCCGTCCAGGCCTTTGACGCCAACGGTCTGCATCGCAAAGGCGCTTAGCCGCGGATGGGTCGCCATCATCTCCAGGCAGCGGCGGGTTCCGGTAATATCGGGCTCTTTGCTTTTGGCGTCGATGACCGTGCCGTGGCGTGCAATGTTATCCACCACGATCACCGACCCCCGCCGCGACAGCTTCAATGCCCACTCCAGGTACCGCGGGTTGTTGCCCTTGTCTGCGTCGATGAAGATCAAGTCAAACTTGCCTCCGCGCTCGGCAGCCAACACCGGCAAGCTCTCCAGAGCAGGCCCGACGCGCACATCCACGCGTCCCAGCAGGCCGGCGCGCCTCAAATTCGTACGAGCTACTTCCGCGTGCCTGGGGTTGAATTCCAACGAGACGATGCGCCCACCCCTGGGCAGCGCGCGTGCCATCCAGATGGTCGAGTAGCCCCCCAGCAATCCGATCTCGAGCACACGCCTGGCCCGCGTCAATTGCACCAGCACGTGCAGGAATTTGCCTTGCAGCGGAGACACATCTATAACCGGCAGGCCCGCCTCGCGGTTTGCCTTCAGTGCAGCTTCCAGATGCTCATCGGAGGGAGCAAGCAAACTGCCAAAGTACTGGTCAACCGCGGACCATAAAGGTTTTCCGGATTTCCTTTGCGCCATTATTTTTCCCGCGCCACCACAAAGTCAGGCACCCAAAGCAGGGCGCGCTTGAACTCGGAGTCGGCCAGCGGAGCCAAGGCCTGGCGGCTTTGTTCGGCGTAGCGGTCGGCGACCGCACGAGCATACTCGACCGAGCCATTGCGAACCAGAATATCCCGGATCTGCTGGCGGCTTGCATTCTCAAAGCTGCGGTCGTCCAGGACCCGCTGGATCGTCTGGCGATCCTTTGCCGTTCCGTGGTCCATGGAGTGGATGACCGAAAGCGTCGCTTTGCCTTCGCGAAGATCGCTCGCTACGGGCTTGCCCAAAACTTCTTCAGTCGCCGTCAGGTCCAGCACGTCGTCCACAATCTGGAAGGCCAAGCCCACGGTTCGCCCATAGGTAGCCAGGCGGTTCTCTTCAGTCTCGCTCGCTCCGGCCAGCACCGCGCCCAGACGCATGGAAACCGAAAACAGGCAGGCAGTCTTGCGGTAAATAAGGTCGTAGTACTCAGCCTCTGAGACTGCTTTGCCCAGTTTTTGAATCTGCAGCAGCTCGCCCTCGACCATCTGCTGGGTCAGTCCGATCAGCAGGTCAAGCACGCGCAGGTTTTTTTCCTCAAGCGCTACCTTGAAAGCCTGCATATAAAGCCAGTCGCCGGCCAGGACACATTTCTCATTCCCCCAGGCAGTGTTTGCCGAGGGCCGCCCGCGCCTGGTATCTGCGCCGTCGATAATGTCGTCGTGCACCAGAGTCGCAGTGTGCACCATCTCCACAACTGCGCCCAGCCGGATCGAACCCTGACCTGCGTATCCAAGCGCGTGTGCGGAAAGCAAAAGAAGCGTTGGCCGAATCCGTTTGCCGCCGCCCTCGCGCAGGTATTCGGCGATCTCGGTAATCGTGCTTACGCCCGAAGCGGCATCGCGGCCCAGTTCCTGCTCGATTGCCACCAGATCGTCCCGCAGCAGATCGAAGACCTCTCTCGCCGTCGCTGTCGCCAATGTGCTCAAAGCTTTCCGGATCTCATCCCGATGTTCCTGTCCCGTTTGGCTTCCGTTCTACCTAATTCGTTCGGTAGTTGGTGAACTGCAACTCCAGGCCCATTTCCTTGGCCCGCAACATCGCGATAATCGATTGCAGTTCGTCGCGATCCTTGCTTGAAATTCTCACGGTATCGCCCTGGATGCTGGCCTGGGCCTTCTTTTTTGAGTCTTTGACCAGCCGTACGATCTCCTTGGCCTTTTCTATGGGGATGCCCTGTTGCAAGGATATCTTCTGGCGCACGCTTTTGCCCGCTGCCGGCTCCAGCTTGCCATAGGTCATGTTCTTCAGCGAGACGCCCCTCTTGACCAGCTTTTGTGCCAGGATGTCCTTGACCGCCTCCAGATGGTACTCCCCGTCAGAGGCAAGCTGAATGGCGTCGTTGCCTTCCATCGAGATCTCGGAGTTCGAAGTCTTCAGGTCGAAGCGCTGGTGAACCTCTTTGAGTGCCTGATCGATGGCGTTGCGGACCTCCTGCATGTCCACCTTGCTCACGATGTCGAACGAATTATCCTGGGCCATTTCTTTCCTGTCCTCAAAAAACAAACCAAAAGGCTGCCGTGCGCAGCACCTTTAACAGTTTCCCACGTCCGCCCGAATGTGAAACAGCCTGAAAAAGTTTTTCGTGGTCGCCGTTGCGATTTCGTCCTGCTCTACCCCCAAAAGTCCGGCCATAACCTTTGCCGTCTCCGCCACCCAGGCCGGCTCGTTCCGTTTGCCGCGATTGGGCGACGGGGCGAGCCACGGGGCGTCAGTTTCTACAAGCACTCCATCCAGCGGCATCTTTGCCGCCACATCCCTGAGTGCCTGCGCCTTGGGATAAGTCAGGTTGCCGGCAAATGACACTAGAAAACCCATGTCCAGCGACCGTTTCGCCTCCTCCCAACCCGCTCCGAAGCAATGCATGATGCCCCCAAGCCCTGTGTGCCTCCAATACGTGTCCAGGGTCAGAAAAAGATGGCTCCACGCACTGCCGGGCCCGTCGCTCTCGTCCCGGCAATGAATCAGAATCGGCCGCTTCCGCGCTGCTGCCACTTCAAGCTGCTTCACAAGTCCGGCTCGCTGCACATCATGGGGCGCTCCGTCGTGGTAATAGTCCAGGCCGATCTCCCCGCAGGCAATCGTCTCCGGCTCGGCCAGCAACCCGTCCAGCTTGGCCAGCACGGCATCGTCGATTTCCGGCGTATTGTGCGGATAAACCCCCGCGCTTGCGTAAAGCCGCGGAATCCCGGCGCCGCTTTGGGGCAGGGAATTGAACTCGCGGCAAATGCCGAGCGCCTGGTGCATTTGCGCCGGTCCTTCGCCAATGCCGATGGCCAGCACCGCACCCACACCCGCTTCCCAGGCGCGCCCCAGCATCGCCGCGCGGTCTTCCGCATAGCGAGGGCTGTCAATGTGAGCATGAGAGTCGATCAGCAAAAAATCCTCGGGGAAAGAGAGAAGAGCCCCGACATTATTTTATCGGACCCGTAGACTATGGATGGATTACTGCAAGACCCAGGTGCTCCTCGAACGGCTCAAAGTCTCTGTCGTTATGCAGCAACTCGAATTCTCCGCTAATGCAAAAGGATGCGGTAAGGCAATCGATCGTACTTCGTATGGTGACGCCTCGCTTCCGTAGAGCCCGGTAGTTGTTCGCTGACCGAACTGCAACCTCGCGACTGCCGCCCTCGTAAATCGCCATGTGCCCCAGCACTTCCTGCGTCTCGGAAAATTGTTCATCCTCGCGAATCCCCTGCAGGACCTCGGTCAGAATCAGCGTTGTAATCCCGATGCGGCGCCTTTCGAAGTTCTGTTCAAGCCAATCTGTCTCGGGCGTCGTGCGATCGGCCAAATAGTCGATCAGAACTGAGGAATCCACAATCACAGCGGCTGGGGTACTGGCCCTGCGTACAGTTTTCTTCATCGGTTTCAGGTCCTAGGCAATCCGCCGCGCTTTCGCAGAAGAGGCGCGTTTCGCTGTTTCACACGCGGCTACAACCTCTGCATCCGATCCAAACCAGTTGTCGTCATGGCCGCGCCAAACCACCTTACCGCGAAGCTTTCGCAGCGATTGCTGGCCGTGAATCTCAAGTGCTTGTCTCAACGCCCTGTCCACGGCCGCCTTCTTGGTCTCAACCCCTAAGGCCTTCATCGCCTGTTTCATCAGCTTGTCGTCAATGTCGATATTTGTCCGCATCGCCGCCATTCCTCAATGTGTAAGGATAGCACGATTTATGTGTATGCGGCCCTGTACCCGTTTGCCGCTACTTCAGCCGTGCACCCAGCGGCACACCTTCCAGGAATCCAGCCAGCACCGGTGCGCCATCGGGCAGGGAAGCAGCCAGCAGCATTCCATTCGACTCCAGTCCGCGCATCTTGCGCGGCGCCAGGTTGGCCACGATCACAATTTTGCGGCCGATCAGTTTCTCAGGCTCGTAGAACTGCGCAATGCCGGCCAGAATCTGGCGCTTCTCGTAGCCCAGATCGACCTCGAGACGCAGCAGCTTGTCAGCCTTGGGCACGCGCTCGGCCACCAGAATCTGCGCCACCCGCAGATCCACCTTCACGAAGTCGTCAATGGAAATGTGCTGCGGCAGGTCTGGGTTCGCGACCGTCGAACCTGCTGCAGGGGGCAGCGGGGCCGTCGGAGGCGCGGCAGCCGGTGTGGTGCTCAGGCGCGCGCTTTCAAGCGCCGCAGGAACCTGGTGAACCTTCGCCGTTTCGATAGGTTTGGCGTCAAGCGAAACCGCGGTTGTGGGCGTCAGAGTGCCTTTTGCTGGTGCATCGGCTCTGACTGTCGGCGCCGTCATCGCCACCGAGGGCGACGCTGTGGCTGCTATCGGAGCCGCAGCCTTGCCACCGGCAGCCTCGATAACCGACTTGTTGTTCTGGTTTTCAATATTCTGCATTCGTTCAACCGCGTCCTTTTCCGCGCGTGGAAACAGCGGCGCCGGCTCACCAAACTTCGTCCCGGCCTTCAATCCGCCCCACGTGAGATTCGTTAGAAATGAATTCTTTGCCGCGTCCGAGATTTCTCCCTGACCAAGTTGCCGCCACACCTTCGCAGCCGACTCCGGCAGTATCGGATAAGTGAGCGCAGTGATGATGCGAATTGCCTCGCCAGCCGTAGCCAGCACGCGCGCTTGCAGGGGCGCATGATCCGCATCCGAGCGGTCTGCCGGCTTCTTCCACGGAGCATTTGCCGTCAAGTAACCGTCCGTCTCTGCCACCAGGACCCATAGCGCCTTCAGGGCTTCTGAAAAATTCAGTGCGTCAAACTCAGGGCCAAAGGCGGCAATCGTCCGCGCAGCGATTTCGCGCAGAGCCTTCTCGGCATCCGTCGCCGCGCCCGACTCCGGCACAATCCCGCCGAAGTACTTGTGCACCATGTTCACGACGCGGCTCACCAGGTTGCCGTAGCCGTTCGCCAGGTCCCCGTTGTAGCGCTGAACTAAAGCATCGAAGGAAAAACTGCCATCCTGCCCAAACGGAATCTCGCGCAGCAGAAAATACCGCAGCGCATCCGCGCCCAGCACTTCCATCACAGTCTCGGCCCGCACAATGTTGCCCTTCGACTTCGACATCTTCCCCTGGTCGAACAGCAGCCATCCATTGGCCCTCACCGAGCGTGGAACGGCGATCCCCGCCGCCATCAAAAACGCCGGCCAATATACGCAGTGGAATCGGCTTATCTCTTTCCCGATAAGGTGCATGTCAGCCGGCCAGAATTTTTCAAACCGCGCCCGGTCTTTGGGATCGTCTGAGCCATAACCCAGCGCGGTAATGTAGTTGGCCAGCGCATCCAGCCACACGTACACCACGTGTTTCTCATCGCCCGGCACGGGAATGCCCCATGAAAAACTCGTGCGGCTCACCGACAGGTCTTTCAGGCCGCCGCGCACAAACGAAATCACCTCGCGCCGCGTCGACTCCGGCCCTATGAACTCAGGATTCGCCTCGTAAAACTCCAGCAGCCTGCGCTCAAACGCCGACAGCTTGAAGAAATAATTCTCCTCGCTCACCGTCTCCGTCATGCGCCCGCAATCAGGGCAAACCGTGCCCGGTGGCCCGTCGACATAGGCCTCGTCCGACACACAATACTGCCCCGTGTAAGAACCCTTGTAGATGAACCCCTTCTCACGCAGCGTGGCAAACAACTTCTGCACCCCGCGCTTGTGCCGCTCTTCTGTCGTGCGGATGAAGTCGTCGTAGCTCAGCCCCAACTTGTCCCACAACCCGCGAAACTCCGCCGAGATCGCGGTCGCAAACTCAAGCGGTTTGCATCCGGCAAGCTCCGCCGATCGCTCAATCTTCTGCCCGTGCTCATCGGTCCCGGTCAGGAACCAGGTATCGATCCCCAGCGCCCGTTTCCGCCGCGCAATCGCATCGCAAACAATGGTCGAATAAGCGTGGCCCAGGTGCGGCCTCGCATTCACGTAGTAGATCGGCGTGGTCAGATAGTAGCGGTCTGAATTGGATGCTGAACTGTTCATGGGCGGGACTGTGCGTTCAATTCTCCGCTAAGGCCAGCCGGAAATAATCGATGCAATCTATCTCCATCTTACGGCATCAGACAGGGCAAACCGCGCGCACCAGGTTCGGCACAGTTCCGCCGTTCCTTACGTGGGATAGATCCACCTATGGATCACTTTTTATGCTTTTTAGTTTTTTATGGCTTTGCAAACCTCACCAAGCCCGAATCAACCCACCACCTCCACCCGCCTCCGATAAACCGTGTGCCCGCTCCCACCCCACGCGATGAGCAGCGCAACCGCGTGCAGCAAAAACCAGATGGTGATCCCCTGGTCCTCATAGATCCAGAACAGAATGAGTAACCGCGGCACAAGCAGCGCGACGATGAGCGGAATAATGCCAACCGCCACGGGGATGAACTGAGTCATGCTGTGCTGCAGCCATGCGACAACCATGCAGATGCGCGGCAGAAAAAGCGATAAGACGAGAAACCAGATGGGAATCTCGTGAACGGGGAGGGCAAGCGTAAAGTTCATTGGAAGTCCTTTCTTGCAGCGAAGTCTATCAATAAACAATTTCGATGCGCAGAATCGAAGTCCGGTTCGTCGGCTGCCCCAACTGGGCACCGGAGGACCGGGGAGCCGGGGTGCCCTCTGGGCCGGGCTCGGTCGGGGCACCGCGGCTTTTTGCTGAATGCATGGGATGCGACAGAGCCAGATATTGCATAACCCAAAGGCGGCGAAGCCGCGTTCGCCCGCACGGCAAGTGCTAAAATCACCTAGTAAAATCAAGGATTTCTGAGGCCTCTACGACGTGTATCTGGAACTGCAAAACCGTTTCGCCGAACATCTGCGCGGTGTTCTCAAGTCAAAGTACGATCTCGATCTCGAGATCCCCGTCGAGATTCCCCCCGACCTTAAATTCGGCGAACTCTCCACTCCCGTTGCCCTTCAGCTAGCGCGTACCCTCCGCAAGGTCCCCAAGATCATCGCCCAGGAGATTGTTGCCGCACTCGGATCGCTCGAAGGCTTTGCCGGCTTTGAAGTCGCCGGCGCCGGATACATCAACGCCCAGCTCGATCGGGCTGCCGGTGCTGCCATGGTTGCAAGCTTTCGAGAACCCTCATCCAAAGGGCTGCTCCATGCAATGGTAGAACACACCAGCATCAATCCCAACAAGGCTGCGCACATCGGCCATCTGCGCAACTCCATCCTCGGCGACACGTTTGTTCGCCTGCTGCGCGCCGCCGGACAAAAAGTCGACATCCAGAACTACATCGACAACACCGGCGTGCAGGTTGCCGATGTGGTGGTGGGCTTTCTCCATCTCGAAGGAAAATCTCTCGCCGAGGTTCGCCAGCTCGTCGCCGACTGCGAAAAACGCACCGCAGCCTCAGGCCGGCCAAGCGATGCGATTGATTACTACTGCTGGGACCTCTACGCGAAAACTTCACAGTGGTACACCAGCGGCACCGGCGAAGAAAACGAAGCGCGCAAGCAGTTACGCTATGCGACGCTGCACGAGATCGAGCACGGTGGCAACGAGACAGCCGAAGTTGCCGAGCTCATCTCGACCGCCGTCCTGCGCCGCCATCTTGAAACTATGCTGCGCCTCGACATCGAATACGATTTCCTGCCACGCGAGAGCGAAATTCTTCACCTCAAATTCTGGGACGCTGCGTTCGAGCAGCTCAAGAAATCCGGCGTACTTTACTTTGAAAACGAAGGCAAAAACAAAGGCTGCTGGGTGATGACGCGGCCCGGTGCTGATGTCGTCAATGGCGATCTGAACGAAGATGCCAAGGTTATCGTCCGCTCCAATGGAACTGTCACCTATGTCGGCAAAGACATCGCCTATCACCTTTGGAAGTTCGGCCTGCTGGGCAAAGACTTCGGCTACAAGCCCTTCTTCAAGTATCCAGATCACGAGTGCTGGATCTCCACCGAAAAAGGCGTCGAGCCCCACCCGCACTTCGGCGGCGCGCAGGCCATCTACAATGTCATTGATACGCGCCAGTCCGACCCGCAGGCCAACGTCATCCAGGCCCTGCGTGGCATGGGCTATACCGACCAGGCCAATCGCTACACGCACTTCAGCTACGAGATGGTGGCGCTTACGCCGCGTTGCGCTAAGGAACTTGGATATGAGATCTCGCCGGAAGACGAGAGCCGCCCCTACATCGAAGTCAGCGGACGCAAAGGTTTCGGCGTCAAGGCCGACGACCTGATCGATAAGCTCATCGCCGCCACCCGCGCCGAAGTCGACGCGCGCCAGACGGGCGGAACTGGCGATGACGCCGAAACCGAGCGCCAGAAGATCGCCCGTCAGATCGCCATCGGCGCCCTGCGCTATTTCATGCTCAAGTTCACGCGCAACTCCGTCATCGCCTTCGACTTCAAAGATGCGCTTAGCTTCGAAGGTGAAACCGGCCCTTACATTCAGTACGCCGTCGTCCGCGCGCGCAACATCTTCCGCAAGGCCGCCACCACGCCTGAAGCCGTTCTCGCAAGCTTCGCGTCGTTGGCGGAGTCAGGAAAGGCCGGGAGCTATCTCGAAGGCGAAGCGAACGAAGACATCTGGGCCCTCTGGCTGCGCGCCGCGCGCCGCACGCTGGTGCTCGAGCAGTGCATCGCAACTTCCGAGCCGGCATATCTCGCCAAGCACGCCTTCCAGTTCGCGCAGGAATTCAACAACTTCTATCACCGGCATCACATCCTCACGGAAGAAGACCCCGCGCGCAAAACATTTCTTCTTGCCACCGCAGCTGTCGCGGTGCGCGAGTTGGTTGTTGTGCTGTCGTGGCTCGGCATCGAAAGTCCCGAGGCGATGTAAGAGCGACTCAGTTCAGTTCGCAGAGAACGTGCCGCTTTCCATCTCCTCGGCGGTCTGCGCCACGGCGCCCGGCCGCCCCAGGTCGCGCCATCGGTACGCATCCGCGCGAAACCCGGCGATCTTTTCTCCCTGTGCTGCAAGATGCAGATAAGCGTCGATGATGGAAAATGCGCCAGTCTCCTTCATCTTCGCGAAAATCTTGTGAGTGAGAATGTGAATGCCGCAAAAGGCTAGCGCCTGCGCCGATGTACCGCTACGCACATATTCCGGTTCCCCATTACCCCCGGCCCGGCGTCCGCAGAGCAAGCCCTTCTCGTCAAAGAGCAAGTAACGCTTGGTCTCTCGGTCTTGCATCGCGAGCGTTGCCAGAGCGCCTTGCTCCTTGTGAAACCGCACCATCTCCGCTAGGTCGATTGTGCTGATCACATCCACGTTATGCACGATGAACGGGTTCTGACTCGGCCCGCCATCGCCCTCAAGAAAAAACCATGCCGCCTTCTTCAAGCCGCCGCCGGTATCCAGCAGTTCTTCCTCCCGCGAAATTTCAATCCGCATCCCAAAGTCGCCATTGGCCTTCAGGTATTCGCGGATCATCTCGGCGTAGTGATGGGTATTGACGATGACCTCGGTCACGCCAAACTGCCGCAGCCGGGCCAGTACAATCTCGAGCATCGTGCGCCCGCCAACTGTGACCAGCGTCTTTGGACGGTCGTTGGTGAGTGGCCGCAACCGCGTGCCCAACCCCGCAGCAAGCACCATCGCCTTCATCTAAAGAGCCCTTATGGCCATGTGCATTTTTTCAAGCTGCACATGCCGCAACACCACTTCCACGCCGCTCAAGCCGCGCAGATGTTTCGCAAGCTGCTCCGCCAGATACACCGACCGATGCTGGCCGCCAGTGCAGCCGAACGATACCATCAGGTTCGAGAATCCGCGGCGCTGATAGCTCGCTACGCTCGAATCCACCAGCGCAATCGCATGCCCAAGAAACGCGTTCACGCTTTCCTCTCGGTTCAGGTAGTCGATCACCGCGTCGTCCCGGCCGGTCAGTGCGCGGAACCGCTCCTCTCGTCCTGGGTTAGGAAGCCCGCGTGCATCGAACACAAATCCGCCGCCATTGCCCTCTTCATCTGTGGGCGGCGAGTGATGGAACGAGAAACTGAAGACCCGCACCGTCAATCCTGACGCCGCCGGCGCCGCTAGTCCCTGCAGTTTTTCCGACGAAGCGATTGCATCGAGCGCCTCCATCAGCGCAGGAAGCGCAATGGGCAGCTTCACATTCTCCGCCAGCCAGCGCAGGTTCTTGAGCGCATAGGGAACGCTCTGCAAAAAGTGCGCCTTTCGCTCGTAGAATCCCCTGAAACCATACGCGCCCAACGCCTGCAGGATGCGCACGTAGACATACGCGTAATAGTGCTCCATGAAGGCGGCGCGGTCGAGGTCGATCAAACCCTTAAGGCAATCGAGATAATGATCCAGCAACTGCTGCCGCACGGCGGGCGGCAGGTCGGCCTTTCCGTCGTAAAGCAGCGACGCAACGTCGTACTGCAGCGCGCCCTTTCGCCCGCCCTGGTAGTCCAGAAAAAACGGCTCGCTCTCGCGCAGCATCACATTGCGCGATTGAAAATCCCGATAAAGAAAATAGTCGCGGTCTGCAGCCAAAAGAAATTTTGTGAGCTTGGCAAAGTCGTGTTCCAACGACTGCTCGTTGAAGGGCACACCGGCCAGCCGAAGAAAATAGTACTTGAAATAGTTCAGGTCCCAGGCGATCGACTGCCGATCGAAGCTCGATCGCGGATAGCACACCTTGTAATTCAGGTCCTTGCCTGCCACAACCTGGAAGCGCGGCAGCGTCGCGACGACCTTTCGATACGCTTCCATTGCCTGCGGATCGACATTTTCGCCGCTGCGATGCGTGCCCAGGAATTCAAAGAGCGTTGTGTCGCCCAGGTCCTCTTCAAGGTATGCGCCCTGGCTCAAATCCTGCGCGTAGATCTCCGGAACCGGCATGCCATGACTGCGAAAATGTTTCGAGAACTCAAGAAATGCAACATTCTCTTCCCGCACAGTAGAGAGAATGCCAATGGCGCTCTTCCCGCCGCCGCTAAGCCGGACAATCGCGCGCCCCGAGCCGCCGAGTTGGCCTTGAAGCGGCTTCACCTCGTCAGGCGGAAAACCGAAATGCTGCTCGAAGAGCCGTCTTAAAATGTCCATGAATCTCTTTCCGAAAGATTGCGCATGCTGTTACACAAAGATACGCAGCCGATGGGCATGGAATCAAATCTGCGGTCGGACCGGAGCCCAAGACTGAAGCAACCAACGCTCGGTCCGATGCATGCCTTGATTTTCTGAGAGTGTCGTGGCGCAATGCCGCCGCGATGTTTGCCGCGGCAGGTAAGAAATGGGAAAGCACAAACGAGCTAAAAGCTAGTAGCTAGAAGCTAGCAACTGTCCTCAGTCGCGCCGCCGTCGCTGATGTGTGGAAGGAATATTCATGTCCTCTCGATACTTGGCCACCGTGCGGCGGGTCAGCTGAATGCCCTGGGCCTTCAGCATCGCGGCAAGCTGGTCGTCGGTCAGGGGATGACGCACATCCTCGTCCTCGATCAGCTTTTTTACCTTGCGCTTCAGCACCAGCAGCGGCGTGTCGGCGCCCTCGGGGCCGTTCGAGCCCTCCGAGAAGAAGAAGCGCAACTCCAGCACCCCCTGCGGTGTGTGCGCATATTTGTTGGCCACGGCGCGGCTGATCGTCGAGGGGTGAACGCCGATCTCCTCGGCCACTTCCTTGATCATCATCGGCCGCAGCGCCTCGACGCCCCGGTCGAGAAACTCCTGCTGGCGGCGAACAATCACTTCGCACGTACGCAGAATCGTGCTTTTCCTCTGCGCGATGTTGCGCATCAGCTGCATCGCGGAGCGGAATCGCTCCTTTACATAATCCTTGACCTCTTTATCGGTGTTTTCCGCCACCAGCATCCGCCGGTAGCGCTGGCTCAGCCTTAGACTGGGCATGTCCTCTTCATTCATAGACACCACCCACTCGCCGCCGCGCTTCAGAAAAACGACATCCGGTTCAATCAGCCGCGTCTGCTCGCGGTTGTAGAGGCGGCCGGGCCGGGGGTCAAGGGTGCGGATGAACTCCATGCCCAGCTGAGCCTCTTCGACGGTAATCATCGTCGCCCGCGCCAGGTCTTTCAGGTCCCGCTTCTGAAGCAGATGCAAGTGACGGTCCACAATCAGTACCGCCACCTCCATGCTGCGCCTGCGCTCTTCAATCTTCGCCTCGGCTTCGGCCTTTAGACCGCGATGCGGATTCTCCTCCGGCTCAATCGGTCGTTTTGCGTACAAATGGTCAAACTCTTGCTGCTGGGCCGCAATCTGAATCAGCAGGCATTCGCGCAAGTCCCTGGCCGCCACTCCCGCGGGGTCAAGATGCTGCACGCACTCGATGCCGGCGCGCACCAGCTCAAGCGCCTCGGCATCCTCCTCGGAAGCGGCAGCCAGCGCCAACCCATTTCCTGAGGTCCCGTTTCCAGATACCCCGTTCCCAGGCGTCCAGTTTCCAGAGACGCCATTCCCAGGCACCCGGTTTGTGGCCGATCCATTGTCTGAAGACCAGCTCCCGGCAAACTGACTGAGCGCCGCGGCCAGCTCTTCGTCGCTTGCGGCCAGATACCCATCTTCATCGAGATTGCCAATCACCAGCTCCGCGGCTCGATGCAGTCCTGCAGTCAGGCTGAGTGCCCCCAACTGCCACGCCAGGTGATCGGAAAGAGTCGTAGGCTGGGAGAGGAAGTTCTCAAACGAGGGCTTCTCGCTGTCTTCATATTCCGGCTGCGTGCGATAGCCCGGATCAAGATAATCCTGGAAGTACGATCCGAAATCGACTTCTTCAAACGGGTCCTTCGGAGGGGCCGTAGGCTCTTCAGCCCCTTTGTCGGATAGAACCAGCCGCTCTTCCCGTTCGTCACGTTCCACGCGCCCCGCAACTTCATCCAACATCGGAACCGATTCGTCAATCTCTTCCAGGACGGGATTCTCCACCATCTCGGCATCGATCATCTCCTTCAGCTCGAGCTTGTTCAAGGCGAGCACACTGACCATCTGCATCAGGCCTGGCGTCAAGACCTGGCGTTGCGATACTCGTAAGGTCAGTTTTGGTTGCAACAGCGCCATAAATGGGACTCGTTCCCCGTTGGGACTTGGTTAAAGTCTAATCTGGTAAGAAAAAGCTTAAAGGGAAAACTGCCTTCTTTCGATACAACTTTCCGGTTCTGGTAACCACACAACCGGCAGTTTCTGTCTGGAATTGGCTCCCTTGCTTCATTCGCCGGCGTCCTTGACAGGCCGGATTCCGTTAAACCACGCCTTTTCCGGTCCGTCGCGCGGTCGTCCTCAGCCCAGCGAGAAGCCCTCTCCCAGATAGACGCGCCGCACTTCCACGTCGTTTCCCAGCTCGTGGGGAGTTCCGGCACGAAATATTCGTCCCTCGGCAATAATGTAAGCGCGGTCGGTTACGCTTAGCGTCTCGCGCACGTTATGGTCCGTAATCAGCACTCCGATGCCTCCGGCCTTCAGGTCGAAGATGATCTTTTGCAACTCCAACACGGCAATTGGGTCGATTCCGCTGAAAGGCTCATCCAGCAGAATGAAGTTGGGCTGAATACACAATGCCCGCGCAATCTCAACCCTCCTGCGTTCTCCGCCTGAAAGAGCATAGCCCCGCGTGGTGCGGATGTGGCCCAAATTCAGCTGATTGATTAGACGCTCGGCCCTGATCCGCCGTTCACGGCTGCCCAGCGGTTGCGCCTCCAATACCGCCAGAATGTTCTCCTCCACCGTGAGTTTGCGGAAGACCGAAGGCTCCTGGGGAAGATAGCTGAGACCGAAATTGCGCGCCCGCAGGTACATGGGCAAACGCGTAATGTCAGTCTGGTCCACCAGCACGCGCCCGGTTTCCGGCGCCACCAGTCCCACAATGATGTAGAAGCTGGTCGTCTTGCCGGCGCCGTTCGGCCCCAGCAGTCCCACCACCTCCCCGCGCGAAATCTTAAGGTCAACCCCACGAAGAACCTGGCGGCCCTTGTAGGTCTTGCCGATTCCTTCGGCGATCAGTGTTTCCATCTATTTGTGCTGCTCACTTCTGCCTTGTCCCTGGCGCACAGTGGTTTCCGTCCTGGCTTCGCGTCCGCCGCCTTCGATACTGACGCTATCATCGCGGCTGTTGAAAATCAAAGCCTCGCCGGTCGTGTTGCCCCGCGACTCATCGGTAATGCCCGGTGGCGCAGCGGGGGTTCCCGTCAGCACATACTCCCCGGTCTTGCTTGCATAGGTCAACTGCTCGCCGGTCCCCCGCCGGCCCGGAGATGTCACCACCACGTGTCCGCTCGCCGTCATGCGATCGACTTGACCTTGCCCAGCCTCCCTGGCCGCGCTTTTGCCTGCCGGCGCAAGGTAAAGTTCCACCTGGCTGGAGACAACGGTTGCTGTCCCCGTCTCCGCGACCACCGGCCCCAGTGCGCCTCCAACCATCACTGCCTTGCGCTCGATGTCTGAGTAATCCAGCTCGCCGCCCCTTACCCGAATCACCGAAGGCCCGCCGGATCCGCTGTCCAGGTTCACCGCCGAATCCTTGCCCGCACCGGGGCTCGCGCCCGACCCTTCAGTGACGCCACCGGTGCTCAACATCACCACTCTCACCGGCTCCGTATGGTCCGCACTGCGCGCCACCAGCGTCCTCGTCCGCTTATCGATCACAATCACCGGCCCTGCAATCGAGTTGGCCTGCTGCCACAGCCGCGCCTGCCCGCTAAACGTAACCTCATTGTGCGAGCGGTTGAGTTGGGCCTGCTGCGCAATGGCGTGCGCCGGACCCTGTCCGCCCAGAGACATGCTCCCCTGGCCGGTCGCAACGCCCGCCCGCGAATTGCCACCCTTCCCGTCATCCAACCACGTCGCCTTCACGTTTCCGCGCGCAAACGCATCGCCCGACTCCTGCGACACATCCAGCTTGTCCGCCGTCAGTTGCATTGCGCCATCTTCCACGCGCGGGTTCATTGTCAGGTGCAGCCACTGGCCCGGGCCCTCATAGACGGCATGTCCCGCCGTCGCCCGCATCGGCGGCTCCGTTTGCGCACCAGGCTTAGCCGCCGGCTGCTCCACAAGCACCACATGGCCATCCAGCACCGCCGACTGAATCTGAGCCGTCCCGCCCGCCTTCGCTCCAGCCTGGCCGTGCGTATCGAAGCTAGCCGTGAGCCGGTCGCCGGTCGCCGTCTCCGTTGCCCCAGCCGCGGTGGTTTGCTCAATGCCGGCATGGCCCACGCCGGTCATTGCGGTCAGTGCTGAATTCGGTCCAAATTCACCGGTCAGATCGTCGGCCGCCAGCCGCGACGGCACAGGAGCTGCCTTACCGCGCTGGCTCTCGCCGGTAATCACCACCCCGCCGGTGCCGTGTATCGAGGCCGGTTCCACCTTTCCACGCTGCGCATTTCCATGTCCTGCGTCTCGAAATGCCACGTCCGCAACCAGCGATTTCCAGGTCCGGCTTAACCGCTGTGCTGTCGCACCGGAGCTCGCAGCCGTTTGGCTCTCCTCCTCGCTCTGGATCTCCACCCCGTGCTCCAGATGCGCAAGCCTGAGCTCACCCTGCTTGCTGAATTCAAGTTCCGCCGCAGGCGAGGTCCCGTGAATCTGCCGGTTCCCGTTCACCGAATCCATCCGCACGCCACCCTCCAGGTGTCCGTGCTGGGGCTGGTTGTGCTCGTCAAACTCCATGGACCCCTTGGGCGCCGCAAGGTGTCCGCCAGTTGCGGTCGCCAGGGTAAAACCGTTTGTCACTTCCATCTGCACCGCGGAACCATCCGCGCGGAACAGAATCGTCGCTTCCTTTGCGGTTGCCTGCCCGCCGCGGTAGGCAGCTGTGGCCTCGCTCAAACTGCATGCCAGGTTGTCGCGTTCAAACACTGCATGTTGCGCATGAATCCCCACCGTATCGCTGCCGCGTCGCGTCGTCAGCTCCACCGCGCGAGCCAAAACCAGGATGCCCTGCTGCGAGTCGTAGGTGGCGCCCATCGAGCTGCCCGCGCCTTGCGTCATCGAGAAATCCACATGCTGGTTGGTGGTCGTCACGCCGGTATTCCAGTCGAAACTAAGCCCCTTGGTTTCCACGTGGATCTCGCCACTTGCGGCCGTCTCGGCGGCTGTGGCCAGCGGTTTGCCCTTGGCCTTGCCTCCTACGACCTGGTCCGGTGTGGCCTTGGGTGCAATCGCCGGCGCCATCCCCGGCCGCATCAGCGTAATCTCCACCGGCCCGGCGGCCATCGCCTTGCCGCTCTTCGGGTCGTACTCAAACTCGTCGCCGGAAATGCGGTCGATGCTCTTCCCGTCATCTCCAAAGAGCTCAATCTTAACGTCGTGCAGTTGCACGATCCCTTGCTTCAACTGGACCTCTTTTGAAGCGTGAATCTTGTACTGCGCGTGCGAGCCCAGGGAATGGGAATAGGTGATGCCGTTGGCCTCTTGCTGGATATCGACACCGAGTCGTTTGGGCAGCTCTCTCAGGTTGAACCGATGCCGGAATTTGGACACGCCGAGAACCACGCCCAGCGTCACCAGCAGCAGAACCCCCGCTGCCAGCACCATCGTTCGCAGCCTTTCAATGGTAAATCGCACGGCCTTAATTCCTCACTCCCAGCCGTGCCGCCAGCCGTTGCGCCAGGCTCTCGCCCAACTCCGACCACAACAGCCGGGCCGTCGCCCCCGAGACCTTCTCGACCGCTCCCGTCAGCTCCACCAGTTGCCGCACATTCTCTTCCACGTGATTGGCGCCCACCGTGTCGAGATCGGCGTCTTCTTCGAGGAACGGCGTATCCGGCCCAAAGTCGATGCGGATGTGGCCGTCGGCTTCGTAAGCCCCCTCGTCGAACAGTGGCCCATAACCCGTGACCCGCACCAGCCGCGGCTCCCGCACCCAACGCGCATCGAGTTGATCGCTGGCCTCCAGCTCCCAGAGACTCCAGCCGATCTGGAATTCGTAGGCGTAGTCGTCGTGCAGCGACTCCAGCGCCTCTTCGACAGCCGCACGCGGCTCGGCGCCCTGTCCGGCTGCCTTGGCCCCGCGTCCCCAAACCCGCTGAAATATCGGCGTCTCGGTCCAGTTGATGGGCCAAACCGTAGCTGCATATACCCTCGCTTCGCCGCCATGCGAGGCAAAGGTTCCCAGCACCGCCGTCAGCTTGTCAGCAAGCGTCGCCAGCCGCAAGTTTGGATACCACAAACTCAAGTAGAGGGTGTCGGACATCTCTATTGATTGTAGACGTGCGGACTGTCGCTACGTGAATCGGCCGCGGACGCGAATTGTCAGCTCTGAACCGGAATGCCAGTGCGTAACATTCTCTCGTTGATTCTGCACCGCTCCTGAGATTTACACTTATCCGCATGCAAAAGATCCGCCTCCGCGCAGCCTCGCTTCTGCTCTCCTGCCTCGTCCTCGCTGCAACTTCTGATCCATCGTGTGCGCAACAGCCCGCGGCCGGCGAGCAGCAGTTCGCCAACCTCGGAATCTGCAAGCTGACGAGTGGCCGTCAGATCGATAACTGCCGCCTCGGCTTCCGCACTTGGGGTGAGCTCAACGCCGACCACTCTAACGCCGTCCTGTTTCCTAGTTGGTTCTCCGGCACAAGCGCGAGCCTGAAGGATTCGATTGGCGCGCACAACTTGGTAGACCCAGCCAGGTACTTCGTCGTCGCCATCGACGCCATTGGCGACGGCGTTTCGTCCTCGCCCTCAAACTCCGCCACCCAGCACGGCCCCGATTTTCCGGCCTTCACCATTCAGGACATGGTCAACTCCGAGTACCGTCTTGCCACCGAGACCCTCCACCTCACCCACGTCCACGCCGTCATGGGCATCTCCATGGGTGGCATCCAGACCTTCGAGTGGATGGTCGATTACCCGGACTTCTTCGACGTAGCCATCCCCATGGTCGGCTCGCCGCGCCCCAACAGCCGCGACCTGCTTCTCTACCGCGCAGATAGCGATGCCGTTAAAGCCGACCCCGCGTTTCACGACGGCCGTTACACCCAGCCTCCGCCAGTCCCAATGGCCGAGCTCATCTGGGAGCTCAACCTCACCAGCCCGGTTAACTTCGCGCGCACTGAAGCGCCCACCGCCTTCGCCGGCGATTACGCACAGTGGAGCGCCACCGGCATTCTTCCCTTCGACGCCAACGACTGGCTCGCGCAACTCGATGCAGTCATCCACCATGACATCGCCCACGGCGGCGCACTCGCCGACGCCGCCCGTCGCGTCAAGGCCAGGGCCCTGGTCGTCTCCTCCGCGCAGGATCACATGGTCAATCCCGCGCCGGCGCTCGATTTCGCGCGCCTCATTGGAGCCAAAACATTTGTGCTGGATGGAGACTGCGGCCACATCGACTTCGGCTGCCAAGCGTCCAAGGTCGATCCCGTCGTCCGCGCCTTCCTCGACGGCCAGTGAGCTCAGTAGAACCACATCGCCAGAGATAACGGGCAGTCATCCTACCCCGTAACAATCTCGCTGAAGTCGGCGATCCCGGAGAATCCGCGCAGCACGCCATCGATCAACCCGAGATGCGCCCCACGAATCTTTTCATCCGGATCGAGCACCATCACCTTATCGAAGAAAGCATCCACGGCCGGCCGCAGTGTGGCAATCAAAGCCAGCGCCTCACCGTACTCCCGCGACTGCCGCAACGCCGCCACCTTTGGCGCAAGCGTCGCGGACGAATCCGCCAGCCGTTGCGCTTCCGCTGAAAGCGTCCCATCCTGCGCCGACCCCAGCGCAAACTTCTTCTCTTCGGCTTGCCGCAGAATATTCTTGATCCGCTTGAACGCCGCGGAAATCGCCGCAAAGTCTTCCGACCCGCGTACCGCAGTCAGCGCCTCAGCCCGTGCAATGGCGTCGCGCACATCGTTTGCGTCGGCTGCCAGCGCAGCGGCGACGACGTCGTAAGCAAATCCCCGCACGTCTTTCAAATAGAAATGCAGACGCTCGTGTAAGAAGGTGGCTACTTGTTCGTGGTTGGCGGCCTCGGCTCCGCCCGCCTTAATCACGTCGTCCAACGTTAGAGGCAAGTCGGACTCAGCGAGGATCTTCACGATTGCGTTGGCGGCACGCCGCAGCGCAAATGGATCCTTCGATCCGGTAGGTGCAGCGCCAATCCCGAACATCGCCACAATCGTTTGAATGCGGTCTGCCAGCCCCAGCAGTTGTCCTTCCACTGTCAATGGAATTGCATCCTCGATCGATGCCGGCATGTACTGCGAGTAAATGGCGTCTCCAACTTTTTCGCCAAGCCCCTGTGCCTTCGCGTACAGCCCGCCAATCACTCCTTGTAACTCGGTAAACTCTTTCACTAACTCGGTAGTTAGATCGGTCTTGGCTAACTCCACAGCTTTCAGCAGTGCCGTCTCGTCGAAACTAATGCCAGCGGACTTCACCGCGGCCGCCAGCGCTTTCACCACGCGCAGATTTTCTTCCGTCTTCCAGTAATAGCTCCAAGGTTCACCCTTAGGAGGTCTGAAGAAAGTCACCTTCTTCAAGTTCTCCACGCGCTGCGTCAATGGAATCTTCTGATCGAAATCCCAGAAGAACCGCGCATCCTTGAACCGCGCCCGCAACACCCGCGCATTCCCATGCCGGATGATGGCCTCGCCTTCGGCGTCCACCTGAATGTTCATGACGGCGAGAAAGTGCGGCAACAGTTTCCCGTCCGCTCCCTCAATGGCAAAGTATTTCTGGTGATCGCGCATCACCGTCACCAGCACCTCTTCCGGCAGAGCCAGGTACTCCGCCTCAAAATCGCCCAGAATTACCGTGGGCCACTCCGTCAGGTGCACAACGGTCTCAACGAGCGCCTCATCCTCGCGCCACCGCGCCCCGGCAACCGTCCGAGTCGCCTTGTCCAGCGCCTTGCGAATCGACTGCCTCCGCTCCGCCACATCGACCACAACCTTGGCCCCGCGCAACGTTTCCGCATAACTCTTCGGAGCACCAATCACCACCGGCGCTTCTCCGTGCAAGATGCGATGCCCCCGGCTAACATTCCCCGCCGCAATCCCCGCAATCTCCACTGGAACAACGGCGGAATCGAGCAGCGCCACAATCCAGCGCACCGGACGCACAAACCGCTCCGGCTTGCCCGCCCGCCAATACATATTCTTGGCCCAGTAAAGAGAAAGCACTTCCTTCGGCAACTCGGCAGCCAGCAGTTCCGCAGCGGTGCGCCCGAATCTCTTGACGGTTGCGCCCACATATTCGCCCTTGGCCGTCGTCACTTTTTCCAGAGCCGAAACCTCGATCCCGGCCTTCTTAGCAAAAGCCTCTGCCGCCGCTGTCGGCGCACCGTCCTTGAAGGCCACCTTCCACGACGGACCGGTCATCTGCTCTTCGGTGTCCGCCTGACTAGCCAGCACGTCTTCCACCATCACAGCCAGCCGCCGCGGAGTCGAGTAGGTTATCACCTTCGCGCCACCGGCCAGCAGCCGCTCGCGCGTGAGTAACTCCCGCACGCGGCGCCCCAGCTCGGCCTCAGCCCCGGCAATCATCCGGGCCGGAATTTCATCCAGCCCAATCTCCAACAAAAAATCCGCCATAACTTTTGACTATCTTTCCGCTAACTTGCTAACTAGGTAACTGACTAACTCACACGCCCGCCGATGCTATCGCCGCTTACTCCGCTAACCCCGCGAACTCCGCTAAGCCTGCTGTCCCACATACACCTTGGCCACGCCGACCGCCAGATTCCTGATCCGCGCAATCATCCCCACACGCTCAGTTACGCTGATCGCCCCGCGCGCATCCAGAAGATTGAACAGGTTCGAGCACTTCAGAGCCAGCTCATATGTAGAAATCAGCGGGAACCGCCGCTTCTCCAGCGCGCTCGCCTTCTCATCGGCCAGCACCGCATTCCCCTTGGCCAGCAGCGCCTGCGCCTCGGCCTCGTAACTGTTGAAGTGCTCCCACAGCCGGGTGACATCGGCGTCCTCAAAGTTGTAAACGGAATATTGCAGCTCCTCGGTCAGTCGCACGTCGCCATAAGTGACAACCGCACCCGTCTCTGGATCGCGCGCCCACGCCACGTCGTACACCGAGTCCACATCCTGCATGAACGCTGCCAAGCGCTCGAGTCCATACGTCAGCTCCGCGCAAATCGGGTCAAGATCCAGTCCGCCGCATTGCTGGAAGTAGGTGAACTGGGTGATCTCCATCCCGTCCATCATCACCTGCCAGCCCACGCCCCACGCGCCCACCGTCGGGCCTTCCCAGTTGTCCTCTTCAAACTTCAGATCGTGCTGCGAAAGGTCGATCCCGATCGCCTCCAATGACTGGAGGTAAAGCTCCTGCACATTCACCGGCGGTGGCTTCAGAATCAGTTGAAACTGCGTGTGCCGGAACAGCCGGTTGGGATTTTCGCCATAGCGCCCGTCCGCGGGCCGCCGCGAAGGCTGCGCATAGCCAACCTTGTAGGGCTTCGGCCCCAGCACCCGCAGGAAGGTCTCCGGCGACATCGTCCCCGCGCCCACTTCGACGTCAAACGGCTGTTGCAGCACGCACCCGCGCGCCGCCCAAAAATTCTGCAGCCGGAACAACAGTTCCTGAAATGTAAGCGCCGCAGGTTTAGCAGCAGATACAACGCTAGCCGGTGAAGCGGTGGATGAAGTCACTCTCGGAAACTCTCTCTCGCGGTGCAACTGGATTGAGCCAATTTTACCAGCCGCATGCCTCTCACCCGCCCAGCCTTCCCAGCGCCTCGGCTGTGCGCAGTTTGCGTTCCAGGTGCCGCTCCAGCGACTGCAGCGTAAATCGCCGCAGATCCGTCCCCCTTCGCCGCGGCCACGTCCCGCCCGCAAACGCCGACACCGGCGCCCGCAGCATTCTTTGCGCCACTTGCCAGGAGTCAGTCGAGAGCGCACTCGCGCCGGACCCGCGATGCACATCGCAGAACAAGCCATCCCCATAGCTCTGGAACCAGATCTCTCCCGTGCGCAACGCCTCGCCGCAAGCTGTGCAATGGGCGATGTCCGGCAGCAGGCCCAACAGTCGCGTCATCCACAGCGAGAAATAGGTCAGCGCCATCCACGGCCCTGAAGATTGGGGTCCGGAAGACTGGAGTCCGACGGCCTGGGGCTGGACAATATCGGACGGCACGGCCGTCGTCTGCTCCAGCACGCTCACCAACAGACGAAAAACCGTCTCCTGCGGATCGTGTTCTGGCAGTACCTCGTCCAGCAGCTCGGCATAAAAGCTCAGCACCGTCATCCGGACGTGATCTACGGGCATGCCCAGTGGCGAGCGCAGAATCTCAAGCTGATCCAGTCGCACCAGCTCCTGCCCAGGTTTTTCGGCAAACCACGCCCGCGTCACCGTCATCGGCTCCAGCGCCCCGCCAAACCTTTTGCGGCTCCTCAACGCCGACTTGGCCACGCCCTTCATCCGTCCGTAATCGCGCGTAAAAAAGCTCACGATCAGGTCGGACTCGCGCAGCGGCCAGGTCCGCAATACCACCGCTTCTGAGGTCAGCACGCCCATGCGACTACTATCTTCGCACTGCCGCTGCAGCCGGCGGTCAGCCCGGCCCTGTGATGCCAAAGTCCTCCAGGGTAGTAAGGAATCTAGAAATGTAAGGAATATTAAAAGATGTAAGGAATATTATATAAAGTAAGGTATACTGGAAAATGAAAGGAATATTCATGCCCACCGCAACCGTTACCTCCAAAGGCCAGATCACGATTCCCGCACAGGTGCGCATATCTCTTGGGTTGGATACAGGCGACAAGGTCGACTTTGTTGAAATCGAGAAAGGCCAGTTCATTCTCAAGCCCAGAACCGCCTCGATTCGCGATTTGGAAGGCTGCGTTCCGAAGTTGAATTACGTGCCCACTATCGAGGAAATGAAGGAGGCAGTCCTGGAGGCCGCCGAGGAGAACTACCGCGCCAGCGTGGGCGATTCGTCTTCGAATGAGTCGGAAGGTGAAGCCGCATGATTGGTCTCGATGCGAACCTGCTCATTCGCTATTTCGCCAAAGACGACCCAGCGCAGACACGTATCGCCGTGAACCTGATTCACTCCCTTTCTCCAGCGCAACCAGGGTGGGTGGGACTGATAGCGCTGGCTGAACTCGTTTGGGTTCTGAATCGCACCTATAAGGTGAAAAAGGCGGGAATCGGCAAAATTCTTGCAACTTTGCTGGCCAGCAGGGAAGTTGTGATCGAGCAGAGCGAGATGGCCCATAAGGGCCTGCAGCTCTATCTGTCTGGAAATGCGGACTTTCCAGATTGCCTCATCGCCCTTTCCGCCCAGGCCGCCGGGTGCTCCCGCACCGTCACCTTCGACCGCATCGCCGCCCGCGACGCCGGCATGGAACTTCTCGCCTAAGTCCGTCCTCGTCTCATTCTGTGGAAGACTTCTGCCCGCTCTCAGGCTAGAATGGCTTCAGAGGTTCCAAATGCCATCCGCAATGGTCACCTTCAACGGTCGGATCACACTCCCCACGGACATTCGAAAACAGCTTGGCCTCAAAACCGGCGACAACATCGATTTCGTCGAGATAGAGAACGGCCGGTTTGCCATCAGTTCGCGACCCTCCACGCCTGACGCTGTGGAAGCCGCCGGATCGCAGCCGTTCGCATCGGGCGCCAAGCAGTTGGTTGAAACGATCCAGTAGGCTCTAGCACCCAACACTGGTTTGCCTGCAAGAGTGCGTCTCTCTGACGCGGGCTCTTCCATTGATTCAACACGACCTTCCTGCAAGACTCTTTTGGCGTTGACTCACCCTTTGGATTCCGCCCCGCAAAGACACAAACGCGCATCCTGCCTTGGCAGGACGCGCCCCCGGAGTATCTCAACGTCTTGGGTCCGAGTTCGGCTAGCGGCCGAAGTGTGCAGCGTTCTTCTCGGTAAAGTGAGCCCACTTCTCCGGCAGGTCATCCAGAGCGAATATCGCCGAGACGGGGCACGCCGGAACGCAGGCGCCGCAGTCAATGCATTCGACCGGGTCGATGAACAACTGATCGGACTCGGTGAAACCGTCCTCGTCCTTCTTGGGGTGGATGCAATCGACAGGACAAGCGTCCACGCAGGCGGTGTCCTTCGTGCCGATACAGGGTTCTGCAATGACGTAAGCCATCTCTGATTTCTCCAGGGAACTAAACTTCTCGACGCTGATAGTAGCACACGACCCCAAATGCTGACTCAACTCGATCCGTTCGCGTTTTGCGATGCGGGAATCGGCTGAATCACCCTCCTTTTTCAGCCCTTCGACGGGCAAACTCCTGAGGCGTTGGAATCGGCGCAAGGTTGCGTCCGGCGAACATGTCTTTAAACAAAGCCACCAGCTCCGCCTGCATCAGCCCGTTTGAAGCCAGAATCTCCCGGCTGTTCAACTGGTAGGGATTGCCGTCAAAGTCCGTTACCCGTCCCCCAGCCTCTTCCACGAGCAAAATGCCCGCCGCCGTGTCCCACGGGTTCAGATTGAACTCCCAGAATGCCTCCAGTCGGCCGCATGCCACATACGCCAGGTCCAGCGCCGCCGAGCCCGCCCTCCGCACCCCGTGCGAGCGTAGCGTGAACTCCTGATAGAAATGCACATTGGGGTTGGCATGGCGCTTGCGGCTCGGGAAGCCCGTAGATAACAGCGCCTCGGCCAGTTCCGGGATCTTCGAGACCCGCATCGGCCGGCCATTCAGCAGCGCGCCCTGCCCCCGCTCGGCGGTGAAAAGCTCATCCCGCATTGGGTCATAGATGACCGCGGCTTCCAGCGTTCCGTCCTGCTCCGGCGTCATCCCGGCGGCACGTCTTTCCAGACCCATCGAAACGCAGAACTGCGGAAACCCATGAGCAAAGTTCGTCGTCCCATCCAGCGGATCCACGTACCAGCGGAACTCCCCTTCCATGCGTTCCCGCGTGCCCTCCTCGCCGTAGATTCCGTGCTCCGGAAACGCCTGCCCAAGCCGTTCGCGGATCAGCTTTTCCACCGTCCGGTCGGCCACCGTCACCAGGTCCACGTCGCCCTTGTACTCGGTCTCCACGCCCTGAGCCAGAAACTCGCGCAGCCGCGCGCCTGCCTCGCGCGCAATTTCAGCGGCTTTGGGAACCCACACAAGATTCTGTGCTGTTGCGGCCGCCCCGCCGCTCACGAAACTTCCTCGTGCGTTATCGGCTCAATGCCCGGTACGGCACGGTGCACTCCTTCAAGTCGTAGCGCACGGCGCCTGCCGGCTTCGCTGATGGTGCGGATCTGGTGCTTGTAGATAAAAAGATTTGGCTGCCCTTCGCGCGTCAATCGCAGCATGGCGTCGTCGAAGTACTCAATCCAGCCGCGCACGGTCTCCCCATCCCGCAGTTTGATTTGGACAACCACCTGGCGGTCGCTCAGGGAACGCAGATAAAGTGCTTCCTGGCCGGTTTCGCCCGGCGGAGGCGTCTTGGAACGTCGGCGAGAAGAGAGTGGCGAGGTCATGGTTTTATTTTAGATGCGGTTTCCCATTCGCGTGGTAGCGCGCTCCGCTCTAGTCTCCCCCCGGATAAGAGTCTGCATAATACCCGGTCTTGTGACGGACATTGAACTCGCCCGACGATGCTCTGGGAACAGCGACCTGAATCCGGTGGAAAATTCTTCCCGGCTCCTGGTCTCGGGGATAATAGCCGAGCAGATATTGCGTGCGCAGATCGTCGCTAACCTGTGCAAAGGCCTTGTCCAGTCCCCCATTGCCAACGTAAAAATATTTGCCGCCCGTCTGTTCGGCCAGAGTGATCAGCGCGTGCTCTCCGCCCGTGTCGCGTCCGGCGCTGGCTTCAATCGGTACGTCGATCAGCGAGTAGATCATGACCTCGTTGCGCAGAGCCTGTTCCAACGCTTGCGCATAGGTGGTGTTCTTGGCAGTGTCGTCGCCGTCCGATATCACCACCAGAACCTTGCGCCCATCCTTCTGCCCCAACTTTTCTGAGCCCAGGTAGATTGCGTCGTAGAGCGCCGTAGCCCAGCCGCCGTGCAGTTGGCCCAGGCCGCGATCGATCTGCGGAAGCTTATTGGTGAACGGCGTCAGTTCTCTCACCTCGGTGGCAAACTGCATCAAGCTCATCTGGTCCTGCTCGCGCAGAATCGTGTGCGCAAACCGCCGTGCCGCCGCCGTTTCATCCGTCTCGTCCTTACGGACACTGCCGCTGGTGTCAATCGCCAGAGTCAGGTTCAACGGCAACTCCGACTGCTTTTCGAAAACCGCTATCTGCTGCGGCCGGCCATCCTCAGACAGCGTGAAATCGTCGCGCGTCAGCCCGCCCACCAGCGCACCGTTCCGGTCCGTCACATTCACAAACAGGCTCACCAGCTTCACATCCATGTGCAGCGTAGTCTCCTGCGCGAACGCACTTGTCGCGAATAGCGTGGCCAGCAACAGAATCCCTGGCGCCGCAGAGCGCGTCCTGAGCCCGCCGAAGGATACTGCCACCTGGGACCGAACGACGGACATGGATTGAGGATCGCTTCCCGATCCGAAGATCCTGCGCAATCTATCCCTCATGCGAAGCCTCCGGTTCCACAGCCAACCCCGCGGGAAACGGCTCTCCGTCTGCCCATACGACTCCGTCCACAAACGTCTCCTTCTTCCAGATCGGCACCGTCTTCTTGAGCGTGTCAATCACCCAGCGGCAGGCCTCGAAGGCTGCTCCGCGATGCGCTGAAGCAACCACGATCAGCACGCTCGTCTCTCCAACCTCAAGTCGCCCCAAACGGTGAACCAGCGTCACCTGCCGCACGCCGAACTGCCCCAGCGCCTGCGTCGCAAGCTCCTTCATCTGTTTCAGCGCCATCTCTTCGTAAGCTTCATAGTCCAGATGCAGCGTTTGCCGCCCGCGCGAATTGTTCCGCACGATGCCGTCGAAGACCACAACCGCGCCGTCCTCGCCCCGTTTGGCCGCCGATACAAGCCTTTCCGCATCGATCCGCTCGCGGGTCAGCGCAATGAAAATCGGTTGTCGCATGCAATCATCCGGAACTTTCGCCGTGCGCGCAGCACCGGCACGAGCAGTACCTCCGGAAACCGGTGGCAGCAGCCCCACCTCATCGCCTTCGCGCAGCACCTGTCCCGCGGTGGCATACTCCGCATTCACGCTGACCGCAATGCCCCGCAAAACCTCCCCTTGGCCAGCCACGCGAGCCGTCACCAGTTCCAGCAGATCCGCTACCGAGGCGCCTTCCGGCAACTCGACGCTAGCCTCCGCCGCACCCAGCCAGTCTCTCGATACCCCAAAAGGAAGAACTCGCACATGCATCGCTTGAAAAAGAATACCGCCTGCCAAGAGTCTGTGATGAACTTTCCCGCGGGCGGCGTTGCGAGCGAAAATCGTGTCCTGCGAGGCGGAGGACGAAGACTTTGGCTATTCCAAGGCTAGGACGACAACGAAGTAGGGCGCGATTTTCGCCGCAACCCAATGGGCTGCGGCCAATTCTCCCGATTTCTTCGTCACTTGTCGCTAGCAGGCACTCGGTCTGCGTCGCTCCTCGCTTCTTGAACTCTGAAAAATTGGCTCCCAGCGCCGCCCACGCGAAAGTTCATCACAGACTCTTAGACGTGGCAGGCGGCATTCAGGGGCGAACTCAAATCCAGATCAAACCAGCTTGTACAGAAACCCCGTGGGTGTGCCCCAAAGGTTTCGCGCCCGGTCTTCGTAGAAGATGCTGAATTCGATGCCGGCCATATCGAAGTCAAACAGCGGCACCCGGTCAAACGTGTAATCGCCACGCACCGAGTACTCGTCGCCTCCGCAGTCGATCATCAGCGTATCGCCGGTCGATAACCGCTCGGGGTGCGTCAGCAGCATACAGGCAAACGTAAACACACCCAGCCCGAATTCGTTGCCGGCCATCGCAATACGCGTCCGCCGGGCAGACGAGCCGCGATGCAGCATCCCCGCCTGCGCGCCCAGCACCACAATGTCGTTGCCCTCCTGCTGTTCGCCCAGAATCTTTTCCGCCAGCTTGGAACGCTCTGACTGGCGAAGGTACATCGCGCTCACTTTACCGGCGATGCGGTTACTGAATCTCCGCCTTGCCGCCAGAACTCCCAGTACTATCTCGACGGCTTCGTTATAGGTGGAAGCGAGAGCCTGCCAGCGGGGAATTGCAAACCAGGCTTCAGCGCCCTCCGGAAGCTCGCGCCGCGACAGCTTCTCCTGGCAACCATTCAGGCTCGGGAACATCTTGCGCAAATCCGTCACCTGCGCCTCCACCGGCCGCACCCGGTATGTGGGCGGATATATGCGGTTCGAGCCCACCTCTTCGTCCTTGTATTTGTCGCTCACCGTGTGCCGGTGAATAATCTCCACCACCCTTTCCGCGACCTCGTTTTTCAGCTTCCTGTCCATATCCAGAACCGCTTGCGCGCTCTGCCGGTCCAGTTGCTCGATCGCCAGCTTGTAAGCCGATTGAACGGCCTCGCCGAGAAACTCCTGAAGCATGCGGTTCTGCTGCTCCGTCGTGTTTCCGGAAAGATGCAGCGGAACGATTTGATGAGGTGGCGCCGTGATGGTAGCCATGGTTGCCGCTCTCCGCGCAAAGGCGCGTTGGATTCTGAACTCCTCATCGGCAAAACAGCCCTTTTCAACAGTTCAACATCACCAAAGTTGCTTCGTTT
>JBARBP010000052.1:0-8900 GCA_049793195.1 Occallatibacter sp. | reverse complement strand
CACCCGGCCATCCTGTCGCGAGATCGCGGAGACGATGCCTTCCGTGCCATCCTGGCTGTCGTCATCCACCACCAGAATCTCGTAGCAAATCCCCACCGGATCGAGCACTGAACGCACATGGTCCAGCAGCCCGCCGATGTTTTCTGCCTCGCGCAATGTGGGAATCACCAGCCCAAACTTGTCCGGGGTAGACTTAGCCTGTCCCGCTGATGTCAGCGAATCTGTTGCCGCGGCGTCTATCCTTATGTAGGATGGACCAATAACTGTCGACGACATTCTGAGCTTGAGTATACGAGATTGATAGTGCTAAAACGCAAATTCCTGATCAACCTCGTGTTGATCCTGGGCTTCGCTGGGCTCGGCTTCGCCGTCATGGGATACCACCCCGGTATCGAAGATGACGGCATCTACCTCTCAGCCATCAAGAGCGATCTAAATCCCGCGCTCTTCCCCCACGACGCCGAATTCTTCCGCGTACAACTCCAGGCCACGGTCTTCGATCAGTGGGTTGCGAGATTCATCCAGCTGACCCACATTCCAGTCGCGAGCACTGAGCTACTATTCCAATTCGTGACCATCGCGCTTACCCTCTTTGCCTGCTGGAGCATCGCCCGAAGACTATTTGCCGACGAATGCGCGCAATGGGGAGGGGTTGCCCTGGTCGCCTCGATGTTGACCCTCCCTGTCGCAGGAACAGCGCTGCTTCTGTTTGACCCGCATTTGCACCCACGCAGCGTGGCAACTGCTCTTGTCCTCATGGCAGTCTCCTGGATCATCGACGGCAGGCGCTGGCAGGCCGTACCACTGCTGCTCCTGGCCTTCGTGATTCACCCCATCATGGCTGCGCTGGGCATCTCCTTCTGTTTCTTTCTCACCATGGCCTTGTCGGAACCCGTTCACGTATGGCTGCAATCGTGGAGCGCCGCGAGAGCCGGCTCCGTTGCGGCCGCTTTTGCCCCGCTGGGCTGGATCTTTGAGCCCGAAAGCCCCGCCTGGAGAAGGGCGCTCGATACCCGTAGTTACTTCTTCCTCTACAAATGGCAATGGTATGAGTGGCTGGGCGCGCTGGCGCCCTTATTCCTGTTCTGGCTCCTCTGGCGGCTTGCGCTAAGACGCGGCCAAACCCTCCTTGCGCGCTTCGCATTGGCTGTTTTCTCATACGGTGTCTTCCAACAGGTCGTCGCCATGACCATGCTCGGATTCCCCGCCCTGGTCCGCCTCTCGCCCTTGCAGCCCATGCGCTACCTTCACCTGATCTATTGCTTTCTGGCCCTCATTGCCGGATGCTTGCTCGGCAAATACTTCCTCAAGGCCACTCTCTGGCGCTGGGCCCTGTTCCTCGTCCTCTTCAACGGCAGCATGTTCGCCGCCCAGCGAGTTCAGTTCAGCGGCGTTGATCAATTCGAATGGCCCGGACGCTCGCCGGCGAATCCATGGATTCAGGCATTCGAGTGGACTCGTCAAAACACACCAACGAACGCCTATTTCGCGCTCGATCCCCGTTATCTTGAGGCTCCAGGCGAGGATTACCACAGCTTCCGGGCACTGGCTGAGCGAAGCCAGTTAGCCGACGCCATTAAGGACACGGCGGTCGTGACTCAGGTTCCCGAACTCGCTCCGGATTGGGAGCGCCAGGTTGAAGCTCAGCAAGGCTGGAAGAACTTTCAACTTCGAGATTTCGAGCGACTAAAGACCGAATTTGGCGTCAACTGGGCTCTGGTCTCCGATCCCCCGCCCCAGGGCTTGGCCTGTCGTTGGCACAACGGCTCTCTCTCCGTTTGCCAAATCCCGTAAAAGCACCGACCACTGATCAACCACCGACTGTCCTCTGCCTCCCCCCTTTGCGGATTGAAGCCATTTCCGCGAAAATGAATATGATACCCACTACCGGCACGGAGACCGGGCCATGCCTAACCTTTCCCAGCGACTAGTGATCGGCTGCGTCCTACTCGCCTGTCTTACGGCCGGCCTCGTAGCTGTCACCCATCGCGCCCTTGCGGCGGCAGGGCAAATGACGCTCGCCTATGCCTTCATCCTCGCCGCACCGCTCATCGGGATAGCGACCGTCTACCTCGTGCTCAGTCCCATCCGCAGGCTGGCTCAAGACGCCCATCGCATCGCCCAGGGCAATCTGGAGCACCGTGTGGAGTGGAGCAGCCGCGACGACTTCGGCGTACTCGCCAGCGAGCTCAGCCGCATCGCGGTTCGGCTCCGCGAGTTGCGTGACTCCGATGCCGGACGCCGCCAGATGGAGTTTCAGCTCTCCGACGCCGTGCTCCAATCCATCTTCGAGCCCATCATTGTCACCGACGGCAAAGGCCACGTGCTCAAAGTGAATCAGGCTGCCGCCGAGCTCCTCGGTGAGGCCGCCACTGACCGCATGGCCCTCACCAACACCCCCGGCGGCGACAAGATTCTCAGCGCCATCCGCGACGCCGTCTCCATGCAAAAGGCCGTTGCCACCGAAGATGAAGCCTCCATGCTGCCCATGCGCATCGGCAAGCAGGAACGCAGTTACCGTCTCCGCACCACGCCCATGCGCGACTCGGAAGGCCGTCTGCTCGGCACCGTAACCACCCTCGAAGATGTCACCACCCTGCAGGATACGGACCGCTTCAAAACTCGATTCATCGGCGTTGCCAGCCGCAAGCTGCGCGGACCGCTCCTTCAGTTGCGCCGTGGCTTGTATGCGCTCAATCAGGGCTTCGGTGGCGAGTTGCTTCCCTTGCAGGCTGAGCTCGTTGCCGCTGCCAGCAACGAGACCGAGAAGCTCGACGATCTAATGCGCGACCTGATCGAAGTAGCCGAACTCGATTCCGGCAAGAGAGAGCTCAAACTCGAGCGGCTGCGTCCTTTCCAGGCCCTTGGCGAGGCCCGCGACCGCTTTTGCGATGAAGCTACACAGAAACACATCCGCGTGGAAATCAGTGCCTATGCCGACCTGGCAGTGGTCAAAGCGGACCGCCGTGCCTTGCGCTCCATCCTCGACAACCTGATCTCCAATGCGATTCGCTACACGCCCCAGGACGGCGAAATCCTTCTCGCTGCTGAGGAAATCAAGGACTTTGTCCAGTTCACGGTCCGCGATACGGGCCGAGGCATCGAGGCCGAGCGGCTCAGCACCATCTTCGATCGCTTCAATACCTTCTCTGAGAAGAGTTCAGGGCTCGGCTTGGCGCTGGTCCGCCGTCTGGTCGAGTCGCTCGGAGGCCAGATCGCCGTCGAGAGCCGCCTGGGCCACGGAACCACGTTCCGCTTCACTCTTCCCGTGGCCGCTTTGGATCAAGTCCGGCATCCTGTCGAGGTGGGCTGAACATGTCTGAAATTGTTCTCGAAAAGAAGCCCGAACTGGCCAAGCTTCGCATCTATCTTGGAGCCGCGCCGGGCGTTGGCAAAACCTACGACATGATCAACGATGCCTACCGCATGCAACACCAGTTGGGTGTCGATGTCGTCATCGGTTTGGTCGAATCCCACGGCCGCAAAGAGACTGAGGCTCGCATCCGCGACCTCGAGATTATTCCTCAGCGCGTCATCCCCTATCGCGGCGTCAACCTCAAAGAGATGGACGTCGACGCCATCGTCGCCCGCCACCCCAACACCGTCGTCGTCGATGAACTGGCCCACACCAACGTTCCCGGCAGCAAAAACCGCAAGCGTTACGAAGACGTCCTGGAACTCCTCGAAGCCGGCATCAACGTCATGACGGCCGTCAACATCCAGCACCTTGAAACCCTGAATGACGCCGTCAATCGCTCCGCGAACACCGTCATTCGCGAGACCGTCCCCGACAACTTCTTCAAGCGCGCCGACGAAGTTGTCAACGTGGACGTAACCGTGGACGAACTCCGTTCGCGTCTGCGCCAGGGAAAAATCTACGCCGCGGAAAAGGTCGAGCAGTCGCTGGCCAACTTCTTCCGCAAAGGCAACCTCAACATGCTGCGCGAACTTGCCCTCCGCACCACCGCCGAGCAGGTGAGCAGCCGCGCCTCCGAGTACCGCCGCACCCAGGGACTGGAACAAGCGCCCATCCCTGAAAAAGTAATGGTCTGCCTCAGCACCCGCCCCGGAACCGAACGCCTGCTGCGCGTGGGCGCCCGTGTCGCCGGCCGCTTGGCAAGCAACTGGTACGCCGTCTACGTCACCCGTCCCGACGACGACAAGGGCCACGGTGACCCGGAAGCCTTTCATCGCCTCGAAGAGTACGAACGCATGGCGCGCGATCTGGGTGCCAAAGTCGTCAACCTCACTGACCGCAACGTCTCCGACGCCCTCATCCGCTTTGCCCAGCAGGAAAGCATCTCCCACGTAGTCTTCGGTCAGTCTGCCCGATCCCGCTGGGACATCCTCTGGCGCGGCTCGGTCCTCAACCGCTTCCTCTCTGAAGTCCGCGACGTCACCGTTCAGGTGGTGCCTATGAGCAAGCCCCTGCGCCGCGGCTGAAGCTCCGCAGGCGCCAGGCTCGTCCCTGAACAGCTACTTCGTCATCGAGATCTCCAGCCCGATCCCGCTCTCCAGTATCTCCGTCTTCCTGAACTTTGTCTCCGCCAGCATTCCCTCAAACTGCTCTTGGGTATAAGCCCGCTTGATCAGCATCGTCTTGAAGGCCAGCTTGGTCAGGATCCTGTTGATCGCGGATAGACCCATGGAATCCACCGCGCCGCTGATCACATCGGATGAAGCATCTCCCCTGAGATCGATGATCAGACCCTCTGCTCCGGGCCTCAGCACGCGGCACATCTCCTGCAGGCAGCGCACCGGGTTGGCAAAGTTTTTGAAAGCGGCTCGGCAAACCAGAAAATCGAAGCTGTCGCTCTCAAAAGGAAGGCTCGACGCCGATCCCTGCCGAAAGTCGACCTTCACGCCCGCGTCCGCGGCCTTCTTCGCTGCCATTCTGACAAATGTGCGGCTCAAATCGAGTCCGGTAACCTCGTATGAACCAAGCTTCGCAAGCTCAATTGCAAGATATCCCGGCCCCGGCGCCACCTCCAGCACCGTGCTTCCCTGCGGAAGCTTACTGGCGAGTCTCTGCGCCAGCTCGATGAACTCAGTCATCATCTCGGCAGTATTGGCCGCGTACCACTTCGCCGTCATGCCTTCCATGCCGCTGTCCTTGCGCGGCCTGGGCATTGTCATCGTCGTCATAGAAATCTCCTCCATCCCGTCCTGCGGGATTGCGCTTCACGTGATATTTGGATAAGTACAAGCGGGTAGTTTTACTCGCAGTAAACCCGCACCTTGGTCGTGTTGCCTTCCTTGCCGTCCACATCCACGGTCAGGTCCTCAAGGTGGTCGATCAGCTCTTCGAGATTCTCCGGCTTGATCTGCGACAGCGTCAGCGGCACGCCATGCCTGCTCAGCGCTTCGTCCAATTGCTCGTGGGCCTGCGCTGGAATCAGGCTCGCCAACCGCACCCCGGCGCGCAGCAGTTGCATGGGCACCCGCACATTCACCGTGGTGGGCCCTTTCATCCCTGTCATCTCTTCATCTGCCTCGACCAGCACGCGCAGGTACTTCGCGTGCGTCTTCACGGTAGCGCCGTTTGCTCCAGCCGTCTTGCCAGAGAATCCATCGGCTCCCGGTGCAGTTCCCGGTTCAAGTGCGCTCAGCAGCCGCTCCGCTTCGTCCGCGTTGATCTTGCCCGCAGCCAGCATTTCAAGTATTTGACGCCGATTCTCGTTCATTTCCTTCCCTCCCAAAACTCGTGTAGTAAGTGGCAAATTCAGTTCAATGTATTGGCTCGAAGTCAGAACCACGTCACAAAACTCGAACCACGATTCGCTTCCCATCCGCGCATACGCGCACATGCGTCCCTGGCAAACTGCACACGATCGACCAGACAATCGAAATAGCCCGCCAGGGATCAACCCGGAATGCCAGGCAAACCCCGACCACCACCAGAAAAATCAGCGGCGAGAGAAGCACCACCGGAATCCACAACAGAAACAGCGGAAGCAGAATCGGGAACCCACGCCATCCCGGCGTCTCAACGCGGACAACTGCGAAGTTCGGGGTCATTTCAAATCCTCCAGTGCTCGGATCGCATCCTCGGCCGTAATCTCGCCGCTCTTGAGCCGCTCCAGTACCTCCGCGCGCGACGGAGACGGATTCGTGTCAACAAACTCCAGTTGCCCGGAGATGCGATTGAGGCGCGCCTTGATGGTCGGATAGCTGACCCCAAACGTCTGCTCCATCTCTTTGATCGAGCCGTGCGACCGCAAAAACGCCACAATAAAGACCTGGTCATCGAGGCTGAGCCGCGCCAGTTCCGGAAGCGTGAACGCCCCCTCGACCGCAATCCCCTTTTCAGGAATGCGAACCCGCTCCACAACCAGCGTCCCGCCCTGTGCGATCCGCAGCAACTCCTGCCAGTCTGAAGCAGATTTTGGAGCCGAACTCATCGACGATTGTTCTTTTTTCTCAATCACAAGGAGAATATTAATAAATATTATTAATATTTACAATAGTTATTATTAATTTTTTCAATTTAACATCCGAAATTCGCACAACAAGGATGTACCTGCCAAAATGCGAGTCGATCCTGGGCCTCGAGTGCCCAAAGACGTATCTTGCTGATCTATTTTGATTTATCTTCGCAGCTCGAAGTGCAGGCGCACTTCGCAACCCAGCGGCTGGAACTCAGGACCAATCCGGACCCGTCCCATCGCTTTCGTCCGGCGCGTGCGCAATCCGCGTCAGCTCCCCACGGTCCAGCCAGAGCAGCGAGCACACATCGCAGGTATCCACAATCACGTTGCCCGGGCCCGCGTAGAAATGCGTATCCATCCGCCGATTACACTTGGGGCACTGAATCGTCCGTTTCAAGTC
This sequence comes from Occallatibacter sp., assembly GCA_049793195.1. Classification (GTDB taxonomy): domain Bacteria; phylum Acidobacteriota; class Terriglobia; order Terriglobales; family Acidobacteriaceae; genus Telmatobacter. Next base: position 2,072 of record JBARBP010000052.1, on the reverse strand, counting down.
TCCCCTGTCGGGAGGGGTCTGCACCGCCGGACTCTCCGCGCTTGCCCGAAGTTCCTCAAGCACCGGCTGCAGCACCTGCATGGGGAGCAGCAGCCCGTGACATTCCTTGCAATAAAGAATCGGAATCTTGGCAATCGCCGCCTGCACCAGCGGTACGCGGCACAGTGGGCAGGCAAGGTTCTCGTCAGCGGGCTCGCCGCTAACCTGCACACCGTCATCCTCCTCGCCGGGATAGAAAACGGTGTGGCAATAATCGCACTTGTAGCCTTCCGTATCCGGCCTCAGAGCAATCGGAGCCCCACAGGAGGGACAGTTCACTGCGGCTTCCCACACTCCGCGCAGAACTTGGCGCGCGCCGGAATCGGCTTCCCACAGTCGATACAGAACTTGGTGTCCGTAGCGGCCGCAACCGGAGCGGCCGGGATCGCAGGGCCAGAGATCGGTACAACCGGCGACTTCAACTGCGTAGCAAGCACCTGCGCAACCGCAGCTCCCGCGCCCAGCCCCATGCCCACACCCGCTCCTCCACCCGTGTTCGCGGCAGCCAGGTCCAGAGACTCCGCCGCTGCGTACTGCGTATAGCGGCCCATGTCGCCCACCATCCCCATTCCGATGCGCTGGTCCAGAACCTTCGCAAGCTCGTCCGGAAGCGAGATATTCTCCACCACAAAGTGGTTCAGCTCCAGGCCGAGCGAGGCAAACACGGGCTTGATCTGCTCCACGAGCTTATCGGCGAGCAGTGCCTGGTTCGCCGTAAGATCGAGGAACGGCAGGCCGCTGGAAGCAAAAATCGGCGCGATGTGGGCAAGAATCGTATCCCGCAACTGACCATCGAGATCGGCTGCGAAGTAGACCTCGCGCGTGCCGCTCACCTGGTTGAAAAAGACCCGCGGATCGACGATGCGGTACGAGTAAATTCCGAAGCAGCGCAGGCGGACGGCGCCAAACTCTTTGTCACGGATCGTGATGGGCGTCGCCGTGCCCCACTTCTGATCGATCTGCAGACGCGTGGAAAAGAAGTAGACCTCCGACTTGAAGGGAGACTCGAAATCCTTGTCCCAGTTCAACAAATCCGTCAGTATGGGCAGGTTCCGGGTGTTCAGCGTATGCAGTCCTGGCCCAAACACATCGGCAATTTTTCCTTCATTCACAAACGCAGCCATCTGCGATTCGCTCACAGTGAGCTGCCCCCCATTCTGGATCTCCAGATCCTGCATGGGGTAGCGATAGGTGAGAATGCCGTCTTCCGGCTCATTCCACTCAATAACGTCGATGAACTGCTTGGCGAGAAAGCTGATGAGAGTCAAGGGAATCTCCTCAGTCTGACCCTACCATGCGCTGCATTTTGCGCGAATAACACGAAGGCAGCAGAAGAACCGCCTGAAGCCTCGAGACACAAAAAGGGGGGGCAGTAGGTTAGTTTGAACGGTACGGTCTTTATAGGCTGCGAAAAAAACGGTATCGACACAAATCTTCAAGGCTTTGTAACAGGGCACGACTTCAGTCGGGCCGCAAACGTCGCAAAATGAATACGGGGCTTTAGCCCCTGAGGCATCCTTTTCGGGTCCCTCGTACAAACTCAGCCCTTCTTCAAAAAGCTCGGGAGATCCAATCTCCTCCCTTCAAACCTGACTTCAGACGCAGCTCTAAGGCACCGTAAATGGCCGCAGACCGTCGCTCGGGAAGATCCCGGTTGGCCCCTCCGCCGTTGACGGCTGCGCGCGGAACATGTAGCGCACATAGAACCCGGCCGAGGCCGATGAGTAATTGCGCGTGTTGTTGGCGCCAAAGAATCCGCCCGCAAACCAGTGCGGACTAATCTGGTAGGCCACCTGCCCGCGCAGATCGTAGTTGGGGCCCACGTTGGTCATATCCGGCAGCATCGGATTGTTCTGCCCCGTCTCGATCGCCTTGTCCCCAGCCAGCGGCCACAGCGGCGTCTTGCTTTCTTGGAACGCCTGCACACCCAGCCCGCCCACCACGTTGTAGTGCCAGTTCGTTCCATAGTGGCCCACGAAGGTAATCGGCACGTTGCCCAGGAAGTAGCCTTGCGGACTGAAGTACCCGCCCAT
>JBARBP010000051.1:0-2592 GCA_049793195.1 Occallatibacter sp. | reverse complement strand
GATGGCGGGCCTGCGGACCAACGCGCTGGTTGCGCTCGGATCGTGTGGTTTCGTGGTCTTCTCCGCGATGGTGGGTGAGGGAGACCCCACGCGGGTTGCGGCGCAAGTAGTCACCGGGATCGGCTTTTTGGGCGCCGGCATTATTTTGCGGGAGGGAATCAACGTGCACGGACTCAACACGGCGGCGACCTTGTGGTGCTCCGCGATGGTGGGCACTTTTGCCGGCGCCGGTTTTTGGGCGCCCAGCCTGGTGGCTGCCGGGTTTGTAGTCGGAACCAACCTCTTGCTGCGTCCTCTGGTACGGCTGATCAACACCCAAACCGTCTCGACGGCAGATGCAGAGACCTGCTATTTCGTCACACTGATGTGCAAAAGCGCGGAACAAGCGCACCTGCGATCGCTTTTGCTGCATGCACTTTCGCAAGGAGGGCTCGGCCTGCGACGCATCGATAGCTCCGATATTCCAGACACGCCCAACGTCGCGGTCACCGCGCAAGTGGTAGCGACGAAACGCAATGACGCGGCAGTGGAGCAGATTGTGGGGCGGTTGAGTTTGGAGCCGCACATCAGCGCGGTGGCCTGGCAAGTGGATCGGACTATTCCGGAGGCCTGTGCTACGGCCTCCGGCTTCCGCCAACAGGAGGCGCAGATGAAGACCAAACTCAATAGCTGGAATTGCGGTCTGTTGAGTGAGCCATCATTGCCGGAGTCGGCAAGGGATTAGTCTGCAATGGGCGGGCACTTCGCCCAGTGCAAGCTTTGACGACAATCCCGCCGAAATCGCGATTACCCTTATGGATGATTGGTATTGTGTGGTTACGTTAGGGACGTAGGAGTCGTCGGTTCAAATTCTGTCACACGTGAAACCGCCCGGTAGGACAATGAGAGTTTCACTGAAAAAACCGCGAAACTCGCACCCAACTCCCGCAGCGCCTACCACATGATGGCGACATGAACAGCATCGCCAGAATGATGGGCCGTGTAGGGATCGAACCGGACCAATTGATTAAGAGGGGTCGTACGCTGGGGCTTATGACGCTTTCGACAGCTGCGCCGCCCAGGGCTTGATCTTCGCGAGTTTTTTGGCAAGGGCGGCCCGTGCGAGGCGCATCTCATAATCGCCCTGAAGCCGCAACCACCAGCCGTCGGTGAGTCCAAAGAAGCGGCACAACCGCAGATCCGTATCCGCCGTAATGCCCCGCTTGCCCGAGATGATGTCGCCGATGCGCTGAGCTGGTACATCGATCTCCTTGGCCAGCCGATAGTTGCTGAGACCCAACGGCTTCAAGAACTCAGCGCGCAGCAACTCGCCGGGCGACGTCGGTGCGATTCGCTTGCCCCCGGCGACCGTTACGGAGCGAAAGTCCGTCTTCGCCAAATCCTCACTTCGAATGCTCATCGGTTGCCCTCCTCTCACTCATAGTGCTTCGAGATATCCACATCCTCGGCGCCATCCTTCCCGAACACGAAACAGATCCTCCACTGCTGGTTGATTCGGATGCTGTGCTGGCCTTTCCGATCTCCCGAGAGCGCATCCAGCCGATTGCTCGGAGGTACGCGCAAATCCTCCAAACTCAGCGCCGCATCAAGTTGTTGCAGTTTCGCGAGCGCGCGCTTTCGAATGTCCGGCGGATGGGAGCGGACCGGCAGCTCGGCAAACGCCGCGGCAGTCTCCTTGTCCTTGAACGATTTGATTGCCACAGCCAATCATAACGAAGTCCGTTATTAATGACAATCGTGATGATGGGGAAGCATCGGGAATCGTTGTTACTTGTCGAGATTTACATCCTGGCCTGGAGAAATCAGGCAGCCGGATCCGAAGCGGCGGTTTCAACGAATTTGACAGTACTTATTTAGCAGGCGTGTGTTAATTGGTAACACCGTGCCGATGATCGACAGGGGCATTCAAAGTCGCTGCCGCAGCCGTTTCTTAGAAGTTCGGAAAATTCTTACAAGGCCGTCACAAACCTGCGTGGCGCCTTCGCTCCAAGACAATGATTTATAAGGGAATTTGGTGGGCCGTGTAGGGATCGAACCTACGACCAATTGATTAAGAGTCAACTGCTCTACCAGCTGAGCTAACGGCCCTTCGCAAACCTCAACCCAAACACTCTACCCCGACGCCACTCCCAGAACCCAAGGTGGGGTGGACGACGGGACTCGAACCCGCGACGGCCGGAATCACAATCCGGGGCTCTACCAACTGAGCTACGTCCACCATCGTCGAACACCCGACTTTAAAGTGGCGCGCCCGGCAGGAATCGAACCTGCAACCGCCGGCTTAGAAGGCCGGTGCTCTATCCGATTGAGCTACGGGCGCTTTTAAAAACAAGAACTTATCGCGCCAAACGTATTTCGCAGGACGGTGCTCGGGTCTCAAAGCACACCGAAGTCGGGAATGCGCGCGGATTATATAGGACTTTGCGAAAATAATGCCATCAAAGGCGGTGACCGCGGCCCATGTCTCCGGTAGAAAAATGGGTACCATGTCCCCGGTTAGGACCTGGTGAAATTGGTCGGGGCAGATTAAAAAACGATGTACTACAAGCCTTCACGATCACCCAAGGGTCAACGAAGTGAGTAGCCCATAAA
>JBARBP010000050.1:0-7226 GCA_049793195.1 Occallatibacter sp. | reverse complement strand
AGTTCATAAAACGGGAAGTGGCCCGCTACCTCCAAGCGTCGGGAATTAGGCTGGAGGGTCGCGACCGTCGGAAGCAGATGCGATTCTTGGGAGTTCCGTCCTTGTCAGCGATGGTGGAGCACGAAACTAAACCGCCTTTGTAAGGCGAGACAGCCTCTTACTTGTCATATCCTCCGGCATCCCATGCTCCCTCTGGCATTCGATCGAGCGACGAAGTGTCGCGATGAGACCGTCCCTCCATCCGCATGCGATTACGAAGTCATCAGCTTCGTATTCCAAGGCTTCCCTACAATCCAGCGGACTGTTTGAAGAATATCTCGTCCAATTTCTCACGCGATCAATGATGTGCGCCAATTCGTGCAGAATAATTGTCGAGAAGGCCACGCGATCTGTGAGGTCCCAATCTATAAGCAGCGGGGACAGCGTGATGAAGTATGGCCCTTCAGATTTCATTCTCGGAAATGAGGCCGCCAACGAATCGCCATCGAGCCGCTGGACATCGAATCTGACCTCCGCTGCTTGCGGCACATACCTCGCAATCAGAGCCTGAATTTCGTATTCTTTCAACAACGCCCCAAGCCGCTCCAACTCGCCCTGTTTAATCTCGATCATGTTTCCCCTTGACCTACATTAACTTGGCGAATCGGCGGGTTCGTCCCGATAAACGCCGATGTAGCCTGGAGTATTTCCAGATTTACGCCAAGTCGCTGAGTCGCGAGCTGAATTTCTGGGAGGTCGAATTTGGGGTCGCGGGCGAATCGCAGGGAAGCCGGGCAGGATGCCTTGTTGCGTTGGCAGGGACCGAAAGGCAACCGCAGATTTTTCGACTGCGCTTCGCTCCGCTCAAGATGAACGGCTCAATCTGGTAGTAATTCGCTACGCCCCTACGGGGCTTGAACTCTTGTTGGGGCGTAACCGAGGACTGCGTCCGCGATGGCGGACTTGTCCTGGGCTATTTTCCCTCATCCCTCCGGGATGCAATGCAACTCGATCATCTTTCGCCGTAACGCAGCGACGCGCGTCAGGATGCTCAAGATGACAGTCGCCTTTCAGTTGGGCGCGGTCGACCACCTGTGCCCAAGATGACCGGGGCTGGTTGGTTTCGTGGCGTCCCACCCTTGCGACGAATTTCAAGACGCAGGTCTTTCGGGTAGTGGGTCAGTTTGAGAGCGCATTTCCTCAGGGGCTAAAGCCCGCGAAGTTTTTGCTGCGTTTACGTACGGGCTAAAGCCCGTACCCTTCGAACTGCGCCACCCCCATTTTTCGACTCGCTGCGCTCGCTCAAGATGACAGGATGGGGTACGGGAGCTTCTGGATGGTGTCGACTGGGCCGTTCCAGTAAAAGCACGAGAAGGATAGGGCACGAGGCAGCAGCGTTTTCGCAACCAACATGTGCGCTTTTAGCACCATACTTATCACTGTTTGGTGATATAATTGGTGATGGGAGAGTTCTATGAGGGCTACTGTTGCGCTGGATGACGAGTTGGTACGCAAGGCTCAGGAGTTTACGGGAGTGACGGAGAGAACAGCGCTGTTGCGGGAAGCTTTGAAGGCGCTGATTCATCTTGCGGCCTCGCGGAGGCTGGCAGCGGTTGGGGGCACCGAGCCGGATTTGGAAGATATCAAGCGGGTCAGGGCTGACAATCTATGATTCTGGCCGACACGACGGTATGGGTGGAGCATCTTAGAAGCCACAACCGAGAGATGGAGAGATGCCTGAACACGGGGCAGATTGCGATGCACCCTTTTGTGGTTGCAGAGATTGCCCTTGGCTCGTTGCAAAACAGGCGGAAGAGGCTGGAGGATATGGAGTCGCTGCTGTCAGTTGAGGTGGCGCAACTGAGCGAAGTGCGACACATGCTTGAAGCACACTCGCTCTACTCAAAGGGTATCGGCCTGACGGACGCACACATGATCGCATCGTGTCTGCTGACACCGGGGACACAGTTGTGGACCAGAGATGCAGCGATGGAAAAGGTGGCCAGGGCTCTGGGCATTCACGTCAATCTGCACTGAATCCGGTAGTTGTTCGATGGACATGTTTGCAGATAAAGGTGCGCGGGAATTCAGGGGAATTCCTGGCGTGCTTTGGTTTCCGCTTCTGCCGGCGCGCGGGAGGGGAAAATGCTACTGTGCGGGCGGAGGGGTGGCGGGTGGCGCGGCGTTTGAGTCGGGTTGTTTGGTGAATTGGAATTCGCAGGGGCGGCCGAGGATGCCGGCGCCTTTGTCGCGGGTTCCTGTTCCCGTGGTGTCGGTGAATTTGGCCTCGATATAGTAGTCGTATTTATTGCCTTTGAGTTCAGTGACGATGCCAGCCTTGCCTGCCTGCACGGTGCCCTTGGCGTGGAGTTTGGCGGAGCCGTCCGTGTTGATGGGGCCGTCGACGATGAGGTAGCCGGGACCGCCCTCGACGCCATGCTGGCCATGGAAGGCGCCACTGGCGATGGTGCTCGGAAATGTCCACTGGTAGGCCGGCATGTGAGCACTGGCGTCGCAGGCCATTGTGGTTGTCCACGCGCCGTCAAAATGGGATGCTGGGGCTTGTGCCCAGAGGCTTGTGGCGCCGGCCGCAAGAAGGCAGACCAGTATTTTCGTATTCATGAAGGACCCCCTAGCACGAGAAATAACCGATAGCGGAGGGATTGGCAACCGGTTTTTCGATTGCTTGCTGGATTGAGCGCGTCAGATTGCGCGGCTGCGGGGCGGCGCCGCTGCGGGCAATCTCAGCTCTATCAAAGCTGGAGATTTCCGGTGTATACTGAGCGCCTCCCCTCGGGTTCCCCAAGACGGAAATTTTTCCAATTCAAACTCACAGGAGGCGTGGCGTGTCCCGTCGAATTCTGGTGCTCTGGCTCGTATCTCTAGGCTGCGCGGCTGCGCAAGGGCCGAATGCGGTTCCGGCCGTGGTTTTCGGTCCGCAGGCGGTGGTGGCCCCCAGCGGTTTGCCTACGCCTGTCAACTTCCAGTTTGGCCTGGCGCCGCTGGTGCACGGTCCTTATTCGGTGGTTGTGCTGAACCCGGACGATGCCTCGGGCACGGTGACGCTGAACGGCACACCTGTGTTCGCGAACAATCTGGCGGGGGCGTTTGAGAGCCAGGCAGTTGCGCTCGAGTCCGCCAATACGCTCTCGGTGGAGCTGAACGAGGGATTACGCAGGACGATCTGGGTTGCTGTTTTCGGGTGGGAGTACGCGTTTGCGAGTGAGTACGGGGCCATGCCGGCACTGAGCGCGACGCCGTTGGCGTATCCGAGCGGCAGTGTGAATTGGGTTGATAAAGGCGCGGTGACCCCGGTGAAGAACCAGGGCGCGTTGTGCCCGGCCAGTTGGGCATTCAGCGCTACGGGAGCGATTGAAGGAGCGATTGCAATCAGGCACGGGCAACTCACCAGCCTTTCCGAGCAGGAACTCATCGATTGTTCGGCGGCGCGAAGCTGCCTGCTTGGAGCGACTCCGCTGGCTTTTAACTGGGCCGAGACTAAGGGCGATGCCGCGGAGTCCGCATATCAATACACGGGCGTGGGCAGACGCGCCTGCAATGCTACGGTCGCCGCCTCCCCCTCCCCCTACACCGAGATCACGGGTTTCAGCCGCGGGCCTATCGGGAGCGAGAATGCGCTGGGGGCACTGGTCGACATCGGGCCGGTTCCTGTGGTGATCAACGGCAACTGGTTTGCGAGCTACACCGGTGGTGTCGCGAATCCTGACTGCGAGTCGAAGATCCCCTCGTTTTGGAACGTTCTGGTGGTGGGCTACGGCGTGGACTCGCCGACAGGGCAGGACTACTGGCTTGTGAAGAACTCGCTGGGCACGAATTGGGGCGAGGGGGGCTATTTCAGGATCGTTCGCAATCAGAATGCATGCGGGATCGCCGACTACATGCTGGGGGTTGAGGACTGATCTCTGCCCCACGGACATGATCACCCGGATCCAGTGCGGAAGGATGCGGAGTTATTCTTCGCGCAGGAGGATTAGAGGATCGACGGAGAGGGCGCGTTGGGCGGGGATCCATGTAGCCAGCAGTCCGAGCAGGAGCATGGCGAGCACAACGCCGGCGAGGACGAAGGGGTCGCGGGGATTGGCTTGATAGACGATGTAGGCCAGGACCCTGGTGGCGAAGATTCCGAGCAACAGTCCCGCGGCAGAGCCGAAGAGCAGCAGCTTCAAAGGCCGCCCCAAGGCTGTCTGCAAAACCTCTCTGCGCTGCGCACCGAGGGCCATGCGAATTCCGAGTTCGCGGAGGCGTTTGCTGACCGAGTAGGCGGCCATGCCAAAGATGCCGGTGATGGCCAGCATGGCGCCCATAAAGCCAAGCACGCCCAGCGCCACGGTGGCGACATGCGAGGGGAAGAGGGCGATGTCGAGTCCTTGATTCCAGGTGTGGATGTTGAGAGGGAGACCGGCATCGAGTTCGCGCAGCGTGCTCCTGATAGCGGCGGCTAGTTGCGTGGGATCGCGATCTGAACGCACCACAAGACAGGTCATGCTGGTGTTTCGCTGCAGGAAGGGGAGAAATATTGCCGGCTTTGGATCTTCAGTCAACAAGGAGTATTTTCCGTCTTCGACGACGCCGACTACCTGGACGCGCTCGCCCTTCTCGAGCTTGAAGTATCTTCCGATGGCGTTCTGTACGGAGCCGAAGAGCCGGTTTGCAAACAGCCGATTGACCACTGCGACGCGGGGCTGGCTAGTGTTGTCATCCCAGGAGAGGGCGCGGCCGGTGAGCAGGGTTGTTTCCGCGGCATGCAAGTATCCGGGAGAGATGCTGTAGATGGCGACGTTGGTGGCGGCATTGGCGGGCTTCAGCTCGATTGTCTGGTCGGCAAAAGCGTCCTCGGTGGATCCGCCGCCGCCGAGAGGAATCTGGTTAATGAATCCCACGGAACTGACGCCGGGTATGGTTTCCAAAGCTTCGATCATCCGCCTCTGCATGGCGGGTATGCGGTCTCCCGAGTATCCGGCCATGCTGAGCGATGTGTCAACGAGCATGGCGCTGCCCGGCTCAAAGCCGAAGTTGCTGTGCATGGAGCGCAGCAGACCGCGCACGGCCACCAGCGAAGAAGTCACCAGCATGGCACAGATGGCAATCTGCACGACCAGCAAGATGTCGCGCACGCTAATGCGCCGCCCGCTGTTGCCCGCAATGATGCCGGTGGTTCCTGCCTTGACCACTTCATAGGGATTGGTGCGGAGGATCTGCCTGACGGGCACAACGCCAAACAAGAATCCGCTGGCCAATGCAAGCAACAGCGCGGTGAGGTAAACATGGACATCCGGGTTCACAGGCACTTGGATGGGATATTGGGGAATGGGGTGCCAGGTGCTGAGCGCGCGCAACAACACGATGCTGCCCATGAGCCCCAGCGCGCCACCGGTGAGCGAGATGAGCACGGCCTCGGTAAAAATCCCACGCAGAACGCGTGTGCGGCTTGAACCAAGGGCGAGGCGCAGAGCAACTTCGCGCGAGCGGTCGGCGGTGCGCGCCGCAAACAGGCTGCCGAGGTTGGCGCAAGCGGCCAACAGAATCAGTCCCGAAAGCAGCATCATTGCGGTCACAAAGCCCTTAACCCCCGGACCGAGCATATCGCCGGCCAAGCCGGGACGCGCCAGGGAATAGGTCATGTAGGCGTCGTCTTTGGGGTAGGTTTTTTCGAGGTACGATCCGATCGAGTCGAGATCGCCGATGGCCTGCGCCGGAGTGACCCCGGGCTTCATATACCCGAGCACCATGAACATATCGCGTTGTCCGCGGTCGTTCAGAACTGTGTAGCCCTGTACCTGTGCCTGATCGACCATCGGCACCCAGAAGTCGGGAAAGAAGAACAGCAAGGTGCCGCTGAACTCCGGCGGGGCAACGCCGAGGATGGTGAAGGGGTGGCGGTTGAGCTCGACGATGCGGCCCACGATGCCGCGATCGTCTTGAAAGTGGCTGTGCCAATAGGCCCAACTGATGACCAGATAAGGGGCACTGTTGGGGCCGTGCTCGTCGGCCAAGTGAAAGAAGCGGCCAAGATAGGGCTGAACGCCCATTACGTCGAAGTAGTTTCCAGTGACCTCATAGGCCCAGGCCTGCTGCGGATTGTTGCCGGTATCGAGGTTTGCCGGAGCGACGATGTAGCCGGTGAGCCCTTCGAAAGCGCGATTGCGGTCGCGCAGATCGAGATAGTCGGGATAGGAAGTGGCTTGCTGTTTATAGTCGCCGCGTTCAATCGTATAGAGGCTCTGGGCATTGGGCACGTTGAGAGGCCGCAGGAAGAGAGCGTTCAAGACGGCGAAGACCACGGAGTTTGCGCCGATGGCCAGGGCGAGCGTCAGGACCGCGGCGATGGTGAAGCCGGGCGAACGGCGGAGTTGGCGGAGGGCGAGACGGACGTCGGCCCAGATGGATTCGAGCGTTGGCCACTGCCAGACTTCGCGGCTGCGCTCCTCAAGCAGGGTGCGGTTGCCGAAGGCGCGGCGCGCCTGCTGCTGTGCCTGGCTCGGGCTCATGCCTTCACTCACCAACTGTTCGGCACGCTCTTCGATGTGCAGGCGGATCTCTTCGGAGAGATCGTCGTAGAGTTTGCGGCGGCGGAAAAGGCTGGGAATCCAGTTCATGGGGAACTCTTCCTAACTGGCTGGAGATTTGGCAGGATTGAGGACCAGGGAAATGCCTTCAAACATGCGTTCGAAGCTGGAAATCTGCTGCTCGAGATGGCGCAGACCGGCAGCGGTGATCTGGTAGGTGCGGACGCGGCGATTGGTGGAGGAGACTCCCCACTCGGCCTTCACGAGCCTGGCCTTGAGAAGCCTCTGGAGGGCTGGATAGAGCGAACCCTCTTCCACTTGCAGCAGGTTGTTGGATCGTTGCTGGATGTGCTGGACCAGTGCGTAGCCGTGGGCCGGCTGGCGGCGGAGGGACTCGAGAATCATCATTTCGAGTGCACCGGGAAACAGATCGCGAGGTGTGGATTCAGTCATAGGCCTATTCGCTACAGGCCTAGAGTAAACAAGTGTCGAGTTCTTTGTCAAGGACGAATTTGATTGAAGCTCTTCGGGCGGAGTTGAGGCGTCTGGCGGCGAATGCGGGCCAAACGGCATTTTGAGGTGCGATGGGGATTTGTATTTGGAGTTATGGCCAGTTTCGGGATTGGGTGGTTGGTGGGAGTTGGGGTTAGTCATTATGGTGTGACCGGCTCGATGCGCTGGTCGTGGGTTAGGCTGAGTTTGTTTGACGAACTTTAGTCC
>JBARBP010000049.1:0-3677 GCA_049793195.1 Occallatibacter sp. | reverse complement strand
GGCGGTGCGCTGGCTTTGATGATCTTCTTCGCATTCGCGATGCAGTGCACGTCGACGATGGCGGTGGTGCGGCGCGAGACGAATAGCTGGATGTGGCCGGCGGTGCAGTTCCTGTATATGCTGGCGCTGGCGTATGGCGCGGCGTTTGTCGTGAACCATGTTGTGATGGCGATCATCGGATAAGTAATTCGCTCTTCCGATCCCAACCTTTCTAATGAGCGCCTACCCCACCGGTCCCCGATGGGGCATCCGGCACCCGGCGGAGTACATTGAGATATCGGAGCTCATGGTCGAGGAGCGATGCCATGACAAACAGCGGTCATGCCGAGGAAAAACATTCCGGGCAAAGGCGGCGAGGACCCCGTCTTCTGTATTTCGTCGCGTTAGCCGCGGGCGTCCTGGTTGGAGTGCTGGGGATAACGGGACTTACTCGAATGGCGCCTTCCGGGCTGTGGGGACGGGTGGCAGGATTCATTGTTGGCCGCTCTCTCCAGTTCGACGTTTCCTCTCCGACGGTGGTGGAAAAGATTCGCCAGCTCTCACGACTGGAGACGGTGGAGTATTCGTTGGACAAGATTGTGGAGGGCAACCACCAGAGCGCCTACCTGCCCGATTTTCTGGCGGGGGAAAAGCTGTTGCTGGTGGCCCATGGCGAGGTGATCGCCGGCATCGACCTGGGCCAACTCAAAGCGGGCGATGTGGTGGTGAATGGCGATACGGTGCATGTGCGGCTGCCGGCGGCGCAGATTCTGACGACGCGCATCGATAACGGACGCACGCGCGTGTATTCGCGAACAACGGGCCTGCTGGTGCCGTCCGATCCCAATCTCGAGTCGGAAGTTCGTTTGACTGCCGAGCAGCAGATCGCCCAGGCGGCGCTCGACGACGGCATTCTGGATAAAGCGCGGCAGAACGCGCGAACCAGCGTGACTGCGTTGCTGTATGGGCTTGGGTTTCGGACGGTCGACGTGCAGTGAAGCAGGGATATGGGGTCAGCGGGAAGATTGCGCAAAGGCCGGGAGATTCGTTCCTCGCTCTTGGGAGCGAGATCCTTCGGCAAGCTCAGGACAGTCACTGGGGCACTTGGTCCGCGGACCGCACTGTTCCAATCGGTGATCAGCGGCATGTCGGTGGTGTCGATTTCGCTGCCCGGCATGGCGGCAAGGATAGCGAGTTCAGCTTGCAGCTTCGGCGTTAGCAGTTCTGGATTGCTTTTTTTCATTGTCGCGACTTTAAGCTGCCACCACTTCAATTCGGTTGGCTGAGGATTTGCGCTCGGGGCCTACAACGATTTTGACGGGGTGGCCCAGACGGATGAGGCAATCCATCATTTTCATTTCGCTGATGCCCCGAAACTGGCCGCGTAGCATTTTGGAGAGCTTGGGCTGCGTGAGGCCGAGGACTTTGGCGGCCTGTTGCTGGCTCCATTTGCGCTTGCGCAGAATTTCGCCTATCTCCGACACCAGTTGCGCTTTCACGAGCATTTCATCGGCGTCGGGAAAACCTAACTGGGCGTAGACGTTCTTTTCTTTTGCGACTTTGCTCATCGTACGACTCCTTTTGCGATGGTCTCTGCTTCCTTCAGGCGTTCGCGGATCAAATCCAACTCCGGTTTCGGCGTTCCGATTCCATGTTTCGACTTCTTCTGGAAACAGTGCAGAACATAGACGGCATTTGCGAACCGAACCGTGTAGACGGCTCGATACGCATTTCCCTGCCAGCTTTCCATTACCTCCAGAATTCCTGCCGACCCGAACCCCTTGAGCGGCTTCGCATCCGCGTGAAGGAGGCCGATCTGCGCCTGATACAAGGCAAAGCCAAAGGTCTGCTGCACCTTGTCTGGCATGGCCAGCAGGTCCTTCTTCGCGGATGCTATCCAGCGCAGCGACCTGAGCGCTTGCCTCATATCGATATTATGCCCATATTGGTATAAACTGTCCAGGACAAAGGAGATGATTCAATCGACGAATCCGCTGGTGCGCTGCAATTGAATCCCAGGTCTCATGGGCGAGACCTGGGGACCCGGGCGTTGAGATACCTGTGGCAATAGTTCTTACGCCCGCTAAAGCGGGCTGGCGGGTGTGACCGCGCCAATTGTCCCCAGTCTTGCGACTGGGGCTACCTTATTTCGTCCGCTTCGCGGGCTGCGGTGTGCTGCCGCGAAACTGTCTGCAGGCTTGCGACTCGGGCTACCTTTTTGCGCCCGCTTTGCGGGCTTGGGGTAATCTCGGCGTGAAGAACTCAGAGGCGAGCTGCGATCATTTGGGCGCATACCCCGCGTAGGGGACAAATGACGATAGCCCCATGGCGCAAGCCTAAGGTATAAGGGTTGAGGTTTACGATCGCGGCCAATGAGGTGCATAAGAATGGCACACACCTTCACCAACGTCCTTATCCATGCTGTCTTCTCCACGGCGGGCCGCGCGCCGTTATTGACCGATGCGACACGTCCCGAAATGCAGTCCTACCTCGGCGGCATTCTCAAGGAACTGCACGCCGTTCCTGTCGCCATCGGGGGAACCGCCGATCACGTTCACCTCCTGGCACTCCTCCCGGCCAATCTTGCAGTTGCGGATTGCATGCGATTGGTGAAAACCAACTCCTCGCGTTGGGCGAAAGAGCGGTTGCCGCGACGGCCATTGTTTGCCTGGCAAGGGGGGTACGGAGCGTTCAGCGTCAGCCAATCGCGACGAGCAGTCGTGGTCCGATACATCCAAGATCAGGCGAAACATCATCGGCGCATTTCTTTCCAGGATGAGTTTCTGGCGTTACTCAGGAACCACGGTGTGGAGTTCGACGAACGCTACGTGTGGCAATAGTTCCCCTGGACAATTGGACGGGAAGCCGATTGCATGCGGCAGTGATCATTTGGGCGGCGTGGTGGGGTTCTTTCGCCCGCTAAAGTGGGCTGGGGTGTGTGACCGCGCCAATTGTCCCCAGTCTCACGACTGGGGCTACCTTATTGCGCCCGCTTCGCGGGCTGCGGTGTGCTGGCACAAACGTATCCCAGGCTTGCGACTGGGGCCGCCATTTTGCGCCCGCTTTGCGGGCTTCGGGCAATTCGACGCGAAGTTGCTTACCGGCTGGCGGCGATCATTTGGGCGGCGTGCTGGAGGCTGGTTTCGGTGACTTTGGCGCCGGAGACCATTCTCGCAACTTCGTGGGTGCGGGCGCGGTCGTCCAGGACGCGGATCTGGGTTTTGGTGCGGCCGTCCTGCTCGCGCTTCTCAACGGCCAGGTGCTGGTCGGCGAAGGCGGCGATCTGAGGGAGATGGGTGACGCAGAGGACTTGCTGGCCGCGGCTCAGGGATTTCAATTTTTGGCCGACGGCTTCGGCGGCGCGACCTCCGATGCCGATGTCGATCTCGTCGAAGACCAGCGTGCGGGGGGTGGGGTTTTTCTTGCGGGTTTTGGCGGAGGCTTCTTCGACGGCGACTTTGAGGGCGAGCATGACGCGGGACATTTCGCCGCCGGAGGCAATTTCGTCGAGGGGCTTGAGGGGTTCGCCGGGGTTGGTGGAGATGCGGTAGTGGACCTGGTCCCAGCCGGTGGAGGTCCAGTGGGTTGTTTCAGAAGCTGCCGCAGGGGCTAAAGCCTGGTCGTTTTTTGCACCCTGACCGGCACGACTGAAGTCGTGCCCTGACACAAGGCTCTCTTGTTTTTCCGTTGCTGTACCC
>JBARBP010000048.1:0-10672 GCA_049793195.1 Occallatibacter sp. | reverse complement strand
GCATGGGGTTCTGCTCATGGAGTTCTTCCACGCGAGCCAGCAGACTGCGCAGATCCTTCAGCTTCGGCGAGCGAGGCTTAGTCTCTTCCAGGCGCGCGATCTGGACAAGCAGGTCTTCGCGCTGGGGCAGGAACTCGTGCAGCGGCGGATCGAGCGGGCGGATGGTGACCGGCAGCGCCTCCATGGCCTTGAAGAGGCCGGCGAAGTCGGCGCGCTGCATGGGCAACAGTTTTTTGAGCGCTGCGCGACGGGTCTTCTCGTCCTTGGCAAGAATCATGGTGCGCATGTGCTCGATGCGGTCTTCTGCAAAGAACATGTGCTCGGTGCGGCAGAGGCCGATGCCTTCAGCCCCGAACATGCGAGCCATCTTGGCGTCGCGGGGGATGTCTGCATTGGCACGGATGCGTAGCTTGCGGACTGGGTCGACCCATTTCATGAACTTGACCAGATCGGGATCGTCGGGCTGGGCGTCGAGGGTCTTGAGCTTGCCTGCAATCACGCGGCCGGTGGTTCCGTCCAGCGAGAGCCAGTCGCCCTGCCTGTAGACCTTGCCCTTGACGCGAAGTTCCTTCTTGGCTTCGTCGACCGTGCAATCGCCGGCGCCGGCCACGCAGCACTTGCCCATGCCACGGGATACCACGGCCGCGTGTGACGTCATGCCGCCGCGCGAGGTCAGGATGCCCGCCGCGACTTCCATGCCGGCGATATCTTCCGGAGTGGTTTCGCCACGGACCAGGATGATGACTTTGTAGGAGCCGTCGGCGTGCCGCTTGACGGCTTCCTCGGCGGTGAAGACGATCTGTCCAACAGCCGCGCCGGGCGATGCCGGAAGGCCGGTGGCCAGAACTTCGATCTTCTCGCCCTTTTCAACCAGGCGCGGAACCAGGAAGTCGTAAAGCTGGTTGGGCTCTACGCGGTGGATCGCTTCTTCCTGTGTAATGAGGCCTTCGCGCACCATGTCAATGGCAACGCGAACAGCGGCCAGGCCGGTGCGCTTGCCATTGCGGGTCTGCAGCATGTAGAGCTTGCCATCCTGGATGGTGAACTCAAAGTCCTGCATGTCGCGGTAGTGCTTTTCCATCTTCCGCGTGATGTCCTTGAGCTGCTCGTAAACCTTGGGCATCGCCTTTTCGAGTTCGCTGATGGAGAGCGGAGTGCGGACGCCCGAAACTACGTCTTCGCCCTGCGCGTTCATCAGGTACTCGCCGAAGAACATGTGCTCGCCGGTTGCTGGATTGCGCGTGAAGCCTACGCCGGTGCCGGAGTTGTCGCTCAGGTTACCGAATACCATGGCCTGCACGTTGACGGCTGTACCGATCGAGTCGTCGATGCGGTTGATGCGGCGATAGGTTTTGGCGCGATCATTCTGCCAGCTCCTGAACACTGCATCGCGCGAAGCCGAAAGTTGCTCGAGCGGATTTTGCGGGAAGTCCTTGCCGGTTTCTTTCTTGATGAGCTTCTTGTACTCGGCGATGATCTTCTGCAGCGCTTCAGGCTTGAGTTCGTAATCGAACTTGACCTTGGCGGCGGCTTTTACGCCGTCGAAGATGTGCTCAAACTTCTTCTTGGGAACGTCGAGAACCACGTCGCCGAACATTTGAATGAGGCGACGATAGGAGTCGTATGCAAAGCGGGGATTATTGCTGAGCTTGGCGAGCGATTCAACGGCCTTGTCGTTGAGGCCGAGGTTGAGAATCGTATCCATCATGCCGGGCATGGAGAACTTGGCGCCGGAGCGGACCGAAACCAGCAGCGGGTTGTCGCCGGTGCCAAGCTTTTGTCCCTGCAGCTTTTCGAGCTCATCGAGAGCGCAGAGCATCTCGACGTCAACTTGCTTGCTCACCTTGCCACCGCGCATGTATTCGCGGCAGGCTTCGGTCTGGATGGTGAATCCGGGAGGTACCGGCAGGCCGGCGTTCGTCATCTCCGCGAGACCGGCGCCCTTGCCGCCCAGAACATCCTTCATGCGGCCATGGCCGTCGGCCTTGCCGCCGCCAAAGGAATAGACATACTTGATTGGGGTTTCAGTTGTGCCTGCTTTGTCGGCAGACGCCTTTTCCAGAACGCCCTGCGTCATGGGTACAGCCTCCATCTTTTAGATTCCGCGGCGGCGTTCCAACGCACAGGACGGCAGAAAGCAGCCTCAGCACTCCAACGGTAAAGTTATCAGGCTGAGCGCGTGCGGGTCATCCAGACGTACGAGGGCGCCATGCGGCATTCGCGCTTCAATAGTAGAAATATCGTCCCAAGTATACGATTGCCTGTGCCTTTCGTCACATGGGATTCGTAAACGTATGAATATATCGTGAACCGTGGCCCCGGTGATGAGCAATTTATTCCCGGAACGGAGCGTAGGGCCGGTCCCCGGGGGGACAACGCAGGCGGCATTCCGGACCGGTCGAGAGGCGGAATGCGAGGTCCGTTTCGCATTGCGAGACAGAAAGATGCCTTATTTCACCGCAAATGCCAGCTTCTTCACCATCCGCGCAACGAGACGGCGTAGATGAATTGTTGCGCATCAAGACGTGCCCATAAGATTCAGGAGCGAGGGTGTTCCGCGCTCCAACCGCGAAGAATTTCACGGGACTGTTGCAGATTGAGCCCTATACGGTTTGCGCCTGCTTCCAGCATGGCGGCATAACGAAAGTAGTTACCAATCCGGCCCGAAGCCTTGACTCCCATGTTGGGGCCTACGGTTTGGCGAATCAGGCGGATGTCCTCGTACAGAGCGGAGGGATCGGGGCTGAATCCGGTACAGGTTTTGACGAACGACGCGCCTGCCGCCTGCACAAGATGGGCGGCGTCGGCCTTCTGTCTGTCCGTCAGGAAGGGAGTTTCAATAATAACTTTGACGATGGCTCCGTCGGCGGCCTTGACGACTGCGCGCACATCGTTTTCCGCAGATTTGAAGTCGCCATCGATTAACGCACCGATATTGAGGACCATATCAATTTCCGCAGCGCCATCGGCCAGGGCATGCTCAGCCTCGAATACTTTGATTTCCGTTCTCACCGCTCCCAGAGGAAAACCAACGGGGGCAACCAGCTTGACGCGCGAGCCCTTCAGGGCGGCAGCTGCACGCTGGATGTGAGCCGTGTTTACACACATCTGCCCATACCCTTCATTGCGCACTACCAGGGCCATCGCTTCAACTTCTGTTGGAGTGGTGGTGGGCGCGAGGAAAGCCACGTCCAGCATCTCTTTGATCTCTTCAGCTGTGATGTTCAAGGCTTCAGTGAGCAAGGTGGTGGGCGCGGGCAAAGCTACGTCCGCCGTTCCGTTGACTTCTTCAGCAGTGATGTTCATCGCTCCTGCCCTCCGGTCTTGCTGTCTTGCGGTCCTGCGACAAGAAACCTTGAATCGATCGCACCGAATTCATGTTCCCCTCGCGCGGCCTATAAGAAAGAATGGTGGAACACAAGCTCGGTGCTCGAGCGGTTTCACTAACGGGCTGAGTGCGTGTGGTAATCCAGAGAGACTACGGCGGCTTGGGGCACACGCTCTTCGCTCTACGAATAGTGCCCCAAGCACGGAATTGCCTGTGCTATGCATCACATGCGATTTGTAAGGTTATTAAAAGGCGTGAAACGCGGACCCGGTCATTCCTGCTTTGAAATATGAACCAAGTCCGCGGAGCGAGTTCCGGGGGAGAATGGGTGAGGAAATCAGGCGGCGTTGCGGGCGAGCCGAGAGGCAGAATGCGAAGCTTGATCCGCACTGCAAGACAAGAGAATTCCGTCTAGCCCGACCAGCGTCAGCATTTCTGCCACGCGGGAAGAGACCTTGGAGAGGCTGAAGCGGTGCCCCGACGCGTTGGCAATGCGGTAGAGAGCAATGAGGGCGGCGATGCCGGCTGCGTCGATGCGCTGGACCGAGGTGAGGTCAAGGGCCACGCTCTGGAAGCGCACCAGCGGTTTGATCTCGTCAATGAGACACTGCTCATTTCCGCGGACCAGTTCGGTCAGTTGGGAGGGCGCGGCGACCTCGATATTCATTGTTCTTTCTTCGGTGCAGATCGTGTCGATCATGACTACCTCCTGGGCAAGTTTTTCTGGCCATTGCGTGGCGAGAGCGGATGCCTTGCGGTCTAACACTTACTAACTTGCACGTGGAAGGCCAGAGCGGAGCTAAGAGAATATGCTGAAAATGCAAGGGAAACATGTGCTTTGGAATTCGAGGTTCCCGTTCCGCATGTTCGATTTCGATTCCGGCGTCCACAATTGAACACTGAATGCTAGTACGCAAGAAGAGGTACCGGCGGTTCCATGTCTGACTCGGTTTTCAAAATCGCGGAAGGTTTGCATCCTGGGCTGAGTCTCGCCGAGGTGCGCGGCTGGGCGCTGGAGGCCGGATTTACGGAGGCGGGGCTGGTGGCGCTTCCGTATGGTGAGGCGGCGCGGGATGCCGAACGGTTTGAAGCGTGGGTGGACGGCGGCAACGCGGGAACCATGCGCTATCTTGAGCGGCGGAACGAAGATGGGAATCTGCTAAGGGCGCGGGTGGCAATTCCATTTCCCTGGGCGCGATCGGCCATTGTCTGCTTTGTGAGCTATCACAGCGACCAGCCGCTTTCTACAGTACCAGCTGGGGTGGAGCTGGGATGGATTGCGCGGTATGCCTGGAGCGGTCAAAAAGACGCGGAAGGGCGCCGGCGGCCGAGCGACTACCACAAGGTGCTGAAGAAACGGCTGGTTGTGCTTGAAGAGCGGATTCGGGTGGCGTATCGAGTGGCGCACCGGGGGGAGTTTGAGGCTCGGGGATATGTGGATACCGGTCCACTGGTAGAGCGCTCGCTGGCCACGGCTGCGGGCCTTGGCTGGACCGGAAAGAATACGTGCCTGATTCATCCGAAGCTGGGGTCTTTTGGGTTTCTGGCCGTTCTTTTAACCTCCCTGCCAGTCGCAAATGAGCCGGAGGCGGCACTGGCGCCCGATCGTTGCGGGACGTGCCGCCGCTGTATCGATGCTTGCCCCACGAATGCACTTATTGAGCCCTACCGTATGGATGCAACGCGGTGTATCTCGTATCTGACCATCGAGCACAAGGGGCAGATTGACGAGGCGTTGATGGAGGGGGTGGGCCGCCAGGTCTTTGGGTGCGACATCTGCCAGGATGTTTGCCCTTGGAACCGGAAGGCCCCAATCGCGGCGGATTCCGAGTTGGAGCCGCGCGCGGAACTGGTGAATCCCGCACTCGAGTGGTTAGCCTCACTGGACGAACAAGCGTTTGAGGAACAGTTCAATGGTTCGCCGGTGCGTAGAGCGGGCTTGGATGGGCTGCGCAGGAATATCGCCATCGCCATGGGCAACAGCGGCCAGAGCCGGTTTGCCGCGGTTCTGGAGAAGTGGTCGGGTGCAGCCGACGAGGGTCTGCGAACGGCCGCGCGATGGGCTCTCGAAAAACTGTGTGCCTCGGACGGTCCGTCCGGCTCATCGTGAATCCATCCAGGGGGCTATCCTTAAGACAGCACTTTCCCGCAATTGCACCCCATATCAATGGAACCGCGGAAATTTTCCTGACACAGAAAGGGATTGAACTTGGCCGACGATGCACGCACCGTTATTGAAGAGGCCCGCAACGCCGAGGAAACCCTTGCGACCGCGGCGAGCGGCCCGGCTGTGCCGGCGACGCAGTCGAAGTGGTACCGCTGGCGCAAGGACGGCACAGCGCTTGTTGCCTACCTGCTGGACAGCGAAGTACACACCTTCGCCTTCAGCGTGGCGGCAAACGCTATCCTCTCGTTTATTCCGTTCATTGTGCTTCTGTATACGCTAGCGCTGTCGGTCTTTCACTCGCAGGCGATGGTGGGTGTGGTGAACGACATGGTGAAGTATTTTCTACCATCGAACCAGGGGTTTGTGGCTGAAAACCTGGCCTACACGGCCTCGAAGCATGGCGTGCAGGTGTTCTCTCTCATCATGATTCTGGTTGCCTGCACAGGCATCTTTCTGCCTCTTGAAGTGGCGCTTAACCAAGCCTGGGGTGTAACCAAGAGCCGCAATTATCTCTTCAATCAAGTGGTCGCATTTGGGCTCGCCATTTTGATGGTGGCACTTGGTATGGGTAGCATTGCGTTGAACGCAGGTGCGCGCGACGTAATCGCCGTGCTCTTCTTTCACCACACCGACAATTTCGTCTTTAATAGCATCAGCTTTTTGCTGCTGGCAGCCACCACAGGCGTGGCGTCGATTCTGTTCTTCTTTTCCATCTACTGGCTGTTGCCCAACCGCAAGGTGCCGTGGCGCCCGGTTTTTCGCGCCGCCGTAGTCACGGGCGTTATCTGGCTGATTTCCAAATATGCCTTTGAGGGAGTGCTGCCTCACCTCAACCTGAAGGATCTATATGGACAGTTTTACGTCTCCGTCGGATTGATCTTCTGGGCTTATGCGTCCGGCCTCATCTTGTTTGCGGGAGCGCAGTTCAGCGTGGCGCGGTGGGGGCAAAAGAAGAGTTAGGGTAGCTTGAACGCCTTGTCGGCAATTGCGTTGGGATTGCGGCCGGTGGGGAGCAGCGTGAAGACCGAAAGGGACGCATTGCGTGTGATCGCTCCATCGAGCGGGGCGGTCCGCACCACAGCTACGTCTCCTGACCGCGCATCGACTACAAACAGCAGATTGCCCTCCGCCGAGAACCCCAGCGCCGAGGGCCCGTCGCCCACATGAATATAGGCGACGCGCCTGCCGTCGTTGATGGAGTACACAATGACAGTCTGGGAGCGTAAATTGCCGACATAGAGCAAAGCGTTGTCGCGGGAGACGAGGCCGCTGACCGGGTTGTCGCCCATCAGGTATGCGCCCTGTACATCGTTGTTGCCGGTGATGACCTCGGAGATGGAGTTACTGAGCGAGTTGACGACGAAGATTTCGCCGCCGTCGGGTTTGAGGGCCACTTGCACGGGACCGCGGCCGACATCCATCAGTGCTTCAAGGCGATCGGGTTGCGCCGGTATTAGCTGTGCGGAGCCGGGCTGAGCAGTGGCGGGTTGGGCGGCCCGCGCCAGGGCTATCGACATGATTTGGTGACCCACCGAGCAGGCCACGAAGGCCTTTGAGGAATCAGGGAGAATCGCGAGGTCGGAGGCTCCCGGGCAGCCTGCGAAGACAGCGCGCACGCTGAGACTCCCTGGGTCGATGAGGCTGAGGGAATTGCCCCTGCGATTGGCGACGGCCAGAGTCTTTCCATCCGGAGAGAGGCGCACCGCAACGGGTTCCTCACCCGCTCCTATCTGGGCCACCTCGCGACGGCTCTTCAAATCGACGACGGAGACCGAGTTGGAACCGGAGTTGGCAATGTAGGCCAGCTTTCCCTCGGGGTCAAGATCGATCGCAACAGGCTGCCGGTGCAGCGGAATTGTGGCGGCGACAGTGTTGTTTTCGGCATTGATGACCGAGATGGAACCCTCGCCGCCCGGCGCGCCTGAGTTGACCACGTAGACCTCGTTGCGCGTGGGGCTGGCTGCGGCGGCAACGGGATTCTGGCCCACAGGAAGTTCGCGGTCCAGTCGGACATTTACCACGTCGAGCACGGTCACGGTGCCGCTGCCGCCGTTGGTGACATACACATATTCGCGATAGTTGGCAGGGTACTGGGGGAAGTCGTGGGAACGGCAGCCGGCAAGGGCCAAAACAATCAGGCTGAATGCAAAAACGCGGGCTATGGCGGCGTGCCTCGGAATCATGAGGTTCGAACGGCTTTCCAATAGGCTATGCTTCGCTGGGCCCGAAGCTTGAACAGGCCCTGGCCTGCATCATATATGCCGGAGCGCCTTGCTATCCGGCAATCGCGCTGACGTGAATTCCGCGGGGCAACGTTCGTCCAATCACGGGGGCAATCTGGGCTAGCTCGTCCATCATCACCGCGAACTGGGCAGGGTAAATGGACTGCGGCCCGTCGGACAGCGCCTTTTCAGGCTGATGGTGGACTTCAACGATGATGCCGTCTGCGCCACACGCCACAGCGGCCCGGGCCATGGGCAGTACGCTGTCGCGGCGGCCCGTTCCGTGGCTGGGGTCAACAAGAATCGGTAAGTGGCTGACTCGCTGCACGGCCGGAACAATACTGAGGTCGAGGGTGTTGCGAGCATGGTCATTGAAGGTGCGCACGCCGCGCTCGCACAGAATCACCTGGTAGTTGCCCTCGCTCATGACGTATTCGGCGGCCATCAAAAACTCTTCGAGCGTGGCGCTCAGGCCGCGCTTCAAAAGGACGGGCTTGCGCAGTTTCCCGGCTTTCTTCAGCAGGGAGAAGTTCTGCATGTTGCGAGCGCCGATCTGGATTACGTCGGCCCACTCGGCGACCAGTTCGAGGGTTTCGCTGTCGAGGGCTTCGGTAATGATGCGGAGTCCGAAGCGGTCGCGAATCTGGGCCATGATGCGCAGCGCCTCGAGACCCATGCCTTGAAATGCGTAGGGAGACGTGCGTGGTTTGAAGGCGCCGCCACGGAAGAACTGCGCTCCTGCAGCGGCTACCTGTTCGGCAATTGCAAAGGCCTGTTCGCGACTTTCAATTGAGCAAGGCCCAGCAATCGCGGCCAGGTCACGGCCGCCGATGGTTGCGTCGGTTCCCGCAAAGCGGATGATGGTGTCTTCTTCTTTGACGTCGCGGCTGGCGAGCTTGTAGGGCTTTGAGACGCGAATGACCTCGGCAACGCCGGAAAGCTCTTCGAGGTTGCCGCGGTCCACCTCTCCCTGATTGCCGGTGATTCCGATGGCGGTGCGCTGTGCACCGGGGAGGGGATGGGGCCTGAAGCCCAATTTCTCGATATATTCGCAGACTGCCTGGATTTCCTCGGGTGTGGCCTGCGTCTTCATTACGACCAACATGACTGCCCCCAATGCCTCAGTCTAAGGCATTTTGGGGAAGAGTGCCGAGTTGAATGCAATGGTCCCAACTGCGGCAAAGCTAGAGATGCTGCCGCATTTGGGAGGGGCGAAGGCCGGCGCGGGCGTCAACGTCTTGTTGTGTAAGTAGTTGGTTCGACGCCGATAGCGGAGTGCCAGGAGCTCGGAACTCTCTGGGCGCACCTTGCGGCGCAGGGCATCTTGGCTACTTATTTCTTTCGGGGGCATCGATTTCGGTTGTAGCCGCAACGATTGCCGGGGCCACAACCATGCCAATAAAGGCGAGAGCAATTAAAAGGTCATGCATTGTGTTTCTCTCCTGGCATAGCTTCATGCAAGTTGCAAACAAATGAATCATCGTCGGGATTGGAGAAATCTTGAATACAACTAAGACCCAGCCACATGAGCAGCCGGGGCCAGAGCATTCTCCCACGAAAGTTGTAGATGTCCTGCGGAGCTGCGACAGGGCTGGTGGGAAAGTTGAAGAGATATTTCATCGATCTTTTGTAATCAGAGGCGATTTTTCCTGAGTCGATGTGATGGAGAACACGGATAAAGCCGGTGACTCGAGGAACTCAGTCGACGTTTTGTCTTTGATCGCAGGTCAAAGATGGGGTCAAGAAAATCGATGTCGAAGTTCATCCAAGTTGAAATATGGTGGGAGCGGATGAGATCTCTTTGAGGCGCTTTAAATAACTAAGGTGAGTCCCAGATCAATATTGGCTGGCATTGGCCGGCTAGCGGGGTCTTCGGCTCAGGAGCTCTGCGCCCCGTTTTTGAGCACGCCACTTCAGGCCCAGCCACGCGAGATAGCCCAGATGGAGAGTCCAGGTGATCACGTAAGCGGCTACGGTGAACTGGTGGTCGAGAATTGCTGCTGTATCCATGTTTCTCCTTGATCCCAGCCGAAGCCCTCAGGCGTTGAGCGCAGCTTGCGCTTCGGCTTCCGCGAACTTTTGGTGTTGGCGCTCAAGACGGTAGCGCAGGGCAAGAATGAGCAGACCCCAGGCGAGCCAGGCCAAAATATTCCATTCCCAGGCGGCCAGCATGGCCGGGTCTTTGATCCCTGAGTCCGGCCCTCCGCCAAAGACGGGAGCAGGGTGCTGCGTGCGCCACCAGCGGTTGGACATGTAGACGATGGGCACGTCGAGCGCGCCAAAGATGCCGAGGACGGCAGCCAGAGTTTGCATCTGCGGGCCGGCGGCAAACCGTCTCATGAGCAGGTAGCTGACGTAGATGAGCCAGAGGACGAGGGTGGTGGTGAGGCGGGCATCCCATGTCCACCAGATTCCCCAGGCTCGGCGACCCCAGAGGGGGCCGGTGGTGAGGACAACAGTGCAGTAGAGAACGCCGACTTCAGCACCGGCAAGCGCCAAGGCATCGGCTGCCTGCGCCCGGCTGGGAAGGCTCTGGCGAAAGCTGAGATAGCCGATGGAGCCGACCAGGCTGATTGCGAAGAAGAGGAAGCACAGCATCGCGTTCGGCACGTGGTAGTAGAAGATGCGGGAGATTTCGCCCTGCATGGCATCCAAGGGCGCGACATAAACAGCCTGGTAGAAGCCCCAGCCCATGAGCGCGATAGTGACGGCAACGTAAAGACCGATTGCAAATTTCTTCATCGGGGAATCCTGAACGAACCTTTCCAGTGTACGACGGCGGGCAGCTACTCCGCGTGGAGGACTACATCGAAAAGGAGGAGGCTGACTGTGGTGAAGATGATGTCGTAACCGAGAAGCATCTTGATCCAGAGTGTCGGGTCGCTTTCGCCGGTAAAGATGTCGCCGGTCGCTTGAGCCATGGCCAGGAGCGCGGGGATGAAGATCGGAAACAGG
>JBARBP010000047.1:0-9277 GCA_049793195.1 Occallatibacter sp. | reverse complement strand
GCCATTGAGAACATTCACCTGGAGACCAGCGTAAGTTCGCTGTTTAGCTAAGGACAGTTCGTAGTTCTTAGTTCGCAGTTCGTAGTTTTGGCGCGTTATGCGGGCCGAATCGAGTGAACCGGGGACTGTGAACTAAGAACTGTGAACTGAAAACTGCTGGCCAACGGCCAGCCTCAACAAAGGGAGCGGGGCAGTCAACTTCAGAGCAGCAGTTAAAGCTGGCAGTTAGAAGCTAGCGGCTAGAAGCTGCTTTCCCCCGTGCCCGATACAAGGAAACGAGAGACAGAATGCCTGAAGTAGTCGTAGCCAAGCCCCGCGAGGGCAAGTTCAACAAGAATGCCGCGCGACGCGTACGTGCAGCGGGCAAGATTCCTGCCGTGCTTTATGGTCCCGGGCATGACCCGGTTGCTGTTGAAGTGGAGCCGAAGCAGATTTCCCGGATTCTCTTTTCCGAATCTGGCCATAACACCATCTTTGATGTTGAGCTTCCCGGCCAAGCCACAGCCAAAGCCATGATCGTGGACTGGCAGCGCGAGCCGATTAACGACAGCCTGATTCACATCGACTTGAAGCGGATTGCTCTGGACAAGGTTCTGCGCGTGAAGGTGCGCGTGAAGCTGCTGGGCATTCCAGTGGGCGTGAAGACCTCCGGCGGCATTTTGGACCAGGTGATGCGGCAGGTGGAAATCGAATGTCTGCCGGCCAATATTCCCAGCCACATCGATTTGGACGTGAGCGCACTGGAGATGCATGGGGTTCTTCGCGTCAGCGATCTGCCGCACACTGACAAGATCAAGTTTCTTAGCGCAGCCGATGCGACCGTGGCCCACGTGGTCTCGATCCGCGAGGAAGCGCCGACGCCCGCTGAGGTTGAGGCAGCGGCAGTGGCCGCAGCGACAGCTGCAACGGCTGCAACCGAACCCGAAGTTGCCAAGAAGGGCAAGACTGAGCCGGAAGCAGGAGCCAAGAAGGCTGACGCTGGCGCAGGCGCAAAGAAGTAAGCCTTGGCCGGAGAAAGTGAATCCCGCCACCCCAGCGAGCAAAGATCGCTTGTTGGGGACCCTGGATCTCGCGGCCGGAGCGGCCCATTCCTGATAGTGGGTTTGGGCAATCCTGGACTGGAGTACCTTTGGACTCCGCACAACGCGGGGTTCATGGCCATCGACCGCATCGCCCAGCAAGAAGGGGTTGTGGTTCAAAACCGGCGTTGCCGGGCCGTTACTGCGACCTGCCGAATGGCGGGGCGCGTCGTGGTCCTGGCCAAGCCGGAGACGTTTATGAACCTGAGCGGAGAAGCAGTAGCCGCGCTGGTTCGAGAGTTTGAGGCGGACCCGGCCCAGGGCCTGCTCGTGATTCACGACGAGCTTGACCTGAAGCTGGGGACCTTCAAGATCAGGGAGCGCGGTTCGCCGGCGGGGCACAACGGAGCCCGCAGCGTGACTGGCGCCCTGGGCAGTCAGGAGTGGTTGCGGCTGCGCATTGGCGTGGGCCTCGACTTACCACCTGATGCGATTGCCGCCGGTGGCGGAAGGCGTCCGGGCAGGGATTACCTGCTCTCGCCGATGCGCAAGGCGGATTTGACGGTTCTTGACGAGGTGCTTGACCGGGTGGCGATGGCCACGCGGCGAATTCTCGAACAGGGTCCGGCAGCCGCGATGAACGAGTTTAATCGCAAGGAAGAGAAGGACAGGGAACAGGGATCGGGGAACAGGGATCAGGGTTAGAAGTTGCAGCGAACCACGTTCTTTTGACCTGCGAACTACGAATTGAGAGTTGAGGGAATTGAGAGTTGAGGGGCTGGGGCGATGCGTCGCTCCGGCGGAAAAGGAATGCTGATGTCCCGTGTGTATGAGGTTATGTTTATCGTTCGGCCCGATGTGACCGAAGAGGATACCGACAAGCTGATTGCCGGATTTAGCGCCACCGTTACATCCGGCGGCGGCGCAGTGAAGACTGTCGAGAAGATGGGCCGGCGCAAGCTCGCCTATATGGTGCGCAAGTTCAACGACGGCAACTACGTGCTGCTCACCATCGAGGCGGATGGCGCCGGAGTCCTTGAGCTCGAGCGCCGCTTGCGCGTGACAGAGCCGGTGATCAAATTCATCACGGTCCGCGTCGACGAGGAAGAGAAGCGCCTGGCGAAGGTGAAGGCCCTGCGTGGAACTCGCCGAAAAGTTAGCGCGGAGCCTACGGGCGCGGGCGTTTCAACTCCCGCGGCTGCAGCAACTCCCGTGGCTGTTGCTGCCCCTGTGGCGGAAGCTGTCGAACCCGTCCAGACCGTCGTCTAACGGCGTTTTTGTTCATCGCCGACACCTGCCCATCCTATGGTGGCCGGGCAGCGGCCCGATCCAGTATTCTGCTGCGTCTGCATGGGCGCTGGTGGAGACGAAGAGAGTAAAGAGGAAACACTATGTCTGATGAGAATCAAGGAAAGGCGCCCGAAGCGGGCGCAGCAGCACCCCAGGCGTCCGATGCGGGTCATGGTCCCAGTTCGAGTTCTGGTTCAGGACCGGGTTCTGGGCCTGGTCCTCGCTCTGGCGGACGGCCTGGCGGCCCCGGCGGGCGACCTTCGGGTGGTCCGGGCGGACGCGGCAAATTTTTCCGTCGCAAGAAGGTTTGCAAGTTCTGCACGGAGAAGATTGACGCGATTCCTTACCGCGACGTAAGGCTGCTGCAAGGCTTTGTTGCCGAGCGCGGCAAGATTGTGCCGCGGCGGCTCACTGGCGTGTGCACCACGCACCAACGCCGCCTGACCCGCGCCATCAAGCAGGCCCGGAACATCGCCCTGCTGCCGTTTGCCACGCGGCACTAACCTTCGGCCCGGTTGCCGCCTGCCCGTCCCGGCTTTCTCGCGTGATGAGATACAGCCGTGGCTTAACATGCAATGGCTGGCGACAAATGTTCTGACGCCGATCTGAAATACTGCGCTGCGCAGCCGGATCCGAGTCGCTCCCATCCAGGAGACAAAAGCGCCTTCGGGACCGCCAACGCCGCCCGAAAAATTGGAGAGTTTCACATGGAAGTCATTCTGAAGGAAGATGTAGACAATCTCGGCCATCGCGGAGACGTGGTGAAAGTTGCAGAAGGCTTTGGTCGCAACTTTCTGCTACCTCGCAAACTTGCGATGCAGGCCACCGCAGCTAACAAGGCAGTTATCGAGCAGATGAAGTCGTCTGCCGCACGCCGATCCGCCTCCGAGAAGGCGATTGCCGAAGCCCAGGTTGCCAAACTGGAACCGGTGGTGCTGACCTTTACCCGCAAGTCGGGCGAAGAGGGTCGCCTGTTCGGCTCCGTCACCTCGGCCGACATTGCTGCCGCGCTCGCTTCAAATGGATTCGAGATCGATCGCCGCAAGATTCAGCTGCCTGAGCCCCTCAAGAGCGTGGGCGACTACAGCGTAGCCATCAAGCTACACCGCGAAGTGACCGCACAGATCAAGGTGAAGGTCATGGCTGAGGCAGTCGAGTCAGAGGCTGCCGAGGCCTCTCCTGCCGAACCAACTGCGGAAGAAACCGCAGCCGAGTAGCTCCATCCGCCTACGGCGCTCGCTGCCTCTCGGTGAACTGGGAGGCAGCGGGTGTTTCTGTCTGTCTGGCCTCCGGCTCAAAATCAGCCGTTGGAATTCCCTAGAAGAGATCATGCTCCGGTGCCCCGCCTTCGAGAACGATCAGCTTCTTGATGGCTTTGGTCATCGTCTCCTGGAACTTAGACCGTTGATCCGCCTTGGCGTAGGAAAAGAGCAACCTAACGCGGTTCGTCGGAACGCTGAGATCAACCTGATTGGCCTTGTCGTAGCAGGTTCTCGCCGTTTTGTTACTGTCTGAGACCATGGTTACGCGCACAAGTCGCTCACGTGTGTTGCGGGAGTCGCTCGGATCGAAGTCGTCCCAGACAACGTCGTTGGCGTCGAGCGCGCCAAAGAATTCATCGCAATGGCCGCCCGGTTGCTTGACCGTCAGAACACCCGCCGTTGCGTCGAATGTCACATCAACGTTGTCGTTGATCCCGTCTTCAGGGCTGAGCGAAAGAAGCGCGCCGCGGATGTATTCAAGTAAATCCAGCGCCGTGGGCTCGGGTTTGGGTGGAGTCTTCTTTTTGTGGGGCGCAGTTTGCGCGGAGCAAGCGGGAAGAATGGCGAGAAGCACCGCAATCAGTACCGCGGCGAACGCTGAATTCCTGATACGTGCGAGTTGGGTCATCGAATGCGTTCTCCCCGTCTCCGGCTTTTTCCGGACGGCACATCTACCCTGTGTGCGGAGAGTATAACGCTGATGCAGACGCGGCTGAATGACCCACAAGTGCCAGTGGCTTGGTTCTATCGGTTCTGAGCGATTGAGTGAGCGGGGTGCCCCTCTGGACTCTAACTAAGCATTGCCCTCTGCGCCGGTTTGAATTAACTTCAAATACTATCCACTTTGTCCCGGAGGCGGCGCAAATGCCACGTATTGTTCGCTGTTCCATCATTCAGGCTTCCAATGCAGTGCCCGCCACCGAGCCGTTGGCAGTCCAGAAGCAGGCCATGGTCGAGAAGCACCTGGGGCTGATTCGCAAGGCGGCTGCCGACGGGGCGCAGATTGTTTGCCTGCAGGAGATCTTCAACGGCCCCTACTTCTGCGCCGAGCAATCCGTGAAGTGGTACGAGACCACAGAGCCGGTTCCTTCGGGTCCGACTGTAACCCTGATGCAGGCGCTAGCCAAAGAGCTACATATCGCCATGGTCGTCCCGGTCTACGAAGTCGAGCAGGAAGGCATCTTCTACAACACCGCCGCGGTCATTCAGAACGACGGTACGTACCTGGGCAAGTATCGAAAGACCCATATTCCGCATGTGGCGCCCGGCTTTTGGGAGAAGTTTTACTTTCGCCCCGGCAACCTGGGCTATCCGGTGTTCGATCTCGGCTTCGCCAAAATCGGCGTCTACATCTGTTATGACCGGCATTTTCCCGAGGGCGCACGCTGCCTGGGACTGAACGGCGCGGAGATCGTCTTCAACCCCTCGGCAACGGTGGCTGGCTTGAGTGAATACCTGTGGAAACTGGAGCAGCCGGCTCACGCAGCCGCCAACGGATATTTCATTGTGGCGATCAATCGTGTTGGCACAGAGCCGCCGTGGAACATCGGCGAGTTCTACGGGTCAAGCTACTTCGCCAATCCGCGAGGGCAGATTATTGCGCAGGCCTCGCGCGACAAGGACGAGGTGCTTACCGCGGATTTGAATCTGGATGAGATTGCCGATGTGCGCCGAACCTGGCAGTTCTATCGTGATCGCCGGCCCGATCTGTATGGACCGCTGGTCGCCTCCTAGGATCGTTTGAAGAAGCATCGCATGAGGTTTAACCCAGCCGTGCGAGAAAGGCTCTGAACGGTAGTATCCCTCGAGGTCTCGATGAGCAGTGCGACTTTACCGGACGACCCGCAACTTCGCGAACGCTTCAATGAGCTGAAGCCTGCGCTTGCGGCTCAGGCCGCCGTAATCGAGGCCGATCGTTGCCTCAATTGCTTCGACGCGCCCTGCACGGCAGCCTGTCCCACGCACATCGATGTTCCGGGCTTCATTAAGCGCATCGCTTCGGGCAATATGCGAGGTTCCGCAATCCGCATCCTCGACGCCAATATTCTTGGTTCAAGCTGTGCACGGGTCTGCCCGGTAGACGTGCTTTGCGAGGGGGCCTGCGTGCTGCATCGCCAGAATCGCAAGCCGATCCAAATTGCACTGCTCCAGCGCCACGCGATGGATGCCTTTTACGCTTCGGGCGAACAGCTTCCTGCCGCGCCGTCCGCATCGTGCAAGCTGCGTGTTGCCTGCATTGGCGGCGGTCCCGCATCGCTGGCCTGCGCAGCAGAACTTTGCCGCCAGGGCGCGCAGGCCACCGTGATCGAGCGCCGCGCACTGCCTGGGGGTTTGAACACCTACGGCGTCGCCGAGTACAAACTGCGCGCCGCCGACAGTCTGCGCGAAGTGGAAATGATAAAACGTCTCGGCGTTGAGTTCCGTTTCGGTGTGAGCATAGAATCTGCCGCAGATTTGGACGCGCTCGAAGGAGAGTTCGACAGTATCTTCCTCGGCCTTGGCTTGGGCGCGATGCAGCGGCTCGGCGTCCCCGGCGAAGATAGCGATGGTGTGATGAATGCGCTCGAACTGATCGCCGCTTACAAGACAGGGCACATTCGCGAGCTGCACGGCACGGTTGTCGTGGTGGGCGCGGGCAACACAGCCATCGATGCTGCCAACGCCGCCCGCCGTCTCGGCGCGGGGACCGTCTATCTACTCTATCGCCGTGGCGAACACGACATGTCGGCCTTCGACTTTGAGTACGAACACGCCAAGCAGGAAGGTGTGCAGTTTCTCTGGCGCAGGCAGCCGCTCGCCATTCGGTCAATTGAACCGGGCCGCCTGTTGCTCGACACGGCGCAGGTGCAGCAGGTAGATCACACCCTGTTGCCGATTCCCGATTCAAACTTTACCATCGAATGCGATTGGATTGTGCCTGCCATCGGTCAATCGCCGCTCGCGCAGCTCATCCAGGAGTTGCGCGGAGTTGAAGTGCGCGACGGAAGCATCGTTGCCGATCTTGCCAACGGACAGACCAGCAATCCACGTTACTACGCCGGCGGCGACTGTGTGAACGGCGGCCGCGAAGTGGTGGACGCGGTGGCCGCCGGCAAACGGGCCGCCCTTGCGATGCTCAAGACCGCGGAGGTGGCTCATGCCTGACATTCGCGTTCGCAATTTTGCCGGCAGCATCAACTCGCCGAATCCGTTCTGGCTTGCTTCCGCGCCGCCCACCAACTGCGGCGAACAGATCATGCGCGCGTTCGATACCGGTTGGGGCGGAGCGGTGTGGAAGACGATCGGGGAGCCAATCACCAACGTGAGCTCGCGCTATTCGGCGACTGATTGGAACAGCCAGCGCATCATGGGATTCAACAATATCGAGCTCATCAGCGACCGTAGTATTGAAGTGAATCTGCGCGAGATGACCGAGGTCAAGAAGCGCTATCCGCGGCACGCCGTGATTGCCTCGCTCATGGTGGCCTCGAATCGCGAGACCTGGCATGACATAGTTGTACGCACCGAAGAGACCGGTGCTGACGGGCTGGAACTCAACTTTGGTTGCCCGCATGGCATGAGCGAACGGGGCATGGGCTCGGCGGTGGGCCAGGTGCCGGAGTACGCGCAGATGATTACCGAGTGGGTGAAAGAAAAGGCGCGAACACCGGTGCTGGTCAAGCTCACGCCCAACATCAGCGACATTCGCACCGTGGCGCGCGCGGCAAAATTGGGCGGTGCGGACGGGCTCTCCGCGATTAACACCATCAACTCGATTACAGGCATCGATCTCGACACGCTCACGCCGCGACCAAATGTAGACGGCAAAAGCTCGCACGGCGGCTACTGCGGCCCGGCGGTAAAACCGATCGCGCTCAACATGGTGCAGCAGATCATGTCCGACCCCGAGGCTGCACTGCCGCTCTCCGGCATCGGCGGCATCGGCTCGTGGCGCGACGCGGCGGAGTTCATTCTGCTCGGCTGCGGCACCGTGCAGGTGTGTACAGCAGTCATGCACCACGGCTACCGCATTGTTGAGGACATGGCCGAGGGGCTCGATAATTGGATGCAGTCGAAGGGATTTGAGACCATCGAGGATTTTCGCGGGCTTTCACTCCCGCGCGTGACCGAGTGGAAGCACCTGAACCTGAACTACAAAATTGTCGCGCACATCGACGAGCAGAAGTGCATCGGCTGCGATCTCTGTCACATTGCCTGCTGGGATGGCGCGCATCAGTGTATTCATCTGGATCGCGTGTCGGGGCCGGTGAATGGGCACGTGGAGATGCATCCGATTCCGGCGGTGAAGGAGACGCAGAGCCGTGCGTCCATTGTGGAAACGCCGGTGACGCGCAAGGAACGCGAAGCTTCGTCGCAGGAACCTTATCCTACGCCGCTGGCACGGATCCCACGCGTCGACGAAGCCGAGTGTGTTGGGTGCAATCTTTGCTCGCTGGTTTGCCCGGTGGACGAGTGCATTACCATGGTCCGTGTCGACACCGGGTTGCCGCCGGAGACCTGGGACGAACGCACTCGAGGAGCAACTTGTGCTGCTCCACCTCAATCCTGAACCCGAACGATTCTTTGAAGTCAGGAAAGGGGATTCAGAATTATGGCTACTGTCCTTATTCAAAACGGAACTATCGTCAACGCCGACTCTTCGTTGAAGGCCGACCTGCTGATTGAAGGCGCGACTATCAAGGAAATCCGCGCGGATATTCCGGCAGGCTCGGCGGACAAGGTTGTGGATGCAAGCGGCCTATTGCTGCTGCCCGGTGGTATCGATGCGCATACACATCTCGACATGCCCTTCGGCGGCACGAAATCAGCCGACGATTTTTTGACCGGCACGCGTGCTGCGGCGATTGGCGGGACGACGACGATTGTTGACTTCGCCATTCAGGCGCGCGGGACGAAGATGCGCTCTGCGCTCGACACCTGGTGGAAGAAGGCGGAAGGCAAGGCATGCATCGACTATGGGCTGCACATGATCGTCACCGATCTTGGAGACGCGGGCCTGGAAGACATGGACGACATGGTGCGCGAGGGCGTGGCCAGCTTCAAGCTTTTCATGGCTTATCCGAATGTGTTGATGGTGGACGACGCCACCATTTTCAAAGCGTTGCAGCAGACGGCGAAGAATGGCGCACTGATTTGCATGCACGCGGAGAATGGCTCTGTAATTGACGTGATCGTGCAGCAGGCGCTGGCCGAGGGCAAGACAGCGCCCATCTATCATGCGCTAACGCGGCCCACGAAAGCTGAGGCTGAAGCCGTACATCGCGCGATCGCGATGGCGGAGATGGCCGGCGTGCCGGTGTACATTGTGCATCTCTCCAGCGAGGACGCGCTCAACCAGGTGCGCGAGGCGCGCGACCGCGGGCTGCCTGCTTTTGCCGAGACCTGTCCGCAATACCTCCTGCTTTCTATCGAGGACAACATGGAAGGGAAGGGCTGGGACGGCGCGAAGTACGTGTTCACGCCGCCGTTGCGCGAACGCAAGAATCAGCCAAAGCTCTGGGAGGGTCTGCGCAAAGACAATCTGCAAGTGGTCTCGACCGACCATTGCCCGTTCTGTTTTGCGGATCAGAAGGCGCTTGGCAAGGACGACTTCACCAAGATTCCCAATGGCGGACCGGGTATTGAGAACCGCTTGCAACTGCTGCACCATCACGGCGTGGGCAAGGGAAACTTCTCGATCAACCGCTTTGTGGAACT
Source organism: Occallatibacter sp. (assembly GCA_049793195.1). GTDB lineage: Bacteria > Acidobacteriota > Terriglobia > Terriglobales > Acidobacteriaceae > Telmatobacter. The sequence continues at coordinate 9 of JBARBP010000047.1, read as the reverse complement.
GGTTTCGAC
>JBARBP010000046.1:0-23970 GCA_049793195.1 Occallatibacter sp. | reverse complement strand
GGTGGATACGGTTCTCGAACTCCTCGAATTTGAGTGGACGGTTGTCGCGGGCCGAGGGAAGACGGAATCCGTAGTCGACGAGGTTTTGCTTGCGGCTCTGGTCGCCGAACCACATGCCGTGGACCTGGGGGATGGTGGCGTGGCTCTCGTCGACGAAGAGGAGGAAATCGCGGGGGAAGTAGTCGAGCAGGGTGGGCGGAGCTTCGCCGGGGAGACGGCCCGAGAAGTGGCGCGAGTAGTTCTCAATGCCATGGCAGTAGCCCATGGACTTGATCATCTCGAGATCGAAGCGGGTGCGCTGGTGAAGGCGCTGCGCCTCGACCATGCGGCCCTCGGCTTCAAGCTCGGCGACGCGTTCGTTTAACTCGGCAACGATTGTGTTGATGGCCTCGGCCTTACGCTCGGGTTGCACGACGTAATGGCTCTTGGGGTAGATGGGCAGGCGCGCGTATTTCTGCTTGACGGTGCCGAAGAGCGGGTCGATTTGCGAGAGAGATTCAATCTCGTCGCCGAAGAGCTCGATGCGGTAGGCGGTTTCGTCGTAGGTGGGGAAGACTTCGATGATGTCTCCTCTCACTCTGAAAGTCCCGCGGCGGAAGTCGGTGTCGTTGCGCTCGTAGAGGATTTCGACGAGGCGGCGGGTGATGTCTTTGCGGCTGATGTGCTGGCCTTTTTCGAGGAGGAGCAACATGCCGTAGTAGGCCTCTGGCGAGCCGAGTCCATAGATGCAACTGCCGGAGCTTACGATGATGGAGTCGCGGCGCTCGAAGAGAGAACGGGTGGCGGAGAGGCGGAGCTTGTCGAGCTCCTCGTTGATGGTGGCTTCCTTCTCGATGTAGAGGTCGCCGGCGGGGATGTAAGCTTCGGGCTGGTAGTAGTCGTAGTAGGAGACGAAATACTCGACGGCGTTGGAGGGGAAGAACTGCTTGAACTCGTGATAGAGCTGGGCGGCGAGGGTCTTGTTGTGGGCGAGGATGAGGGCGGGGCGGTTGGACTTTTCAATGACTTTGGCCATAGTGAAGGTCTTGCCGGAGCCGGTGACGCCGAGGAGGACCTGGTGCTGCTCTCCGGCGGCGAGGCCGCTGACAAGTTCGTCGATGGCGCGGGGCTGGTCGCCCCTTGGTTTGTAGGTGGTGACCAGTTGAAAGTCCATGAGGAGATTATAGCAGAAAGGCGAAGATTGGGCGAAGAATAATGCCATGCGATGCGCTGATTCTGACGAGGACGGTTCGCGAGCTAGAACTGGCTGCGTAGCGTTCCCGCTCGATGATTACTTCGGCGATTTGGCATCAATTGAAGTGGGTCGTAATGAAGGTTATGCGGAGAATCCGGCTCCGCTGCTCCACTGGACGGTTATCTATTATGGCGAAGTGATGCGCAGCACCCGTGCTCCAACAACAAGTAGGATCCTGCTTGACTTCGCCGCACCGAGCTGGCTGTTTTATCCGAGGACTGATACGAGGATTGCTCGCAAGATTCTGCTTGCGGGTGGGCTCAGTTCTTTGCAAACAACAACGTCCGCCGGTGGTAGCGCTCGGTGGCCTTTTCGTTGCGAGTATCGCTATCAGTACAACAGCCTTGCTGAATAATTTCGTTGCTGAGATCGTCGTCGACGAGAGATATGTGTTTCTAAGATACTAGGGACTGTGGCCTGGAAAGGAAACTCATGACTGTCATCGACTGGCTGCTCGATTCGGACCCGTCGATCCGCTGGCAAGTGATGCGGGACCTAACCGATGCGTCCGCAGAGGAGGTCGCCGCCGAGCGCACGCGGGTCTGCACCGAGGGCGCCGGCGCGAGGCTGCTCGCGCTCCAGGCGGACGATGGTCGGTGGGGTGGGACGGCATGGAGCCGCGGGTGGGACTCCACGATGCACGTCCTCATGCTGCTGCGGGACTTGGGTCTGGATCCTGCGAGCGGCCAAGCACGCAAGGCGGTGAGCCTCGTCCGCGACCGGGTGACGTGGCGGGGATGTGGCCCGCAGGAATGCGATGGCCATGGATTTTTTGAAGGCGAGGTCGAGCCGTGCATTAACGGGCAGGTCGCGACGGTCGGCGCCTACTTCGGCCAGGATGTTCGGTGCATCGTCGACCGGCTGCTCGGCGAACAGCTGCCCGACGGCGGCTGGAACTGCGAGGCGCCGGAACGCTCGATGCGGTCGTCATTCAACACCACGATCTGTGTGCTAGAGGCGCTGCTGGAGTACGAACGGGCTGGCAACGGGACACCGGCGGTGACCGAGGCTCGTCTCCGCGGGCAGGAGTACATCCTTGAGCGCAGATTGTTGCGTCGGCGGTCAACCGGACAGGTGATTGAGCGAGATCGCAAGGGCAACGGCTCTTGGACGCGCTTCGCCTTTCCGACGTGGTGGCACTACGACGTGCTTCGTGGTCTCGAGTACCTGCGGTGCGCTGGTGCCACGCCCGACGAACGGATGGCCGAGGCGATCGAGCTGGTCGCGTCCAAGCGCGACGGCGACTGGCGGTGGCTGCTCGAGACCCGCTATCCCGGCGTGATGTTGGTCGAGACGGACGAGGGCGAGGGCCGACCGAGCCGGTGGAACACCCTACGCGCCCTGCGAGTTCTGCGCTGGTACGAGCGCGCTGATTCGTAAGCGCGCTGAGGTTCCCGCCACGGCCAGCGACGCACCGCACGCATCTGCTCGGCAAGCTTCCATCGTTGCGGTTAAATCGCGCCTCTGGCCGCGCATTGGTACCATCGCGGCCGGATCACGTGCAAGGCGGAAGTTGACTGTCAACTGGCGGTAACAGGACAATGCGCTCATTGAGGCTTCAAAACCTACGAAGGCCCACGAGTTCATAGCTAGTGCTGCGGCCGCCTTGGGCGCTGCGGGCGAGGATACCACGCTCGATGAGTGGCAGGATGTCACGCAGCGCGGTGTCATGGGAGCACTTGGCCAGTGCGGCCCACTTGGACGTGGTGAGCTTGCCTTCGAAACCGTCGAGCAGCCTGTTGAGTACCAGACGCTGGCGTGCGTTGAGCGGGAAATCGCCGATCCGCTCCCAGAAGCGGGTTTTCGAGAGAACACTCTTGAGCGAGTCCTCGGCTGCGGCGATGGCGCGATCAAGACAGGCGAGGAACCACTGCATCCAGGCGGTCACATCAAGGGTAGCTTTTTGCGTTTGTTCGAGGATGCGGTAGTAGTCGTCCCGCTCCTGACGGATCTGCGCAGACATGCTGTAGAAGCGCTGCGGGCTCTGCTCGGAGCGAGCGAGGGCCATGTCGGCGATGGCGCGCGCGATGCGTCCGTTGCCGTCTTCGAAGGGATGAATTGAAACGAACCAAAGATGGGCGAGGGCGGCCTTGAGAACCCAATCGGCCTCGTTGTCCGCATTGAACCAATCGAGGAATGCTGCCATTTCCGCGTTGAGGCGCGCGGCAGGAGGCGCCTGGTAGTGGACGCGCTCGCGGCCCATTTGACCGGAGACGACCTGCATGGGGCCGGTGCTGTCATCACGCCACGCTCCGGCGCGAATGCGTCTCATGCCGCTGCGGGCGGTGGGGAAGAGAGCCGCATGCCAGGCGAACAGGCGCTCGGCGGTGAGGGGTTCCGAGAATTTGCCGGTGGCGTCGAGCGTGACTTCCACAATGCCTTCGACGTCCCGATCGACAGGTTTCAATGCGCCGATGTCAATGCCGAGACGACGCGCCAGGGAAGAGCGGACCTGGGCTGGATTCAGGTGCTCGCCCTCGATTTCACTGGTCTTGAGCACATCGGCTGTCAGAGTGTGCAGCGTAGCCTCTTGCCGGGGCTCAAAGCCGAAAGTCTCCATTCGGCCAAGGAGCCAGCCCTGCCGGTGGCGGACGGCAGCTAACGGTTCCGCGAGAGCGGCGCGGTCGAAGAAGAAGTGGGGCCAGCCGGGCTGCTCATGGAGATAGAGGGTCATTCTACGCAACCTTTGCGTAGATTATGGCAAGGATCCGGCGCGAAGGCAAGTATTCTACGCACAATATGCGTCTAATAAGCGGATTATTCGACGCACGCGGCTGAGGCCAGGTCGATAGCGCTTTCATGTTGGCGCGGATGTGGTGATGGGATGGGGAAAAGAAATCCGTGGGCAGTGGGCTGAACGGCTTGTTGCTGCCGGTGGTGGGTCAGGTTTTTGGGGTGTAGTTGGGGAGGACGCCGGTTTCGGCGGCGGCGCGGAAGAAGGCGCGCATGCCTTCTATGCATTCTTCGTCGAGGACGTAATGGATGTTGGTGGTGAGGTAGGCGCGGATGGTGCTCTCGGAGATGGGGAGCTTGCGGGACCATTCGGTGGCCAGAGCCTCAATGTTCTGCTGGCCGTGGACACGGGACTGGATGAAGTCTTCTGCGACACGCTCATCCAAAAGGCTGCTCTGGGCAGCACCCCAGACGGCGGAGACGAAGGGAAGTCCGGTGAGGGAGCGCCATTCGTGGGCGAGGTCGTGGTAGACGAGCTCTTCGCCTGTGCGCTCGAAGCGGTTGGAGCGTTCTTCAAGGGCGAAGAGGGCGGGGTCGCCGATGAGGATGGCTGCGTCGGCCTTTTCGAGCATGGAGTCGAGGTCGGCGGCCATCGAGAGAAAGGGTACGGTAGGATTTCCCCATTTGTGGAAGAGGATGCGGGCGTAGGCGAGCGTGGTGCGGCTGGCGGCGTCGGCGGCTACGGAGCGGAGGGCAGCGAGGGGCTGACTTGCGCGGCGGACGAGAAGCAGGGAGCGAACGCGGCCTTTTGAGGCGATGGTGCAGCCGGGCAGGATGCGGAGACCTGGGGTGGTGGCGAGGGCGGCGATGGGGACGAGGCCAATGTCTGCTATTCCGGCGGCCAGGCGCGCTGCGCATTCGGAGGGGGACATGCGTGCTATCTCATACTTCGAAGCAAGGGGGGCGTCGAGGGGAGGATGTTCGAAATCCCACATGAGGGGAGCGGGATTTAGAAAGCCGATAGCGGCAATGCGCAGGCGTGAATCTTGCACGGGGTTCACTTGCTTTAGATTAGCAATGATTTGTTAAGGATTGGCGCGGGGTACCGGTGGGGTTACTGGGACGGCTTGACAGGCAGTGATGAGGAGGATATTGTGAGCGCAAATCCCTTTGATTGCGCAGTTGGTTTCCTGTGAGGAAGCAGGAGTGTGCAATTATACTGGACATTTTTGCTTTTGCAATGACGATGCTGTCTGAAAACACGGGACTAACGCTGGATTTGGTGGTGGGGGAGGACAGGCTGGCGTGGCTGGCGTTGTCGCTCTCACCGGGGTTGGGACCGAAGCGAATTCTAGACGCGGTGAAGGAGCTGGAGGCGCCGAGTCAGATTTTTTCGATGCGGCTGACAGAGCTGGAGGGGTTGAGGTTTCCGGCTGTGGCGGCGCAATTTATCTTTGACGGCAAAGCGCGGGCGGCGGCGGAGGCTGAGTGGTCCCAGGTAGTGGCCCAAGGGGCTACGGTGGTGAGCTTTGGGTGTGCGGAGTATCCGGAGCGATTGAAGGAGATTTATGACCCGCCGCCGGTGCTTTGGGTGCGCGGGGATGCACGGTTACTGGGGCGGCCAGCGATTGCCGTTGTAGGGACGCGGCATCCGACACCGTATGGGTCGGGAATCGCGGAGATGCTTTCGCGGGACCTTGCGGCACGACGGCTTCTGATTGTGAGCGGGATGGCGCGAGGGATCGACTCGTGCGCGCACCGGGGGGCCCTGGCCGCACGTATGCCGACGGTGGCGGTTTGGGGAACAGGAATCGACGTGGTTTATCCGAAGGAGAACAAGAAGCTGGCGGAGGAGATTCTGGCCACGGGCGGGGCGATCGTGAGCGAGGTGCCGATGGGAACGTTTCCGGCGCCGCAGAATTTTCCCCGGCGTAACCGGATTTTGAGCGGGCTGAGCGTGGCGGTGCTGGTGGTGGAGGCGAGCGAGAACTCAGGGACGCGGGTGACGGCGCGGTGCGCTGCCGAGCAGAACCGGGATCTGTTCGCCGTGCCGGGGAATGTAACCAGCAAGACGTCGTGGACGCCTAACACGTTGATTAAACAGGGGGCCAAGCTGGTGGCGACCTGGGAGGATGTTTGGGAAGATCTGCCTTCGCGGGTGCGGCTGGAGCTTGAGTCAATGGCGCCAGCTGAATCCAAATCGGAGACGACTGCATCCTTACTGCCTGATCAGCAGCTGCGGCCCCAGGAGGCAATGGTTCTGGAGGTTCTGCGGAAGGATGCGAGCCTGCAGATCGACGAAATTCTCGAGTTGCTGGAGACTCAACTGACTTCCTCGGAGGTGTTTACGGCACTATTTGAGCTGGAGATGGCGGGGAGAATTCGGGGATTGCCGGGGAAGAACTACGTGCGCACAATGTGAAGGCAGGGGTTAGGGATCGGAAAGGTTGCGAGGTTGAGAGGCGAGCTGTCCCACTGTTGCCTCAGGAAAGACGCGCAAGGATGGGGTACGGGAGCTGGTCGGCAGTGTCTGGAGAGGTTCGTCATTTCCTGCTAGCGGGTGGGGCGTTTGGTGTGCCTGGGAACGAATCCTGACAACAATATAGGTGGGATATGAGCGTGCGCTCGCAAGGGTTATGCGTGCCCGAAAAACGAGATTTTGTGTCAGGAAAAAGTCTGTGCGAGTGGAAATGCGGCGGTATTCCGTGGTAGGGTGCATCTCTTGCGGACACTTTTCCTCGAATGGGACGTGCGGGCTGGCTCCGGACTGGGTCCGGGCCGGATGCGGAATGAATCGAAATCGCGAAAGCAGAGTCCAACAGGGCTAACAGGGCAGATCGGGTAGTGTAATAAGGATGGCAATGACGAAATCACTGGTGATCGTGGAATCGCCGGCCAAGGCGAAGACGATCGAGAAGTATCTTGGCAAGGGCTTTGAAGTGCGCGCTTCTGTGGGGCACATCATGGACCTGCCCAAGAATGAAATTGGCGTGGAGCTTGAGAAGCGGACGTTTGTGCCGGAGCTTGTGGTGTCTCCGGGCAAGGAGAAAGTGGTGGACCAGTTGAAGAAGCTGGCCGCCAAGGCAGACGAGATTTACCTGGCGCCTGACCCGGACCGCGAGGGCGAGGCGATTGCGTACCACCTGGCGCTGCAGCTGGGGACAAACGCGAAAGAACGGAAGAAGATCAAGCGCGTGACCTTCAACGAGATCACGAAGAAGGCCGTGCAGGAAGCTTTCAATCACGCGCGGGACGTAGACCAGAATCTTGTGGATGCGCAACAGACGCGGCGCGTGCTGGACCGGTTGGTGGGCTACCAGATTTCTCCGCTGCTGTGGGACAAGGTGCGACGTGGGTTGTCTGCCGGACGCGTGCAGACGGTGGCGGTGCGGCTGATTGTTGAACGGGAACGGGAGATTGGCGCGTTTCAGCCGGTGGAGTATTGGACGCTGGATGCAATGCTTCATCCCGAGAAGCAGGTGGAGAAGAGCTTCAAGGCTCGGCTCATTGGAATCGATGGGGAACCCGCGAGGGTTGCGAACGGGGCGGACAAGGATGGCAAGCCACAGCTTATTGCCAATGCTGTTGCGGGCAAGGCGGCAATGGATGAGACGATAGCGGCACTGGAAAAAGCGAAGTGGACACTCGCTTCAGTGCAGGCGACCGAGAAGCAGCGTAGGCCGTTGCCGCCATTCATCACCAGCCAGTTGCAAAGAGATGCGTCGAACAAGCTGGGCTTCAACGTGCGGCGGACAATGGGCGTGGCGCAGAGGCTCTACGAGGGCGTCGATGTGGGCGCCGAGGGCACAGTTGGCCTGATTACTTACATGCGTACCGATTCTCCGCGCGTGGCGCCTGAGGCAATCACTGGGGCGCGGGAGTGGGTTACCAAGCATCTGGGGTCGAAGTATCTACCGGAGACACCGAATTTCTACAAGGGCAAGAAGGACGCACAGGACGCACACGAGGCGATTCGGCCGACGGATGCATCGCGCACCCCGGATTCGATTGCGCGCTACCTGAGCGACGAGCAACTGAAGCTGTACCGGCTGATCTGGCAACGATTTGTGGCGTCACAGATGGTCCCGGCGGTTTACGACGTGACGACGGCGAACATTACCGCGAAGTCGGCGAAGAATGGCAAGACCTACGATTTTCGCGTGAGCGGATCGGTGCTGCGGTTTGACGGCTTCCTGAAGGTGTACGAGGTTGTCGAAGACAAGAAGGATGACGACGAGAGCTCGAACAAGCTGCCGAGTCTTGATGGCGTGAAGGCGCTGGAGATGGAAGAGTTGCTGCCGGAAGATCACTTTACGCAGCCGCCGCCGCGCTATAACGAAGCTTCGCTGGTGAAGGAGCTGGAAGAGCGGGGGATCGGAAGGCCATCGACGTACGCATCCATTATTAACACCATCCAGGACCGCGAGTATGTGGTGAAACACGGAGGATCGCGGGGGCGGTTCTATCCGACCGAGATCGGCGTAGTGGTGTGCGACCTGCTGGTGAAGAATTTTCCTTACATTTTCGATACGGCATACACGGCGAAGCTCGAGACCGAGCTGGACGATATCGAAGAAGGCAAGGAGAAGTGGACCGATCTGCTGAACGGGTTCTACGACTACTTTGAAGTAGAGCTCAAAGATGCCGGCGAGAACATGGAAAACATCAAGCGGATGGAGCAGGTGACCAAGGAAAAGTGCGAACTTTGCGGGTCGCCGCTGGTGTTGAAGTGGGGCAAATTTGGGACGTTCTTTGCGTGTTCGACTTACAACAAGAAGGATCCGACGAGCTGCACGTTTACCAAGGAGAATATTGCGGGCAAGCCGGACCTGAATACACCGGAGGCGCAGGAAGCGGGCGAGACCGAGGAATACTGCGAGAACTGCGGCAAGGTGATGATCATGCGACGCGGGCTGTTCGGCCCGTTCATGAGCTGCCCGGACTACAACGCCGATCCGCCGTGCAAGACGTTCAGGAAACTGAGCCAGAAGCAGCAGCAGAAGCCGCCTGAGCCGACGGGTGAGGACTGTCCTTTGTGCGGCAAGCCGCTGGTGCTGCGGCAGGGCGCGTATGGGGAGTTTGTGTCGTGCTCGGGATATCCGAAGTGCAAGTACATCAAGCAGAACCTGATTGAAGGGATGAAATGCCCGAAGTGCGGAACCGGCGATCTAGCCGAACGCAAGGCCAGGCGAGGGAATGTGTTCTGGGGCTGCACGAATTATCCGAAGTGCGACTTCACGTCAAATCTGAAGCCGGTGGCTAAGAAGTGTCCCGAATGCGGGAGCCCTTACCTGGTGGAGAAGACGCTGAAGTCGGGCGTATTTCTCGAGTGCCCGAACAAGAAGAAAGGCGCAGAGGAAGAAGCTGCGCCGAAGAAGCGCGGGAAGAAGGCATCGGAGCCGGAAGAGGGCGCGAAGGTAGTTTGCAGTTACTCGAAGCGAATCGGGAACGCGCCGCCACCGCCAACTGTGGAGACGCATGGGCCAGTTGTGGAGAAGAAAAGCAACAAGAAGGAACTGGTGCCGGCATAAAAGAGCAGCCGATAGCTGCTAGTGTAGCGTCTCATGCAGATCGTCTTTTATTGAGCGTGGCCTGAGCGCGGGTGACTTTTTCGAGGATGTCATTTGCCTTTGCGGTCCAGATGAAGGGCTTTGGGTTTTTGTTGTGGTGGTCGATGTAGTTGCCGATGGCTGTGATGAGTTGCTCCAGGTCCTGGAAGACACCGCGGCGAATCTGGTTTGTGGTCAGATCGCGGAAGAACCTTTCGATCATGTTGAGCCATGAGGCCGACGTAGGCGTGAAGCGAACGTGGAAGCGCTTGTGCTTTTCCAGCCAGCGCTGAACATGGGGATGTTTGTGCGTCGCGTAGTTGTCGCAGATAAGGTAAATTTCCTTGCCCGCCGGAACGGTCTGGTCGATCATGCGCAGAAAGCGGAGCCATTCCTGATGGCGATGCCGTTGCTGGCACAGGCCGTAGACTTCTCCGGTTGCCGTATCGAGAGCGGCGAACAGCGTGGTCGTGCCGTTGCGCTTATAGTCGTGCGTCATGGTAGCGCCGCGGCCCTTCTTCATTGGTAAGCCGGGCTGTGTGCGGTCCAGCGCCTGTATCTGGCTCTTCTCGTCCACGCTCAACACCAGTGCATGCTCGGGAGGGTTCAAATACAGCCCAACGATGGCTTCCAGCTTCTCGGCGAACTGCGGGTCGTTGCTGACCTTGAAGCTCTCCACACGATGCGGCTTCAAGCCGCTGGCGCGCCAGATGCGTGACACCGACGCCTTGGAGATGCCCATCTCTCGCGCCATCGTGCGCGTAGACCACTGTGTGGCATTTGAGGGAATACTCTGGGTGGTCTTCTCGATCAGAGAGGCACGAGAAATCGTCGGAGTGCGGCCAGGCCGAGGCGCATCCTGCAACAGGCCTTCAATGCCAAGCTCAATAAACCGGCCCCGCCACAGCGCTGCCATGCGCGGAGCCACATTCAGCGCTGCTGCAATCTGCTTATTCTCCAATCCCTCGGCAGCCAACAGCACGATGCGGCTGCGCAAAACAACACGCGCCTGGTTCGAGCGCCCACGGGACTGCTGCTCCAGCCTTCGACGGACTTCTTCGCTAAGAACAACTGGATGCGCAACTCGCATATCGAGGTCTCCTCATCATAAGATGAGACCCGATATATAAATGATTCTATTAATGAGACACTACACTAGCTTCTAGCTGGATTGTGGGAAGGCGGGGCTTTCGCACATCCTAGTTCTCAGAAGCGAGATGCTTTCGACTTTGCTCGGCGCAGGCTCCCCAACTCCATGGACTAAGACCTGTCCCTCCACCCCAACGAGCAAGATCGCGCACCACAGACTCCGAGTTCATGGGGCTCCGGATCTCCGCGGCTATTCTGCTTTTTCCCCGCTGAAAAATGTGCGCGGCATTCCTCTCACCAAAAAAGTCGCTCGGCAGACACTGGTTGAATCCGTTAGTATGGGGCATCGGAGAAGACCAGATGGAGCGAATGCTTGCAACGCCAGCGGATGCAGAGATCATTTTAAAACTATATGAATTGCGCACCGAATCGGTGATGCGGCAGGCGCGCGCCTGGGTGACAGGCGAATTCTGGCCGAAGACAGCGGACGAGTTGTTTGCCGTGCTGCTGAACCCGGCGGAACCGCACAACGCATTTCTGAGGCAGGTGCTCACCTACTGGGAGATGGCCGCGGCGATGGTATTGCATGGAGCGGTGTCGGCAGAGCTGTTTGTGGATTGCAACGGCGAGGGATTCTTTCTGTTGGCCAAGTTTGCGCCTATTCTGGAAGCAATTCGCGCGAAAAATCCGACTTTCATGATGAAGACATCGGAGCTTGTGGACCGGTTCTCGGCGGCGGCACAGCGCTATGAGGCGGTGGTAAAAGTCATGGAAGCGCGGCGCACTCGGATGCCGGAACAATAGAAAAACGCCAGCCGCTATTTTGATTTGAAGAGTACTTCATTGCCCGCTCGCTTGTGGAATGTCGCGGCGATGAAGGATGATGGTACCTGTTCGTCGTTTCCCATCCCCTGGAGGTAATTCGTGAAGCGTTCAGTTTTTGTAGTGGTAGCTGTCTTCGCTTTGTCCGTGCTTGCGGCCAAGGCTGCCGATTCAAGCAAGATCAACGGCTATATCTCCGACTCGATGTGCGGCGCCAAGCACGCGGGCACTGGAGCGGCCTGTGTGAAGAAGTGCATTGAGGGCGGCATGAAGCCGGTGTTTGTGGACGATGCCAAGAAGTCCGTTTGGACGATCGACAACCCGGATGCGGTGAAGGCCTTCTACGGCGACCATGTGATTGTGACCGCAACCGCGGACGACACGGCGAAGAGCGTTCACATCGACGCGATTGAAGCGGCCAAATAAAACAGGGCGGCGAATTGATGGGGCAGCAAAGCAGGTTCCACGCGTTGATGTGAATACGCGAAGGGACTCCCCACGCCGGTCAAACTCTGGTAGTGTCTTATCCGTCAGGCTTACTGTGGCCAATATTGCTGCGTGAGGATCCCTGCGGAACTGCATATGGCACGAGCGATCTGGAACGGCAAGGTGATTGCCGAAAGTGAAAAGACGGAGTCGGTGGAGGGAAATGTTTACTTTCCCGAGTCCAGCCTGAAACGCGAGTATTTTCGCCCCAGCAGCACGACTTCCACCGATCCGATCAAGGGCCAGGCGCGTTATATGAGCCTGCTGATCGATGGAAAGGACAATCCGGATGCGGCCTGGTACTACCCCGATCCGAAGCCGATGGCCCGCAAGTTGAAGGGGTATGTGGCGTTCTGGCGGGGCGTGGACATCGTGCAGTGAAAAAAGCAGCGGTTAGGGGTTAAGGTGGGGCTTTGAAGCCTGGAGAAGAGATGCGGCTTCGTCGAATTCTGCTTATTTGTCTCCTTACAATTTTGCCGGCCGGGTGCGCGCTGCATCGGCCGGCAGTTTCGTCTGCGGCGGCGAAGGCGATGTTGCAGGGCGATCCGGCGCATCCAGGGAGTACGCGAGACTGGGTAGATACGAAGCTCTACTTTGGGCTAGGGCCGGCGGAGCATCCAGAGCGAGGGATCAGCGAGGCGGACTGGAGGAGCTTTCTGGATGGCGAGGTGACGCCGCGGTTTCCTTCGGGGCTAAGCGTAGTGGACGTGTACGGGCAATGGAAGGGGGAAAACCAACATGTGCCGGAACGGTTGCGGTCGAAGATGCTGATCATCGACTATCCGGACACGGCAGAAAACCGAGCAAAGATTGAGGCGATTCGGGCGGCCTGGAAACAGAAGACAGGGGATCAGTCGGTGATGCGGGTTACGGAGTCGGCGGACGTGTCGTTTTAAAAGTGGTAGGTGGACACTGGACAGAAAGGCTCGCAGGTTGACTGTTGCGGTACGCACCCTTGGTTACAAGCCACTTGCTAATGGCTGTTTCTTCGCAATGGGTCCGAGGTGCGGCCGGTCATTCGCAGGTCAACTGCACCGATTGGGTGACCGATTGGGGAGGGTCTACCGACGTGCTAAAGGTTCCGTTGAGGGTGACGGCGCCGTTCATCGGGGCCAGGCACACAGCCGTTCCGTTTGTGGGGTTATCGGCGCTGCTGATCTTGATCTCTGCGGGGTCGGGATTTGACCATGTCCCGTAAGCAATCCATGACAACGCCGGGACTGCGCAACGCTCGCCAGGCGTGATAACTGCGTACCCCCCAGTTCCAATAAACTGAACCTGGTTTGCCGGCGGGGCGGCAGCGTGGTTGACTTTTGCGGAGGTTGGGTTGACGGTGACCTCGGTGCCCAGGGTGCAGTTGGTCGCGTTGCCACCGCATCCGCAAACGAACGTTATGGCAACGAAAAGCAGGGTAGTTAGTCGTTCCACTTGAATGATCGTTCGCATAAGAGCGCTCCAACCAGAAAGACGTGGAGTAGCGGTTCCAGTTTAACGCTTTCGGTCGCTTTCTTTTCAAAGTCAAGCGCGAACCCGGTAATTGTGAGTCCAGGAATTGAAACGGATGGGGTGGAAATCCGGCCTTCAGTACGCTTGCAACTGGTCCAGGGGCAGGCGCACGCGGAAGCAGGTGGAGCCGGGCTCGGAGCGGACGCTGATGTGGCCGCGGTGCTTACGAACGATGCGCATGGCGTTGTCGAGGCCGAGACCAAGTCCCTGGCCGGGAGCCTTTGTGGTGAAGAAGGGCTCGAAGATGCGCTCCTGCAACTCGGGTGGAATGCCGGGGCCGGTATCCCAGATTTCAACCAGCATCATATCGGCTTCGAGACGGCATGCAAGGCGCAAGCGGCCGTGGTTGCCGAGTGCGTCGAGTGCGTTTTCGATCAGGGCGGTCCAGACCTGGTTGAGCTCGCCGCCGTAGGCGTTGATATGGGGCAAATTGGGCTCATATTCACGCTCGATTTGTACATTTGTCATGCGCGAATGGAGCATCTGCACGGTGGTGTCAAGACCTGCCGGGACATCGACCTCGAGAATGGGAGCGCGGTCCATGCCGGAGTAGGCCTTGACGGCCTCAATGAGATCGAAGATTCGGGCTGTGGAGTGTGCCAACGTTTTGACAGAGCGCGAGGCGCGGAGATAACGAGCAAAGTATTGGAGCGTGACACAGGTTTCGTTTACGCCAAGGAGAGCGCGCAACTGGTCAAGATCGGCGGTGGAGACAAATTGCTCCGCGAGTTGGGGCGCGACCTCCCATGGATCAGAGCAGCTTAGCTGGTCGAGCCACTGACGGATGGATTCTTCGCGGGCGATGAAGGCCAGTGCATTTGGTTCCTCAGTTTGAGTTGGAAGCGGGGCGGTGCGTTGAAGGATGTTCTCTTCCCAGGATTGAATGCCGCGGATCTGATCTTCACTTAGGCAGAGGTTGACGAGTTTGAAGCGGTTCTCGCGATTGGCGGTAAGAGCGTTCGCCAGGCTGGCTGCGGCGCTTTGCGCGGCAGAGGCAGGGTTATTGAGCTCGTGTGCAAGGTTGCCTGCGAGCTTGCCCAGGGCATTGAGTTTTTCAGCCTGCTGTTCGATGCGGGTTACTTCGCGCACACGGTCGAGGAGGGTGGAGACCACGCGCTGAGACATGGATGGGATGGCCTGCAGCATGCGCGGGAACATGGTCTTGGGAATGATGAGCGCCCAGACAGGAGAGATGGCGAATCCCTGCCCGCCGTAGGTTTGCATGCGTGAGAAGGGAAGGACGCCGGTCATTTGTCCGGCGCGGCCGATGAACAGGGCCATGGGGCCGCCATGCTGGCGGCGCACATGAATCTCGCCTTTGAGGATCAGGACCATGTCCTCAGCCGGAGCACCGTCTTCGTAGAGGATGTCACCGGCGTTGGCAACCTTCTCGGTGCCGTGGCGAGCGAGCCAAAGGCGGTCTTCGAGGGGCAGCCCATGAAGCGGGCCTACGCGGTCGAGGGCTTCGGCTATCTGATCGACAGGAGTCGGCGAGACTGGCGCTGTGACTGCGGGGGAAAGCATCCGGGACCTCCGGGTGTTCAACTTCAGGATAGCCGATAAGATGCAAATCTCGAACTTTGGGAGGCGGGTCTGTTGGAAGATGCACTCCCCAGGGGATAAAAGTCCAAGGTGATCGCACGGGAGTCAAGTGTAGAGAGAGGCCCGATCCCTTCAAGATGAAGCGGTGGGGACTTGAGGGTGATTGGTGGCGTGTTCTGCTGGCTTAGACCTGGCTGTTTGACGGGTGTCACTCATTCCCGCCGTGCGGGGTTGAGCTCAGCTGGGAAGGCAACGCGGAGTTTGGCAATCCTGGAAGATCAAGCGAGACGGAAGGACACCAGGGATTCGGACAAAGATCAACGATGCGTTCAAAATGGCGGACCATGCGGCTTTGACTCTGATAGGCTGTGAAGGCTTGTGATGGACATTCTGAATGGAGGTTTGCGATGCGGGGTTGGATTAGGGTTTTGTTTTTTGTGGTGGGCATGGGGTCGATGGCCGCGGTGGGACAGACGGGGGCGGACGCTGCGAAGGGGCCGGCGGCGGGGACGGTGATTACACCTGCGAAGGCGCTGGACTCTGAGTTGAGCATGACTGAGTCGGAGATGTTGGGGGCGGTGAAGGCGATGCCTGAGGAGAAGTTCGGGTTTGCGCCAACCGCGGCGATCTTTGTGCCAGGACAGAAGACCGAGTTCGCAATGGTGAGGACCTTTTCGCAGCAGGCGACCCACGTGGCGGAGGCCAACTACTTCTTCTTCTCGACTGTTGGCGGACTGAAGCCGGATATGGACAGGAGCGCGATGGAGAAGCTGACGAGCAAGGCTGACGTGGTGGCTGCATTGGCTGCTTCATTCGCATTCGGCCGCAAGACGATTGCGACGCTGACGGAGGCCAATGCGTTTGAGGTGTTGAAGACGCCGGGCCTAGGCCTGCAGACGCGCGCTACACTTTCGGGCCTCGCCATTGCTCACGCTAATGACCACTATGGACAGATGGTTGAGTATCTGCGGATGAATGGAATAGTGCCACCGGCTAGCGCAAAGTAGCGGATTGCGCGTCGGAGACACTGGATATAGGCCTCTCCGCAGGGATCATTCTCTGAGTCAGTTTGCGGATTCGGCGAGAGCGGAAGGCCTTATCTTCAAAGCATCTTCGACGATGTCCGCAGCCAGGCCGAGTCCATCGATCTGCTGAATGGACACCTGGAGTCTGCGCGCTGCATTGCGATAGGAATCCTCGTGGAGGACGGAGCACACCGCGGCTTGCAGGCGCCTGGTGTTGAGTTTCTGCCGGGGCACGACGACACCCGCCCCGCGGGCTGCGACGCGAGCGGCGACTCCGGGTTGGTCGTTGCCGATGGGGATGCATACCATTGGCACTCCTTCGGCGAGCGACTCCAGCGCGGTGTTCATGCCGGCGTGGGTGATGACGATGGTTGCGCGCTTGATGAGTTCCAATTGGGGCGCGTATTTGACGACGATGGGATCGCCGTTGAGGACGCCGAGCCGTTCGCGGTCGAGGCCCGCACCAAGCGTGATGACAAGTTGCACGGGGAGATCGGCACAGGCGGCGGCGATGGTGCGAAAGATGTCTTCAGAACCGTTCTGCAGGGTGCCGAGAGTGGCGTAGATCAACGGGCGGCCGTCGAGCTGGTCCCAGGGGAAGTCTATCTTTGGGCGCTGCTGGGGATCGACAAACGGGCCGGTGTAGTGGAGGAGGGGATGGCGATCGCGCATGGGGAGGTCAAACTCAAGCGCGGCCGGCAGTTGCGCGATCTGAGCCAGAGTGGAAAGAGCTTCAGACCATTCGGCCTGCGGTTTCAATCCCCATGCCTTGCGGTACTGATTGACAACCGTGAGGATGGGTGACGCTACGCGGGCAAGAAAACGCATGGCCAGTTCATTGCGCAGGCGGCTTGCGAATCCCTGGGCCGCAGGCCAGTTAAACATATAGGGTGGAATCCGGTTGTCCCAGACCATGGGCGGAATGATGGCGATGGAGACCCTGGGCAGGTCAAGGTAGTCGGCTACGTTGCCGCCGAAGTCGGCCTGGTCAATCAGGAAGGCTTCGACCCCGGCGCTGCGAGCGGCTTCCGGGCCGTCGCGGAGCACCATGCGGGCGGTGTTGGCGATGCGCTCGAGCGTGAAGCGGAAGCTGGGTAGGCCGTGGAGTTGGCCGAGGCGCTGGTCGAGCTTTTCGAGAGTGCCGGGCGGGAAATCGGATTCGCCGATGAGACAGAACTCAATGCCAGCGGCCTTGACGCGGGCTTCGACGTCGGCGATGCCGAAGAGGACGACGGAGTGGCCGCGCTGCTGGAGACGGTGCGCCAGAGCGGTCATGGGGTTGATGTGTCCGGTTCCGGGGAAACAGAATGCGCCGATTCTTGCCAAGCGTCGCTCCGAGTGCTTGATTGGATTGTCTCAGACTCGCCGCAGGGGGTCAGGGACTAGCGTTCAGGGATCAAGGCTCTGCCAGGTCCGTATCTTTAAGGGGTACCCCCTTTGCCTTCTGAAAATAAATTCCTTTGTTTCATGGGGTTAGAGGGTAGGTGCTGACTCTGATTCAAAAGATTCTTTAGAATCAGTGGTTTGTGGGTCATCGGTGAGATTTCAACCTTCAGCTCTCAACTTTCAGCTGCACCATCTGGTGAAAATCGGCTGCGGTTAAGCAATGGTTGAAGCTCGGCTATGAAATGATTGTGCGCCGATTGAGGTTAATTATCTGCAAAAGGCAGAAAACAAAATGCAGGGGACAGTGACCAGGGGCCTGGTACCCGGACCCCTGTCGCCAAACACTCCTTCTTACCAGATTCGATGGAACATGTGCCGTGGGGCCGTGGTTTGGGCGCATTTTGTGTGGGTCAAGTGGCAATCGATGAGTTTCCCCTTCGAGTATGGCGGAGATTCGCCGCACATCATTGGTGCGAACTGGCATCATTAGGTGTCAAATGTTCAGGTCTCCATTTTGTGATCAGCCGCGAATATGTGCGCTCCGACGCGCGTTGCGATGTGCGTTTTGCGAGGTGTGTAGTGCTGCGCATCGCCGGCTTAACTTGCGCCCGGGAGGGAGCGTGCTCCCTCCGCTGGGCTCAAGTTAGAACGCGTATTTCAGGGAAAGCTGCATCGATCGACTGTTGCTTACAGTATTAGTGATCTGGCCAAAGTTGCCATCGGTCATGGTATTGTCCGGCGTTGCATAGTCGGCGATGTTGAAGGTGTTGAAGAAGTCAGCGCGAAAATCGAAGTGCTGCTCA
Source organism: Occallatibacter sp. (assembly GCA_049793195.1). Taxonomy (GTDB): domain Bacteria; phylum Acidobacteriota; class Terriglobia; order Terriglobales; family Acidobacteriaceae; genus Telmatobacter. Next base: position 5,855 of record JBARBP010000046.1, on the reverse strand, counting down.
TGCCAGACGGGAAATGTTTTTGCAACCGACATATCTATGTTTTGGAAGCTTGGACCGCGAAGCGAACCTGGCCGCACGGTGCCGAAGGCATCATTCGGTTGTTGGGCGTAGACGCACTGTCCGTTGTCTTGATTGGGGCCGCATGAAGTACCTTGCACGGCGGTACCATAATAGGCGTTGGTGGAACGTTTGACCACATTCAGCGGTCGAAGCTGGTTGGGCCGCGCCGCGCCACTAAATGCATTGACCAAGCCGGAGTAGTTGGCAGGAGACGACACGGTAACCGGGAAGCCGGAGTAGTAGACTTGCGCTCCGCTAAGCTTCCATCCACCAACAACGGCATCTACAACGGGGTTCAAGTTGGAACCAATCATCTTTCCCCGTCCAAACGGGAGCGCGTACACGCCGGTCACGGAGATGTTTTGACGAGTGTCCGTTCCGGCCGGACCCCACTCGGACCGCATGTCATAGGCGTTTTGCTGATAGAACTGGTTGCTATTGTTATTGGAAACGCCGTAGAAGCCGATGTCGTCAGTCAATGAATGGGACCATGCATAGTTGGCCGTCAATTCCAGACCCGCGGTCAGCCGCTGCCTGAACACTGCCTGCAGGCCGTTGTAGCTTTCGTTCGACTCCGTTTGCGTGACCTTTGCCACGCCGCCCTGGCCTACGATACTCGCATACGGATCCGTGGCTGTCGGAGAAGTCGCCTGGTTGCCCCAGTAGGGATCGGTGAGGTGATGTCCGATGATGCCGACATAACCCACCTGAATGGTCGAATTTTGAGCGACTTGATATTCGGTTGTGAGGCTGAATTCCTGGGTAACGGCGGGCTTCAGGTCTTTCGGCCAAATATAGAATGTGGTGGCCGGAACCTGACTGGTCGGGAAGCCGTTCGACGCCTGATAGAAAACACCCGGTGAGTATGTACCGCCAGAAGTGCCGGGAGCGATGCCTGTTTCCTCGAAGTCCGTGTGGAATGGCGGGTTCTGGGTCAGGCGGAGATTGGCGCCCGTGCCCTCAAGGTAGCTGGAGATACCGTATCCGCCGCGGACCACCAATCGAGGCATGGCTTGATACGCAAATCCAAAGCGGGGCTGAAATTGAGTGTAAACGGGGTCGTACAGTGCCCTGCTGTTTCCATCAACTCCAGCGTACTCAATCGCAAGGGTGGTCATGTTGACGTTGGCCATCTTGTTGTTGACTTCGTAAATCGGTTGATCGAACTCCCAGCGGACTCCGAGGTTGAGGGTTAGCTTTGCGTTCAACTTGTAGTCGTCCTGAGCAAAGATACCGTCCCGCCATTGGCGCTGCCCAGTTCTCCCCGTCACGTCGCCGATCTGCACATCCTGAACCCGATCCAGAATGAAGTCGGCAAAGGGGTAGGGGGTGCTAACGCTGCTGTACTGCCCGCTGTAGTTGAAAGCCCCAAGCTCCCCGTCGTTTCCGGGGTAGAAGCTGTTCTGCTGATAGCGCAGAAACTCAGCGCCGAACTTCATCAGGTGGCGTCCCTTTTGCCAGGTAAAGTTGTCGGTATAGCCAAAGTCGTTGTCGATGAAGATTTCCGGCTCCGGATTGGTTCCGAAGGCAGCCGGGTAGCCAGTTGCACCTCCAAAGGCGCCATTGCCGCCACTGTTGGTAAAGTTCTGCAAGCTGAACCCTGAGGTTTGTTGCGGTTTACCGGGAATGCCGACCAGTTGATTCCCCGTGAGATTGAAAATGCCACTGGGATCTGTTGAGACGCCGTTATTGAAGCGGATTCGTCCGTAGCTTGCCGTGAACGAGTTCACAATTGCCGAGGAAAAGGTGTGAACCCAGTTGGAGTCAAAGAAATGGTCAGGATAGTTGTTGGCAATGGGGAAGCTGACTGGGAGGGCAGTGGCAGTCGTATCATCGCCTGCCTCTCCCTGCGAGTACCGGAAGAAGAACTTATCTTTGGTGTGCAGTTGCCAGTCAATCCTTGCATCTCCCTGATCGTTATGTTGAATGCTGCCCGCTGGCCCGACCAAGTTGTTGAATATTCCCATCGGGTCGCTGGTGGGGTTGTTAGGCAGCGGATACGCCTTGGGGTTGCTGAACAAATACTTCGCGACGGGATTGGTGATGGGAATCTGATTGTTTGCGTATGCCTTGGGTTGGTGAGTCGACGGGTCAATTGTCTCGGTGTCGTAGAGCTGAATTCCCAAAACCGAAAGTAGCGACGACAAATCGCCGGTACGGAAGGCTGGGGGGGCAACACTGGTTGTCTGCAGTCCGCCCGTATGGTAGCGGAATCCTTCGTAGTCGACGAAGAAGAACAGCTTGTCCTTGAGGATTGGGCCGCCCGCAGTCGCGCCAAACTGGGTTGAGGTGTACTTAGATTTTGGGGTTGGAACTACGTTGTTGTCGTTGGCCCAACTGTTGGCGTCGAGATTGTTATTCTTGAGATACCCGAAAATACTGCCGTGAATTTGATTGCTGCCACTCTTCATGACGGCGAGGACGGTGCCGCCGTTCACGTTGCCAAATTCGGCGTTGGCATTCGATTCGAGGACGCGGATCTCGGCAATTGCGTCGGGGCTGGGGGCATAGCCGAGCGTGTTATTGATGTTCTCGTTAATCTCCTGGCCGTCGAGCAGATAGTTATTGGACTGCTGGCGGTTGCCGTTCACCGATACCTCGTTGTTGGCGTCGGTGCTGCGTTCGCTCGAGTCCTGCATTCCGAAAGAATTGAAGCCAGGGGCAACCGCCCCAGGAGTGTAAACCGTCAACTGCGTGTAGTCGCGGCCATTCAAAGGAATGTTGTTGATGGTGTTTTCAGTGAAGGTCTCGCCGAGTGAGGCATTTTCTGTATTGAGAATCGGCTGCATTTCGCCGGAAACATCCACGTTGACTACGGTCGAGCCGATTTTCAGGGGGATGTCGATCTTCGCGGTCTGGTCGATCTCCAATGAGAATGGGCCATAGCTGGCATTCCCGAAGCCATGCGCAGTGACCGTTAGTTCGTATTCCCCGATTTGCAAGAAGCGGATTGAGTACTCACCCGTGTCGTTGGTTTTGGTTGTGGTTGCAACGCCCGATGCGATGTTCGTAGCGGTAACGTTGGCGCCCGATATGATTGCGCCAGAGGGGTCGGTAATCGTACCTCGAACCGCGCCTGTAACTGTTTGCGCCATTCCGACACTGCCTCCGATGCTGATGACGATCCCAGCCATGGCTAGTGCAAAGCGTTTCATAGTCTGCCTCCTAGGCTCGATTGTCTCCCGAGGATAGTGGTTCTGTGCAATATCCACTTCATTGCACTTTGACATAGCCACTTTAAGAGGCTAAGAGATTGCCCAGAAACTCATTTCCCCTCACACCAATCGCTCACGTCAGTCGGAAACTGGCAAAGCCGCTCCATCGTCAAATCGACGACGAATACCGTAAACTACAGTCAACAGCAGTTTGGGGCCTGGCCAGCGGGTATCATCCAGGGGAAGTCTGGTCACCGAACTTCGAATTTCACGCATCCTCGTTTTGACGGCATATGCCCAGCTTCTTGCAGGGGGGTATTTCAGGAGCCGAGTCAGAATTGGAACCGCTGTATACCAATCTTTACTCACTCCAGAGAATCTACAGAGCGATGCTCATAACGGCAGAGTCTTCGCACATAAGGGCTCCACCGTTCGCCAGATCGATGCAAAGGAAGGTACACCGCGCTCACAGGAATCAGCGGGCGGCTTGGCGGGTCAGGGTTTCACGGGCGAAGGTGATGCGGAGGCAGGTTCGGGTGAGGGCGTCTCTTGCGCGGGCGGGGACGCCCGCGGAACAGCCGATCTGGAGATCGGCGCTACAAATCCAGGAAATGCTTAGTTGTGTTTGCCTTTCCATTCGGCGTAGGGGCCCTGGAAGTCTTCTATGCCGTCTTCTTTGAAGTTCCATAACCTGGTGGCTACTTCGTCGATTAAGTCGTGGTCGTGAGTTACTAACAGGACCGTGCCTTCGTAGCGCTGTAAGGCTATGTTGAGGGCGTTGATGGCTTCTAAGTCAAGATGATTAGTTGGTTCGTCGAAGATCAGGATGTTGGGCTTGGTGAGGATTAACTTACAAAATGCCAGGCGGGCTTGCTCGCCGCCACTTAGGGCTTTGGTTTGTTTGTCGCCTTCTTCGCCGCTGAATAACATCTGGCCTAAGATGCCGCGGATTTCTTCTACGTGGGCGGCGGGGTTCCAGCGATGGAGCCACTCGGCTACGGTGAGGCCGTGCTCGATTGTGCTGCCTACGTCTTGCGGGAAGTAGCCGATCTGGGCTTCGTGACCCCAGAAGACGGAGCCGCTGTCGAGGGTGAAGTCCTTGTCGGCGAGTCCGGGGTAGTTGGACAGCAGGCTCTTGATGAGGGTGGTTTTGCCTGCGCCATTGCGGCCCATGAGGCAGATTTTTTCGCCGCGCATCGCTTTCCCGGTGAAGCTGTCGAGGACCTTCAAATCTCCATATAGCTTTGTGAGGTGGTTGAATTCCAAAATGTGCTTGCCGCTGGGGCGGATCATGTCGAAACGGATGTAGGGGCGCGCGATGTTGGAACGGGCGAGGTCGTTGGTCTGGAGGCGCTCGACTTCTTTGCGGCGGCTGGTGACCTGGGAGGAGCGGGTTCCGGCGGCGAAGCGGGCGATGAAGTCGTTGAGCTGGGCGATCTTTTTTTCGCGCTGGGCGTTCTGGGCTTCAAGGGTGGAACGGATCTGGGTTTTGGCCATCACCATGTCGTCGTATCCGCCGGTGTAGACGATGATGGTTTCGTAGTCGATGTCGGCGGTGTGGGTGGTGACGGAGTTGAGGAAGTGACGGTCGTGGGAGATGCAGATGAGGGTGCCGTTGTAGTTCTGCAGGAAGTCCTGAAGCCAGTGGATGGAATCGAGATCGAGGTAGTTGGTGGGCTCGTCGAGGAGCAGGGCTTCGGGCTTGCCGAAGAGGGCCTGGGCGAGGAGGACGCGGACTTTCTGGCCGCCTTGCAGCTCGGACATTTTGCGTTCGTGAATGTCTTCGCGGATGTCGAGGCCGTCGAGAAGGACAGCGGCGTCGGCTTCGGCGGTGTAGCCGTCTTCGTCGCCGATGACGCCTTCGAGCTCGCCGAGACGCATGCCGTCGGCGTCGGATAGCTCGGGCTTCTCGTAGATGCGGTCGCGTTCCTCGAGGGCGGCCCAGAGGGGCTTGTTGCCCATGATGACGGTGTCGATGACGCGGTAGGCGTCGAAGGCGAACTGGTCTTGGCGGAGGACGCCGAATTTGCGCGGGCGGACGACGTTGCCTTTTTGGGCGTCGAGCTCACCGGTGAGGACCTTCATGAAGGTGGATTTGCCGGAGCCGTTGGGTCCGGTGAGGCCGTAGCGGCGGCCGGAGACGAAGCTGACGCTTACATCTTCAAACAGGATCTTGGCGCCGTAGCGCATGGAGACGTTGCTGACACTAAGCATGATTGCGGATTCCTAAAGTGTATTCCGGTTGGCGTGCGAGGGCCGCAGTTGGGCGGTGGCCGCGCGGGCCTGGGACCGGATGGGTTGATTCGCGATTGGGGCGCGGGATTGAGATCCCTGGTCCCCAAGTGCGAGGGACCAGGGGCACCCATGACTCCCGGATGCGCCCGGAGAACTTCGGCTCTTCTAGTTTCTCATAGGCGGGCACCTGCGGTGCGGCAGACGCCGCTGACGCGGCCACTCAGAAGATGGTGGCGAGGTTGGCGAAGGAGTCAAGCTCGATTAGGTGCTGGCCGGGTGGGGCGGGGTCGACTTCGGCGTGTTCGAGGACCCAGGTGTCTTTGTGGAAGAGGAAGACGGCGTGGAGTCCGGCGGCGAGGGCGGGGTTGATGTCGCTTTTGGGGCTGTTGCCGATCATCCAAGCGG
>JBARBP010000045.1:0-11423 GCA_049793195.1 Occallatibacter sp. | reverse complement strand
AAGATCATCCAGGAAGGCTCCCAGGAGTGGGAGATCCTCTACCGCAAGTACTACAACGACGAAGTCCGCAAACTGGGCATCTGAAACGGCTTGGACCGGCGGGCTTAACTTACGGTGGGAAGGCCGTTTGCCTTTGGCAGCAGGTCGATTTTTTGTTAGATTAGGAGAGTGGCCGGCGACGGCCGCTGCTAACAGTGTGGCGCTATCGTCTAGGGGTTAGGACGTGAGATTCTCAATCTTAAAACCCGGGTTCAATTCCCGGTAGCGCTACCAGATATTTGACGCTAAAGCCCGCTAAATCAGCGGGCTTTTTGTTTGCCCGGAAAACTACTCGCGCGTCCTAACCTCAAAAAGCGCGTTTCGTGGTACTCAGTTTGGTATGCAGCCTTGCTGGCTCCTCTGCAAGATCGGGAGGACTGTCTAATCATGCGATCGGGCTATACCGAACCGTATCTCCTTCGCGTTCCAGAACGAGCCCAAACTTGCGGCGCGGCCCAGCACAGTGGGCCTTTTCAAACTGAGGCTCGAAGGCTGAGAGCGCTTTGTTTGCCGCGACCAACCCTGCTTGTTCGCCGCCTGATTCCCGAATTCGTGCTCGAAGTCGCAGCAGCGGACGAGCGCGGTGTCGAATCGGTTGGTGCTGGTGTGAGTTGGCGGGCGCCCTGGGGCGGTGTAGTTTCGGACTCGGCCGCATCCCTTTCGTCCCTAAATCGAATTTTGGCGAGCCACAACATGTCGATAGTTTGCGAGCCTAACGCACTCCGCCGGAAACGAACCTGCTCATCCGGTCTGTTCACGCGATTCCAGAGGACCGCCGAGTGTCTTCGGGATCTCTGAATCCTGTTTTTGACGAAAATCACTTACGAATCCTTTAGGAGAAAATCTGATAGAATTCCGCAGGCCTCCCTTAGAGATCAGGGCTCGGGTCAGCCCTGATCGGGATTCAAATCTTCTCCGGTATTACATCTTGTTTCCTCGGCAGACAGAAGGTCTTCGCCAGGAAACCTTCCGTTGCAACCAGATTCGCAGCGCTGCAGATGGCAGAGGCGTTCCATGCAAATTGCCTACAAGCGCATTGGTGTTTTTGTCGGGTTCTCAATTCTTCTTGCGCTCCTGGTCGTCAACGCCACTGTAACGAGACGTCAGCTCGGCCTTCAAATCGGAGCGGAATCCTGGGTTGCTCATACGCAGCATGTGCTTTTCGAGGTGAACCAATTGGAATTCCTGCTGGTCGACGCCGAAACCGGGCAGCGCGGGAATCTATATACGGGCGACAGCAAGTACCTCGCCCCTTATCACGCCGCCATCGCGCACGAGATCAACAACCCGCTCCAAGCGGTCGCCAGCCTGGTCTATCTTTCCCGGACCATGTCCGGGGCGCCTGAAACTGTCGTGCGTCAACTTACCCCCGCCGAACGAGAGTTGCAGCGCGTTGCGCACATCGCGCAGCAAACGCTCGAGACTTACAAGGGATCGCGAGGCACTGAATCCGTCGACCTGGCGGTCCTGGTTGAGTCAGTGCAAGCGCTCCATTCAAATAAGCTGAAGAGCAAAGATATTCGCATCGAGCGTGACTTTGGCGATCGCCCATGGTTGCAGGCGGCTCCAGGAGAACTTAAGCAGGTGATTTCGAACCTGGTAGCTAGCGCTGCCGATGCGGTGCACAATCATGGGACCATTGCGATCACGCTTGGGAACATGGGGGAGGCGGGCCAGACGATGTTTCATATTCTGGTTGAAGACGATGGACCTGGTATCCCCCTAGGATTCAGACCTCGCTTGTTTGAACCCTTTTTCACGACGAAGCGAGATGTCGGCACCCGTCTCGGTTTGCGGCTCACCAAGGAAATCGTGGAACGGCATGGCGGCAGGATTGAAGTCATTGAGCAAACCGATGGGGAGCCGGGAGCGGCATTTAGCGTTCTTCTGCCGATTTCTCCCCATCCTCCCGGTGTTACGCCCAGCAGTGGCGAGGTCAGTGCATTTCAACCTTCCGGGCCAGACGGCCGAATGGAGAACGAGGACCACAGACAGGAAGGGGAATAACATGTCTCAATATCCAAATCAGCCCCCTGTTCCCGAACAGCTCCGAGTTCCGGAACAGCCCCGAGCTCCCAAACAACTCCGGGTCTTTGTGGTCGACGATGAAGACGTGATCGCATCGAGCCTTGCGATGATCTTGCGCTTTCAGGGAGGCATCCACGCTACATCGTTCACAGACCCACTTAAGGCTCTGGAAGCCGTGCACGCGGAGGTTCCCGACCTCCTCATCACCGACGTGGTTATGCCCCAGATGTCGGGGATCGACCTGGCGATTCAGCTGCGGGACATTTGTCCGGATTGCAAAGTACTGCTTTTCTCCGGCCAAGCGGCCACAGCCGATTTACTCGAAGCCGCTCGAGCCGTAGGCTACACGTTCGATCTGCTGTTGAAACCGGTGCACCCGGCCGATCTTCTCGCGAGCATCCGGAGTCTGACTGGAGGCGCTCAGACGCTCTCTCCGCGAGAGCCACAGTCTGGACTCTGAGCCGGAGAATCGGGATCCTGTAAAGGTCGCTCTATTCCTGGCGCGCTGCCTGCTGCCTTGTTGTTGCTCTCCACAAGCATATTCGCGTGCAGTTCGCCATCCTTCGCTAGAGCAGGTCGTTGGTTGGCGATTGATCAAGACGAATTCCGAACTGTGACGTTTCGTTTGCCGAGTGTATTCCACCCAAGCTCTACAGATGCCCTCGCGAGTTTTGAGCTCGACTTTCTTTAGAGTGATTTCTGTTAGCAGCGTGGCAGCGTATTCATTCGATTTGATTCTTACGTCTCCTTGAGATCAAGCGATTCCATATCGCAGAAGGCAAAGCGGAGATTCATTTCTCGGCAGGCTGCAGCGCCGTGTCGTAACTTCTTGGAACCGCTTTCCGATCCAGTCTCTCGGTCTCGCCGTCGCCGGTAGCTGGAGTCTTGGAGAATTTGCCGGTTGGCAAAAATACCCTGAAACAGGTCGACCATCCGTCGGCGCGGCGATAACTTCGGCAGGAAATGCGGCCGTCGTATTTCTGCACGATGCCTTTGCTGATCCAGAGCCCGAGCCCAGTACCTTTTGTTGATTTTGTGCTGAAGAACGGCTGAAAGAGCTTCTGCATGTCCTCGGGTTGGATGCCGACTCCAGTGTCCAAAATCGAGATCGCAATCCCGTGCAGTTCCCTTGTCCAATCGGTGGCTTCGCGCACGCACATCCGGAGAATACCTCCATCAGGCATAGCCTGGATGGCATTGCTGATGAGGTTTAACAACACCTGCCGGAGTTCAACAGGGAATCCCTGAACACAAGTGGCTGTGAGGTACTTTTTACGAATCTGAATACGGCTGTCCTTTAGAGCGCGTTCCTGCAACGCCAGCACGTCCTCAAGAAGTTCAGGCATGGGAACGGGGATTGGTTGTTTCGATTCCCGATAAAAGCTGAGCGTCTGTCTGGCGATGTGACTGACACGATTCAGCTCCCGTTCGGCCAGATCGGCGTAGTGTCTTGCCTCATCATCGAGGGAAGCGTGATTCCGAAGCAGGTAGAAGATGTTCGTAATCGCCGCAAGGGGATTGTTGATTTCATGAGCGATTATTCCGGCGACGCGGCCCATTGCGGCAAGTCTTTCGGTTTCGCGCAGCGTCTCTTCGGCCCGCATCTGGGCTGTAATGTCGCGGCCGACCTCCAGAACCGCATTGCCCTCTCGATTCATGGTTTTTTCGAAAGCAACGACAATCGCCGATCCGTCTTTCGTGGTCTGAGTCAAATTACCACGCCACGATTTCAGCTCGCGCAAAGTGTCTTCGATTTCCTTTCTGGGCACCGGAAAAACGGTTCGCAGGATGTTGTGTACATCCTGACCGAGGACTTCTTCACGGCGCCAACCGTAGAGATTTTCCGCGCCGCTATTCCAGAATTGGAGTGCACCATCCAAACTGCGCACCATGATGGCCTCAGACGCAAGCTCGACTAGATCTGCCCGCATTCGGAACTGCTGTTCGCTTTTCTCCAGTTCAGCCGTGCGCTCAGCAACGCGTTGTTCAAGCTCTGAGTTCAGGGATTCAAGCATTCGCGTTTTTCGATGCAGTTCGACAAAGATATTGACTTTCGCGCGCAGCACTTCGGGAACGACGGGGACCGAGATGTAATCGACTGCACCGCTGCGATAGCCCTGGATTCTGTCGGAATCGGTCAGGTGAACGCCGGAGATGAAGATGATCGCGGTTTTTTGAAAACGGGGATGCTGCCGGATTACTTCGGCAAGCTCAAATCCATCCACATCCGGCATGCTTACGTCCATCAGCACAACGGCAACGTCTGTTTTCAGGAGGACGTTCAGCGCCTGGCTGGCTGAAGTAGCCTTGATGAGGTTCTCGTTCAAATTCGCGAGAATAGCCTCATAGCTCAGGAGTTTGGCTAACTGATCGTCGACCATGAGAATGTTGACTTTGTCGTCGGCCGTCATCGGTTCGTCTCCGCGCCTCCAGTTCGAATCCGCCACAGTGCATCTTAACGATGCAGCCACACGCGCAACGCCGACAGCAGCTGGTCGGTATTCACCGGCTTGGCCAGGTATTCTGAAGCGCCAGCTTCGAGGCATCTTTCTCTGTCGCCCTTCATAGCCTTGGCGGTTAAAGCGATGATCGGCAGGCGCCGAAGCGCTGAATTTTGTCGGATCACCTGCATCGTTTCGTATCCATCCATCTCCGGCATCATGATGTCCATGAGAACAATGGCAAGATCGGGAGTGGATTCGATGGTTTCGATCGCTTCACGGCCCGTGCCGGCCGAAAGGACCGTCATCCCGCGCCGCTCAAGAACGCTGCTTAGTGCAAAAATATTACGCACGTCGTCATCGACAACGAGCACTTTGCGTCCTGCCAAGGCGTCGTCCGACTTATGCAGGCGATCCAGCATCTGCTGTTTCTCTTTTGGCAAGTCGGCGATCACCCGGTGAAGGAACAGTGCAGTTTCGTCGAGTAGCCGTTCGGGCGATTCCACGTCTTTTACCACAACGCTGCGGGCCAGGACGTGCAGTTGCGCGTCTTCTTCAGGTGTGAGGTCTCTTCCGGTAAACACAACGACGGGGAGGTCATTGAGCTTGGGAGTGTCGCGGAGTCGCTCCAGAACGTCGAAGCCGGTCATGTCGGGCAAGCGGAGATCGAGTACGACGCAGTCGTAATTCCCGGCCTCAAGTGCCTGAAGAGCGGAACTGCCGGAATCGGCCACATCAATATCGATGTCCTCATACCACAGCAACTCCCTGACACTGAGCTGTTCGGCGGGATTGTCCTCGACGACGAGCAGCCGTTTGCGGCGTAGTTGCGAGTACTCTCGAATGCGCGTAAGCGCAGTATCGAGATCTTCAGTTGTGGACGGCTTGGTGACGAATGCAAATGCGCCACGCGATAGGCCATGATGGCGATCTTCATCAAGCGTGAGCATCTGTATGGGGATGTGGCGGGTTGTGGAATCCTGCTTTAGGTGATTCAGCACAGTCCAGCCCAACATGTCGGGAAGGAAAACGTCGAGCGAAATTGCGGTGGGGTTGTACTCGTGCGCCAGAGTCAATGCATCGGTTCCGGTGGGTGCGATGAGAACCTTGAATCCTTTGTCGCGCGAGAGATCACACAGAACCCGGGCGTAGTGCGGATCGTCTTCGACGATCAAGAGCACGGCGTCACCCTTGGCTATATTGCCACGATCGTCTTCAATCCGAGCCTCCTGCTCGACTGCGGTAACGGTCGTGAGGAACACCGGCACAGCCGCAGAAATGCCGGTCTTTTCGTTCTTGGGTAGGTTTGGAACGGCTGGTCCAACGTAAGTCTGCGGCAGATACAGCGTAAATGTGCTTCCCTGACCAGGCGCGCTTTTAAGCTGGATTTCACCCCCCAGAAGACTGGCCAGTTCACGGCTTATCGCCAAGCCCAGACCAGTTCCGCCGAACTTGCGACTGGTACCCGCATCAGCTTGCTGGAAGGCCTCGAAAATGATGCGTTGTTTCTCGGGCGGAATTCCGATTCCGGTGTCGGAAACTTCGAATGCGATCACCGATCCAGCGCCGCTAAGGATGGGGTGACCGGCACTCCATCCACTTGAAGCATTGGAGACGGTCAGCCTTACGCTGCCCATCTCAGTAAACTTGAAGGCGTTTGAAAGCAGGTTCTTAAGAACCTGTTGCAGGCGCTTGGAATCGGTGACAAGGCTCCGTCCCATCCCTGGGTCGCCTGTGACTTCGAAGAGCAGCTTGCGGTTTTCCGCCTCATGACGAAACGGTCTCGAGACAGTATCAAGAAGGGCGCCGAAGAAGACTTCCTCGGCCTCAACCGATACGGTTCCCGATTCGATCTTGGACAGATCGAGGATGTCGCTGATCAGGTTGAGCAGGTCAGTACCGGCGCCGTGGATGGTGCGCGCAAACTCCACCTGCTTTGCCGAGAGGCTACCGTCCGGATTGTCGGCAAGCTGCTGACCTAGAACGAGGATGCTATTGAGCGGCGTGCGCAACTCATGCGACATGTTGGCGAGGAATTCAGACTTGTACTTGGAAGTCAGCGCCAGTTCTCTTGCTTTTTCTTCCAGGGCACGGCGCGCCTGTTCGATCTCCTGGTTCTTGCGTTCAACTTCGTAGTTCTGCTCGGCGAGCTCCTGGGCTTTTTGAGCCAGCTGCTCATTGGTCTGTTGCAACTCCTTCTGCTGTGTCTGTAATTCGGTGGCGAGCTGCTGCGATTGCTTCAACAGGCCTTCAGTCTGCATCGTGGCTTCGATGGAGTTGAGCACGATACCGATGCTGGCCGTAAGTTGTTCGAGGAAGGCCAAGTGCGATGCGGTGAAGGCGCTCAGGCTGGCCAACTCGATGACCGCCTTCACTTGGTCCTCAAAGAGTACCGGCAGCACGATGACATTCTTGGGTGTCGCCTTAAACAATCCGGAGCGGATCGGAGCGGTCTTCCTGGGCAGTTCGGTGATGAGCATGCGCCGCCTTTCGGAGGCGCACTGGCCGACCAAACCCTGGCCAATCCTGACTTCTCCGATGTAACCCTCCGGTGTATCTGCAAATGTAGAGAGCAACACGAGTGTGCCATCGCCGGACGCGGATTCGCTCGCCATCTGGTAAATGACGCCCTGTTGCGCATTCACCAAGGGAGCCAGTTCTGAAAGCAACATTCTGCCCACAGTTCCCAGATCGCGTTGGCCCTGCAACATTCCGGTAAAGCGGGCAAGGTTAGTCTTAAGCCAGTCCTGCTCGGTGTTGCGATCGGTTGTCAGCCTGAGGTTGTCGATCATCGTGTTGATGTTGTCTTTCAATTCGGCAACTTCGCCGCGCGCTTCCACCTGGATCGATCGAGTGAGGTCGCCTTTGGTGACGGCTGTGGCCACTTCCGCGATAGCGCGCACCTGATTGGTCAGGTTGTCAGCGAGCAAGTTGACGTTGCCGGTGAGATCTTTCCAGGTTCCAGCGGCACCAGGTACGTTGGCCTGCCCGCCGAGCCGCCCTTCCACACCGACCTCACGAGCCACCGTTGTTACCTGATCGGCGAAGGTGGCCAGGGTGTCGGTCATGTTATTGATGGTCTCAGCCAAGGCGGCAACTTCGCCCTTGGCATTCACGGTGAGCTTTTGAGTTAGCGCACCATTGGCGACTGCCGTGACCACCTTCACAATGCCGCGCACCTGTTCAGTCAAATTGGCGGCCATCACATTTACGTTGTCGGTGAGGTCCTTCCAGGTTCCGGCCACGCCGGGCACTTCTGCCTGCCCACCGAGTTTGCCGTCGGTGCCCACTTCGCGGGCTACGCGCGTCACCTCGGCGGCGAAGGCGTTGAGCTGATCCACCATTGTGTTGATTGTGTCTTTGAGCTCGAGGATTTCGCCCTTCACGTCGACGGTGATCTTGCGGGACAGGTCACCGCGGGCCACAGCGGTTGTGACCTGAGCAATATTTCTTACCTGGGCAGTGAGATTGCCTGCCATGGCGTTCACTGAGTCGGTGAGATCTTTCCATGTTCCGGCCACGCCGGGCACGTTGGCCTGTCCACCCAAGCGTCCTTCGGACCCGACTTCGCGGGCCACACGCGTGACTTCCGCGGCAAACGAGCGAAGCTGCTCCACCATGGTGTTTAGTGTTTCTTTTAGCTGCAGAATCTCGCCGTGCACGTCCACGGTGATTTTGCGAGACAAGTCGCCGTTGGCAATGGCCGTTGCCACTTCGGCGATATTTCTCACCTGCGCAGTGAGATTGCCCGCCATGAAATTAACGGAGTCGGTGAGGTCTTTCCAGGTTCCAGCCACACCCGGCACTACCGCTTGTCCGCCCAGTTTGCCATCGGTACCCACTTCGCGGGCTACGCGTGTTACTTCGCCAGCAAAGGCGTTCAACTGGTCCACCATGGTGTTGATGGTGTTTTTGAGTTCCAGAATTTCGCCTTTCACGTCCACTGTAATCTTTCGCGACAGGTCGCCGCGCGCTACGGCCGTTGTAACCTCGGCAATGTTTCTTACCTGTGCCGTGAGGTTGCCCGCCATAGAGTTCACAGAATCGGTGAGGTCCTTCCATGTACCGGCTACACCCGGCACGTTGGCCTGTCCGCCGAGGCGGCCTTCGGTGCCCACTTCACGAGCCACGCGTGTGACTTCGCCCGCGAACCGGTTGAGCTGGTCAACCATCGTGTTGATGGTTTCCTTCAGCAGCAGAATTTCGCCGCTGACGTTCACCGTGATTTTCTTGGACAAGTCGCCGCTGGCAATTGCGGTAGACACTTCAGCGATATTTCTGACCTGGCCGGTCAGATTGCTGGCCATCGAATTTACCGAGTCGGTCAGGTCCTTCCAGGTTCCAGCGACGCCCAAGACCTGTGCCTGGCCGCCAAGCTTGCCGTCGGTTCCCACCTCGCGGGCCACGCGCGTGACTTCGCCGGCGAATGCATTGAGCTGATCCACCATGGTGTTGATGGTGTCTTTAAGTTCGAGAATTTCTCCTTTCACGTCAACCGTGATTTTGCGCGAAAGATCGCCGCGGGCCACGGCGGTTGCCACTTCAGCGATGTTTCTCACCTGACCGGTGAGGTTGCTGGCCATGAAATTCACGTTGTCGGTGAGGTCTTTCCAAGTTCCCGCGACGCCGGGCACGACAGCCTGGCCGCCCAGCTTACCGTCGGTGCCCACTTCGCGGGCCACGCGCGTGACTTCGCCGGCGAATGCATTGAGCTGATCGACCATGGTGTTGATGGTGTCTTTAAGTTCGAGAATTTCCCCTTTCACGTCGACCGTGATCTTGCGCGAAAGGTCGCCGCGGGCCACGGCCGTTGTGACTTCGGCTATGTTTCTGACTTGCGCCGTGAGGTTGCCGGCCATCGAATTTACTGAATCGGTAAGATCCTTCCAGGTCCCGGCCACGCCGGGTACGTTGGCCTGGCCGCCCAGGCGTCCTTCGGTTCCCACTTCACGGGCTACGCGGGTAACTTCGCCGGCGAACCGGTTCAGCTGATCAACCATTGTGTTCAGCGTCTCTTTGAGCTGAAGGATTTCGCCGCGCACGTCCACCGTTATTTTGCGGGAGAGATCGCCATTTGCGATTGCTGTCGCCACCTCCGCGATGTTGCGTACCTGGCCGGTAAGATTGCCGGCCATAAAGTTTACGTTGTCGGTCAGGTCCTTCCATGTCCCGGCGACGCCGGGGACGTTGGCCTGCCCGCCAAGCTTGCCTTCAGTGCCGACCTCGCGTGCGACGCGCGTGACTTCGCCGGCGAACGCATTCAACTGATCAACCATGGTGTTGATCGTGTCTTTGAGCTGGAGGATCTCGCCGCGCACATCCACGGTAATCTTGCGGGACAAGTCACCGCGGGCCACGGCGGTTGTGACTTCAGCAATGTTTCTGACCTGAGCCGTCAGGTTGCCGGCCATGGCATTCACCGAGTCAGTGAGGTCCTTCCAGGTTCCTGCCACACCCGGCACGACTGCTTGTCCGCCAAGCTTGCCATCGGTACCGACTTCGCGTGCGACGCGTGTGACTTCCGATGCGAAGGAGCGCAACTGGTCGACCATCGTGTTGATGGCTTCCTTCAATTGCAGAATCTCGCCGCGTACGTCCACGGTAATCTTGCGGGAAAGGTCACCGCTGGCCACGGCGGTTGCGACTTCGGCAATGTTTCTCACTTGGCCGGTGAGATTGCTGGCCATGGAATTCACTGAGTCGGTTAAGTCCTTCCAGGTTCCGGCCACGCCTGGCACCTGCGCCTGGCCGCCGAGCTTGCCGTCAGTTCCCACTTCACGGGCGACGCGGGTTACTTCAGCGGTGAAGACCCCAAGTTGTTGAATCATCGTGTTTACGATGTTTGCGGAGCGCAGAAACTCGCCTTCCAGTGGTCGCCCGTCCACGTCAAGCCGGACGGTCTGGGTCAAGTTCCCTTGGGCTACGGCGGCAATGGCGCGCGTGACCTCGGTAGTGGGACGGAGCAGATCCTCCACAAGCGTGTTCACGGAGACGGACATGTCGTCCCAAGCGCCGCGGCGTTGCTCAACGCGGATTCGCTCTCGGGTCTTACCTTCCTTGCCTACCGCCTGGCCGACGCGCTTCAACTCAAATGCCATCTGCTCGTTGGCCGAGACGATCTCGTTGAAGTAGTCGGCAATCTTACCAGAAAGTCCAGTCCAAGAGACGGGCAGGCGCACGCTGAAGTCGCCATTCTTCATTGTTTGCAGGCACTGAAGAATGGTGGCGAGATGTTCAGGAACCGGACGTTCGAGCGCGGCTTCTTCAGGCGCCGGACGTTCCAGCGTGGCAATAGGCAGGTAGTCCTGTCCTTCTTGCCCGATGGCGGGCTTCTTAACGGAGGTTTCCATAGTCGCGATCTCCTGATTGAGGAAGTTTCTTGGAGGACCGATGGATCAATATGAAGACACACCTTTGGGGTAACAGAAAAAGATGCTGGTCGGTGGGTAAAAGGTTGTTTTGACCTCGCAATTTTTCTTGACAAGGGACCGCGAAATATCGGATCAAGAGTTGTCTCAGTGGCGGGAGCGGAGTTTGGATTGCGCATTTCCGATTGATTTTGGGGTGAATGGGCCGGTGCACTCCCGAATGCACTCCGATCTTGCAATTCTCGGTTGTTCATACCGTTCCTATTTTCAATAATTTGCACATTCCAGGGTTGGGTGGAGAGATCGCCGCCGGCACAGCTTCCTCGATATGAACTGATTCTGGATTGGAGGTTTAGCGACGGGTCGTAAGAAGCCGTGTCTTCGCAGGACGAGCGCATCCCGTCCATGCGTGAGCGCAGACGGCGCCCTTTTCCGCACTTCTAAGATTCGGGCCTGGCGCCAAGCCCGACAAACTAGTGGGTCGCGGAATTCTCACTCACATTCGGTGGCTTCGGACTGGTGGCAATCAGGTTCATTGGCAATTCCA
>JBARBP010000044.1:0-45889 GCA_049793195.1 Occallatibacter sp. | reverse complement strand
GAACCGCACCACGTACAGCAGGGACTGAAACCAAAAGATCAGCGACCAGAGATCGTAGGACTCCCATCTGAAGTGGAAGCGAAAGATTCAGTCAGGGAACTGTCTGTCTGCCTGCGGTGTCTAAGTCTGAAGGCACCGGTCCGGCAATTCTGATCTCTGTCGTGCGGTATCCTAACCAAGAGGACTGAGCCCCATGACCTTGCTTGACGCTCCCAAGTTTGACGAAGTAAAAGATCGCCGCAACCGGATGATTTTCTCCGGCTCGGCCGCGTTGGTATTCGTTCTGTTGGTCACCTGGTGGCTGGTCTCCGGAAGGCCTGTCGACTGGCCGTGGAACTGGAACACCCATCTTCTGGGCCGAATGGCTGTCAACAATTTCCTTGGTGCCGTTGAACAGAACGACCTGCCGAAGGCCTACGGTATATGGCTGAACGACAAGGACTGGCAGCAGCGTCAGGCGCAACAGCCGAGCTCTTACCCTTTCTCGCGCTTCCAGCAGGATTGGAGCCGCACCAGCCCCGATAACGAATACGGCATTATCCAGAGCCACAAAATCGCAGCGGCGCGGGTCTATGGGAATGTGCTCCTGGTCGCCGTTCTGATCAACGGTCGAAAAAGCGGAGCCCTGAATCTAACCTACGACCCTAAGACTCACACCCTCAACTTCTCGCCGCCCGGCGAAGAACTCTACCTGGGACCGTAGAAGCGAGTCAGCCAATCACAGACTCAGCTCCGCCAGCGTCTTCTCCAGGCTGGCCCCATCTTCAACATTCAGCGACTTCAGTCCGGGATCGATCTGCTTTAGCAGCCCGCACAGCACCTTGCCCGGCCCAACTTCAACGTAAAGCTCTGCGCCCGCGTCTTTAAGCGACTGCATGCAGTCCACCCAGCGCACCGCGCCGGTGATCTGGCGGATGAGGGCGTCGCGCGCGGCCTCCGCGGTGGTGACCAGGTCACCGGTCACGTTGGCGGCAACCGGAATGCGTGGATCGGCCAACGCCAGCGCAGCCAGTACGCGCGCCTCTTCTTCCTGCGCGGGCTGCATCAGCGCGCAATGGAAGGGAGCGCTCACCGGAAGCATCACCGCCCGGCGCGCGCCCTTGGCCTTGGCCAGCGCAGAAGCCTTTTCGACAGCTGCCAGCGCCCCGGAGATAACGGTCTGCCCCGGCGAATTTAGGTTTGCCGCCTGCACCACCAGGCCCGTCTCGGCCGCGGCTTCAGCGCAGGCTTCTGCCACCTGTGCGGCGTCAAGCGAGAGCACAGCGGCCATTGCCCCCTGGCCCGCCGGAACGGCGATCTGCATCGCCTGTCCGCGAGCCTTCACGGCGCGGACCGCATCCGCAAAGCCCAGCGTTCCCGCAGCCACATGAGCCGACCACTCGCCCAGCGAATGTCCAGCCGCCAGCGCCGGTTCCACACCATGCTCGGCCAGCACCCGCGCCACGGCGATGCTCACGGTCAAAATCGCTGGCTGTGTATTTTCCGTCAGGCGAAGGTCCTGTTCAGGGCCTTCGAAACATAGTTTTGACAGCGAAAATCCAAGCGCCTCATCGGCCTCGGCAAAAGTCCGTGCGGCAACGGGAAAACGCTCGGCCAACTCGCGGCCCATGCCGACAGCCTGCGAACCCTGCCCCGGAAACAGAAACGCAATCTTAAGTGTCATTTCATATCGATTTTATCGTGTGGCACCGCAGGGTTTTGAACACACGGTTTTGCCAGGTTGGCGCCACATCAATTTCGAACCTGTATTGACCCGTGAGACCGCACGCGGCGAGTGTTCAGGCAATGACTTCGGGCTTTTCGCATGTTCGCGATTTCGAGAGGGACGCGCAAAACGAGGCCAGGTTCATGGGCTTTCCGAAGAGCCAGCCCTGGGCGAAGCGAACACCGCGGCCGCGCAAAAACTCGACCTGGGCTGGGGTCTCGATGCCCTCGGCGATCATCGTCAGCTCAAGCGAATGAGCCATCTCGATGATGTGGGGCACAACCTGGCTCGTTGCCCCGTCGGTGCCGATGGTTTCCACGAATGCCTTGTCAATCTTGAGCGCGTCGAGGCCCAGCGTCTGCAGGCAGGAGAGGCTCGAGTACCCGGTCCCAAAGTCATCGATTGCTACCGGCATGCCCATGGAACGAATCAATGCAATCATCCAGCGTGAGTGGTCAGCCTGCAGAAAACACCTTTCCGTGGCTTCTACATGGAGGTTGCAAGGACGGGCATGGCTGGTGGTAATCACCCTCCTCAGCAGGTTCACAGTCTCTGTGCTGAGTAGATCGGGCCCGGAAAGATTGATGGCGACGTAAAAATCGGTGTCGATCTTGAGCAGGGAAGAAAGATCCTTGGCAACAATCCCAGCCACGCAGGCGGTGATCAGTGTAATAACGCCGCTCTCTTCAGCGGCGGGAATGAACTCGTCCGGCCTGACGACGCGGCCATCGCGCCGCCAGCGCACCAGCGCCTCGGCGCCGACCCACCGCCGGGACTCCAGATCCACGATGGGTTGATATTCGACGAAGAACTCCTTGTGTTTCGCCCCTTTCCGAAGCAAGGACGGAAGCGACATGCGAAGGCGAGAGATATGGGCGACAGCCCAGGCGAGGCCACCGGCGCAAAGCAGACCGAAGGCAATGAAGATGAATAAGAAAGGCCGAAGCTGCTGCCAGATATAGCTGCTGGGATAGGCTGCCACGGCCGCGATATCGGCCTGCTGGGCTCGCACCACGGAAACTACATATCCGTCGTCAATAAATGACGAGGAAGTCCCCTTGGGAATTGTCCTCAGCCACGAAGCCTGAATCACGCCATTCGAAGTGGAGATCGGGTCATGTTGCGGCGCCGACGGAACGAAGATGCCAACAGAGATGTCTGGTGGCGTGTCCGGCAGGTCTTCCATGAGCGAAGAGTCTACGATGAATGCGAGTCCATCCTTTGAAATGACAAAGAGCGGGCGAACCTGCGCCTTGAAAATCCACACGTTGAACCGTTCTTCCGCTTCGTCCTCGGTGAACAGGTCGGCAGGCCCGATATCGAGCGGGCCTGCGGTGCCCAGGGAACTGCAGGTGAGCTGGTTGCCGGAAATTCGGCCAACGGCCTGAATGTATTTCGAAGTCACGGCCAACTGCTGCATCAGGGCGACTTCCTCAGCAGAGCAGGGCGGAAAGTGGACATCGTTGAGCAGGCTGCGCGCGCCTTTGAGCTGGTTGTCCGCTTCTTCACCGCGGTGCACCAGAATGCTGGCGTGATTTTGAACTCTGGACTCGGCGTTGGCCAGAGCCTCATCCCAGGCAATCTGGATAGAGATCCAGATTGGCGCCACAGCGGCGACCGACCCGATGGCGAAGGCGATTGCAACTCCAGATAAACGGCGCATTCGGTTTCTTAATCCAGCCGGGGCGCGTCCATGTTGCGGGAGCCACTTCATTGGCTGTGTTGGGATGTTAGCGGTGGGAGGTAGGCTAATCCATCACCGTTTTGGGGGAGAGGGACCAACATCTTTGGGGGAGTAAAACCTGGGGCGTTTGTTCAAGGATCGCACAATTCAGGGAGCCATAGAGGTCCTTCGCCAGCAGGTCACCGGATATGATTTGGAGATATCGATCTGCAGATTCATCTAGACAAGAAACAAAAAACGGCTTCCGCCAATCCCACAGCTACTTGTCGTTCGCGTCATCGTCAATCTGCCGGCCGTTGCAATCAAAGCGCACAGTTTGCTCACGTATTCTTTGATAAAAATCATCGGGCAATCCAGTTCATTTGCCGGTTAACGCGATTCCAACCTATCCCCAAGATGAGAACCGAAAACAACAATCCTCCGCGGACCTGCTGACGATTGTGTCTCACAGCGCGAAGCGATTGCTGGCGGCCAACTGCAGGTAAATGTTCCACGACTGTTCAAGCGCATACTTGACGGCGTATTTAACCTTGCATGAGGTAACGTTGCTTGTCGTTTTGCACGTCCAGGTTGGGGTAGCAAGCTCGTTCCTTACCGTGATGGTGGCCAGTCCCGCAGCCGGGTCATGGCAAGTACTGTCGCTCGCGATAATGAACGGATAGGATGTTGGAATAGCGCTGGTTGGGTACCCATAGTTGGGGACGCAGTTGCCGTTGTTAGGGCCGGTCTGACCCAGGGCGCCAAAGTTAAAGTCCTGGTAAACGATGATGGTGTACAGGTCACCGGTTCCCGCAAAATACGTGTTTGGGCCCCAGTCCTGAACACCCGAATCCGCAATCACCTTTAAACCCTGCCGGACTACGTAAGATGTGAGTATGTCGTCCGTGCTGTCGCTGGTCCAATCTTCGTATTCAACGTTGATTTGACCGCAAGGAACGTAGTAATCGTTGATGGCAAAGGCATTCCAGGTTGCCCCCTGGTCCCAGGTGTATGGCACTTGGGTCCCATTGGTGCTCCCACTACAAGCCGACAGCGGAAAGGTGAAGCGGGGCGTCCCAATCACGAATCCCCCGGTGAAGGTTATCGGAGGATCGCCTATGGTCGGGCAATCGGCGCTGGGTGTGCGCATGGCCACAGTTCAGACCCGTCAATGTTGTTAACCCAGCCATTACTGGGCAAAGTCGGGTTGTAAGGGGTATGGACAAACGCCTGGCTGACCGGGTACAGGCCGGGAGGCAGCGGTCCCGATTTGGTGAGTGGAACGGCCTGCGACTGTGATTGCACCTTCGGATTGGCCACCAATTGCGTTTTTGCGATAGCCATCTCGCTGCAAGCGCAGAAAGCAACGAACGCAACTAGAGCAACTAACTGAAGCGAACGATAGATTGAATTCTGTGATTCGAGTCGAATCATTGCTCTTCTCCTTCGCGCCGATACACCCTGTTTCATGGTGCGATTGGGCCTTCGGTCGCTATCTAACCTTGTGATTTGTGGGTTTCCGGATTCGGTTTCTTGTCGACCCAGCTGGGGGAGCAGAGGGAAAGTATCGTCGACTGCGCGAATATTAAGTACTGTTGGTTCTCTTGTCAATCGAGAAATCGAAGATCATTGGGAACGCTTCGATAGCAAGCATTCAACCGCAAGCGAAATTGGCCGCTCGTCTGCCTGGGATTCGTTTCAGTACCTGGTTTTCGAAATGCCGACTCACGACCTCGGAGTCATTTCAGATGGATTGCTCCCACTGCGCTTCCGTGCACATCCCGGAGCTCAGTTCCAGTGCTTCTTGTCGTCGGCGTCATCGTCAATTTGCCGGCCGTTGCCGTCGAAGCGAACGGTACGCCCCTGCGACTTCATGTAAACCTCAAACTTGCGCGCGGCCCGGCGCCGCTTCCAGCGGTAGTAGCCATTCCGTAGCCCATACCATCTCTCGCTCATCAAAAACGAAATCCCGCGCCGCGGCGCCATTTTTACATAGAGCCATCCGGCCAGCGCCCCACCCAGTTGCGCAAAGGCGTACATCTTCTGTTCCCCGAAAAGCATGGCGATCGAGATAAGCGCGTAAACGATCACCATGTAGCGTGCCTTGATGCCGATGGTAAAGAAGAGCAGGAACTCCGTATCTCCATAGAGCGCGCCAATACCCGCCAGCAGCCCAAAGATGCCCCCGAAACAGCCGTACAGCGAGACCAGCGGCAGCGCGTAGCCAAGCGTACCGCTGCAGGCGTAGATCGCCGTTGCCGCCAGCACGGTCCCCAGCACGGATACGGCATAGAGCCCCTTGATCCACGCCGAGCTGTGCAATTGTTCCAGAAATCCCGCCAGAAACCAGAGCGACAGCAGCTCAAAGAGAGTTCCGACAATCCCAACATGGATGAAGCTGTACGTAAACGGTTGCCACAAAAGGCCGTGCAGGAATGCGGAGGGGTCGAAGGCTAGAGACGCGAAAAGATTCCCCGCCAGCGCATCCGACATCAACTTTGCGAGAAGAAAAGCAAAGTAACTGGCCAAATTTGTAAAAACCAGCGTACGCGTGGCGCCCCGGAACTCAGGGAAAGAAAACGGGCTGGAGCCAATCCTGCGCATCGTTCTCCTCAGGGTATACGGTTTGGCAGGCCGGTGTCATGGCAGGGAAGGAGTCTGTTCCGAAACAGCTCCTTGGAGGGACTTCGGAGCGAGGGCATCCAATTATCCCCAGCCCGCTTTAGCGGGCGACATGAGGTAGCCCCAGTCGCAAGACTGGGGTTAACGGAGCGTCAAAACACCCCAGCCCGCTTCAGCGGGCGAAAGAAGGCAACCCCAGTCGCAAAAGGTTATTCCGAAACATCCTCGGAATGGGAATTGCCACCGGGCCTGGCTCCCCCAGGGAAACCTCAGTCGGAATCCCCAGAGTCTGGTGAAGCGGCAGCAGTTCCAATCCCCTTCCGCAAACTGTGCCCCACACCAAACCTTACTTTGCCTTGATCGTCTCTTCTACGCACGGAGTTGAATCGTCATGACGAAAAAGCGGTATCGTCCGATAAGGCAAATTGGTGTATTCTCCGCCGTGAAGGTTGCAACGGATGGCTCTTGACCTGAGACAGGGTTGCGGCTAAAACTAGCGTTGATGCATCCCAAGTTGCCTTGATCTTACAATGCGAAATGTTCGAGAAAGAGAGGAGGCTGCCATGCCCAGCTGCCCGGAATGCGAGAATGATCTAGACGTTGAATTGGATGAAGTGGAAGAAGGCGACGTAGTCGCCTGCGACGAATGTGGAACCGAATACGAGGTGGTCGGCGTCGAGCCCCTCGAGTTGGCGCGAGTCGACGATGGACTCGATGACGATGATGAACCTTTCGCAGAGGAAGAGGAGGAAGAGTGAAGATCGACCGCACGATTTTGCTGGCAGCGGTGGTGTTTGCCGCGCTGGCGGCTGGGATGGTTTCCCTCGGGGCACGGAATTCGTTGATTACGCCTTGCGCTCAGGCCCAGAATTTAGGCCAGCGCGTCGTGTCGGGAGCCGTCTTGACCGAGGATTCTCAACCGGTCGTGGGCGCCACCGTCTTCCTGAAAAACGAGAAGACCAAGGCCATTCGCAGCTACACCTCCACCAACATGGGCCATTATTACTTTGCCCAGGTCAACATGGCGGAGGACTATGACCTGTGGGCCGAAAAGGGCGGCAAAAAGAGCGCCACCAAGACTGTCAGCTCCTGGGACTCGCGCAAAACATACGTCGACGATCTCAAGCTCAAGTAGGGCGAACGGGAAGTTGGCTGGCTGACATTAAGCCAAAGTCTCAAGGGCCTTTTCAGCCATCCAGCTTTTTCGCAACCAGCTCATTCAACAACGCCGGGTTGGCCTGCCCTTTTGAAGCGCGCATCACCTGGCCCACAAAGAATCCAGCCATCGTCTTTTTGCCCGCCCGGTACTGTTCCACCTGTTTCGGGTTGGCCGCGATCGCCTCGTCGATCAGTTTCTCAAGCGCCGACGCGTCCGTAATCTGCTCCGGCTTTTCGCGCTCGTAGACAGCGCCGAAGTCCTCGCTCTTTTCGAATGCCACGTCGAAAAGCTGCTTCAGCTGCTTTGAACTGATCTTGCCTTCATCCAGCAGATCGGCAGCCTGCACAATGCCCGCCATCGACACCGGCGATTTGTCCTGTTCCAGGCCCAGCGCCTTCAGTCGTCCCCCCACCTCGCTCAGCAGCACGTTAGCGACGCGCCGAGGATTCCGCGCGCCCTTCGCGGCGGCTTCAAAACGGTCGGCGAACTCCCGCGAAGCAGTCAGTGTATGCGCGTCCTGCGAACTCAGTTCGTATTCCGCAATCATGCGCGCGCGCCGCGCCTCGGGAAGTTCAGGTAGCTTCTTCTTTGCCGCGGCCAGAAAATCCGCGGAGACGATCAGCGGCGGAAGATCCGGTTCGGGGAAATAACGGTAGTCATGCGCCTGCTCCTTTGTCCGCATGGAGTAGGTCCGCCCCTCGTTCGCGTCCCAAAGGCGCGTCTCCTGGTTTATGCGCCCTCCGGACTCGATCGCTTCAATCTGCCGCTCGATCTCATATTCGAGAGCCGCGCGGACGAAGCGGAAGCTGTTTACGTTCTTCACTTCCACCTTGGCGCCAAATTGTTCCTGGCCCCGTGGACGCACGCTCACGTTGGCATCGCACCGCAGTGAGCCCTCTTCCATATTGCAGTCGGAGACGCCGGTGTACAGCAGGATCTCCTTCATGCGCGTGAGGTATTCAAAAGCTTCGTCGGGTGTGCGGATGTCTGGCTCGCTGACGATCTCGGCGAGCGGCGTGCCGCATCGGTTCAGGTCGAGATAGGTACGCGTCGCGGAGTCGGCAAACCCGTCGTGCAGGCTCTTGCCGGCATCCTCTTCCATGTGCAGGCGCGTAATGCCGATGCGCTTCATCGTGCCGTCCGCAGTCGGCACATCGATCCACCCATGCTCTGCGATTGGTTTGTCGAACTGCGAAATCTGGTAGCCCTTGGGCAGATCGGGATAGAAGTAATTTTTCCGCGCAAAGATCGACCGCTCGCGCACCTCGCAGTTCAGGGCCAGGGAAGCCAGCGTCGCATACTCGACCGCCTTTGCATTCAGGACCGGCAGCGCCCCGGGCAACCCAAGGCAGACCGGGCAGATATTGGTGTTCGGCGCGGAGCCAAAGTGATTGGCGCAACCACAGAAAGCCTTGCTGGCCGTAAGCAGTTGCACATGAACTTCGAGTCCGATCACAGGCTCATACTTGGCCAGAACTTCAGGCGACAGACCAGCAGCAGCGAGCATATTCCAATTTTATCGCGGGCCGAGCCGTGGATGAGGTCGTGATGCGGCCAGCACCCTCCGGGTCGGGCACGACTCTCTTTTGTCGATAGGATGGGAATTCACGAACTTAAACCAGAACCATTCATCGGGAGCCGCAATAAACAACAATCCTCCTGGCGCGTTCCCTCCCACTGGTCTCCCGACGGATAACGCTGCGCTCCCAATGGAACTGGACGAGGAATCCACTCCGCTCGTTCCATTTTGGTGCGTGGTTTCATTGCTGTCCGGTCATCGCGGCTTATCCATCATCCACAGTGGGCATTATCTACTTGGTGCCCGTATTGTTGAACAGTGGCCGTCCTCTCCGTCGATCTCGCCTTCCGCCGCTGGTCTGATCTGGGCATCGTTGTGCTCGATCGGCCACATCCCGCTTCGACGCCAACGATCTTCAATCCTGCGTCCACCCCCGTCGCATGCGAGATCATTCCATCCACCGCTGCGGGTCAGGACAGCGGCCCCATCGACGCCAACATCCTCGCCGGCCGATTGAATCGCCTCTGCGCCACCCGTGGCATTCGCGTGATCATGCTCGATGGGCCGCAGGCGTGGAAGTCGCGGACAAATGGTCTTGCGCACGCCCGCGTCAGTGAGCGGCAACTCAATACCGCCGCCAAAACCGGCCTGCCCGGCATGGTTAAGCCCATCACCTACCGACCCTTCGCGGAGTTCTGCCTCGATGTGTACGACGCACTCTGCCGCCGAGGATGGCGTCGCATGGATACAAGCGACCGTTCACCCGCGCCGCCAGGTTCCAAGGCTGCTCGTGTGCTGATTGAGAGTTATCCTCACGCGGCTTGGAAGTCGCTGGGCCTCGCCCCGCTACCCTCCAAGCGCGGCGCCAGGGTCAGTGATCTGGCCAAGGCATACGCCGCGCTGCGCGCTCTCGTTCCTTTCACCACAAACCGTCCGCCCAACCACGACCAGTTGCAGGCCATCGTCGGCGGATTGCCCGGCCTGGCTCTCGACGAGCGCAACACGACCGCCGTGCGCATCGTTGGCGATCCCCCGCGCCGCGAAGAGGGGCATTGGCGCGAGGGCTTTATCGTGCTGCCCCTGCCCCCGCACCCGCCAATTGATCTGCGCTGGCTCGACTAATCTCCGCAGTTCCTTCGCCCCTCGCTGCTTTCTTGATTGCCATCAGCTCAAGGGCCTTCTGCGCGATATGTTCGGCGCTCACTTCGAGTTCCTTCACCAGTTCCCATGGCGCGCCTGAATCGCCAAAGCGGTCCTTTACGCCGATCGCGCCCGTGATCACTGGATGGCCGTAGAGCTCGCGGCTTTCCGTCAGCAGGGAACTCACGTGCCACGCAAGAGCACCGATCTGATGCTCTTCCGCGGTGACCACAACACCCGTCTCCCGCGCAGCGCGAATCATGGCTTCCGCATCGATGGGCTTCAGCGTGTGCATGTTGATAACACGAGTCTCGTAGCCGTAATCGAGTTTCAGGATCCGGGCCGAGCGCATCGCCTCGGGAACCATAGGGCCGATGGCAACGATGCTCAGATCTTCGTGCTCATCTTTGTATTGCTGGGCCAACTGTGTCTCAAATGCGTCGACGAAATTCGCAGTCTCCCCGCGCAGGCGAATCACGTTTGCTTTACCGAAGACAAAAGGCGTTGACTCGCTGGTAACGATGGGCGTAGCCTCGCGCGCGAAGCGAATATACTTTGGCCCAACATGTCTCAGCAGCAGGTAGTCCGTAGCCTTGCGCGTCTCAATCGCATCGCACGGAACTACGACGGACATGTTCGGCAGTCCCTGCATCGCAAACAGGTCTTCAAGCGCCTGGTGAGTAGCGCCGTCGGCGCCCACAGAGACGCCGGCATGTGCTCCCGCAATCATCACGTTGAATTTGCCGTAGCATATTGAGACGCGAATCTGATCCAGGTTCCGCGCCGCTGAAAACGTGGCGTAGGAACCCAGAACCGGCAGCTTGCCTTCCCGTGCCAGCCCCGCCGCGGCCGCCGTTGCCGACTGCTCCGCGATCCCCATGCTGATCCATCTCTTTGCTCGCTCCGGCTTGCCCGCATAAAAATCGCCGATAGTAATCGATCCGGAAATGTCGAGACCCAGGCAGACCACGCGTTCGTCTCCACCGTTCTCGGCCAGCGACTTGCCGAAGCCCTTGCGCGTCGGTTCCATCGCCACTTTCATGGTGTCGCCGGCGTTCCACCAATAGTCATGTTTAAACCTCGGCATCTTTGCCGCAAGTTTGCGCTCCACCTCGGCCTGGTAGCTCTCCGCCTGTTCAAGCAGTCGATCCACAGGAATGCGTTCTGCGGCCCCAAGTTCCTTGAGCGCGGCAGTGAGCTCTTCGCGATTAGGCGACTTCCCGTGCCACCCCGGCTGGTTCTCCATAAAGCTCACACCTTTGCCTTTGATCGTGTCGGCAAGAATCACAGTCGGCTTGCCGGTAGTCGCGCGGGCCTTCGTCAAAGCAGCGACGATCTGTTCCATGTCGTGCCCATCCGTGTGCACAACCTCCCATCCAAAGCTCGCGTATTTGTCGGCAAGCGGTTCCACCTGCATCACGTCCTTCACCCAGCCATCGATCTGCAGGCGATTGCAATCGACAATCGCGATGATGTTATCGAGGTGGTAGTTGCCCGCCTCCATGGCGGCCTCCCATACCTGGCCCTCCTGTTGTTCGCCGTCGCCCATGAGACAGAAAATTTTGTTCTGTCTGCCGTCCAGGCGCGCCGCCAGAGCCATGCCCACCGCGACACTCAGACCCTGTCCGAGCGAGCCCGAAGAAACCTCAACCCCCGGCAACCTGAGCCAGTGCGGATGCCCCTGAAACGGCGAATGGAGTTTCCGCAACGTCACCACGTCGCCGATCGGACAAAAACCCGCAAAGCCCAGCGACAAATAGAGCGCCGGCGCCTTGTGTCCGGCGGACCAGAGAATTCGGTCGCGCTCGCTCCACGACGGATTCTTCGGATCGTGACCGGCCGAATGAAGGTAGAGCGCTGCGGCAATGTCCATAATTGAGAGCGTGCTGCCCGAGTGCCCTGAGCCTGCCGCGCACAAAGCCACAAGATCGTAACCCCGCATCAGCTTCGCTGCGTCCCGTAGTTCTTCAATTGAATAATTGCGTATCGTTTTTCCGGTAATCGAATCTATCAGTGCCATAATCTTCTCCTTGCCGAGTCATCACAAACACTTCAATAAGGGCCGACCTGGGTCATTCGGCCCAACAATCTCTACAGGTTCACCTTCGCCCAGCGATCGATGCGCTCCAGAGCCTCTTCCAGATTCTTCATCGAATTGGCTACGCTGAAGCGCAAATAGCCTTCGCCGAATTTGCCGAATGAAGCGCCTGAGAGCGCAGCTACCCCGGTCTGCTCCAGCAGCGCGTTCGCCAGAGGCTTCGATTCCCACCCTGTCGCAGTAATGTTCGGGAAAACGTAGAACGCGCCCTTGGGCATGCGGCAACTGAAACCCTTGATCTTGTTTAAACCGTCCACGAATACCCGTGATCGATGCTGGAACTCGGCGCACATCCGGCTCACCGCGCTCTGATCGCCGCACAGCGCCTCAATGCCGGCCACTTGCGTAAAGCTCGCTGTGCAGGAGTTGGAGTTGGTCATCAACCGCGTGATCTGCGCCGCCAGGTCTGCGCGCATCACACCATAGCCCATGCGCCAGCCGGTCATGGCGTAAGTTTTTGAGAAACCATCGAGCAAAATTGTCCGCTCCTTCATGCCGGCAATGGACATGATGGAGAACGGCTCGCCCTCGAACTGCAGGCGGCTGTAGATCTCGTCCGACAACACCATGATGTTGCGATCGCCAATGGCGCGGGCCACCGCTTCAATGTCCTCGTGCGGCAGAATGCCCCCCGTCGGATTTTGCGGCGAGTTCAGAATGATGAGCTTCGTGCGATCCGTGATCAGCGCCTCAAGCTCGCGGACATCCATCGCGAAGTCGCGCTCCTCGTGCAACTGGATCGGCACCGCCTTGCCGCCCACGTAGTTGATCATCGACTCGTAGATGGGAAATCCGGGATTCGGATAGATCACCTCGTCGCCCTCATCGATCAACGCCAGCATGGTAAAGAAGATGATGGGCTTCCCACCCGGCACCACGACCACTTCTTCTGGCGTGACCTCAACGCCGCGCGTCCGGCTCACGTATTTGGCGATCGTTTCGCGCAGTTCTGGCAGTCCCGCGGACGGTCCGTAATGGGTCCATCCTGTGCGCAACGCGTCCACTGCCGCCTCCACCACGTTGGCCGGAGTGTCGAAGTCAGGCTCGCCGATCTCCAGATGAATAATGCTCTTGCCCTGCCGTTCGAGGGCCTTTGCCTTGCTGAGGACTTCAAATGCGGTTTCGGTGCCGAGCCGAGACATGCGCCGCGCCAAAAGCAGTTCGTTGTGAACATTTTCTCCAGCCATCACTCACGCTCCCATGCGGGACAAAAAGCGGTGAGCTTATCAAAGCGCGAATGCCCATCTGTTTTTTGGCCGCAGGCATTATACCTAGATTGAGGTAGGCCGCAAAGTGACGGATGGACCGCTGCCATTTTCGCAGCAGGTGATTCAAATCACATCGACCGGTGCTCTCGGACACATCGAAGCGCCCGTAACGGTGGCACCCTTTCCCGTACGAGGTGTATGTCATGACGGATTTCGGCGTCAGTCGATGGACGCATCCGGCCGTCATTCTCGTTGCAACGGACTTGAGCGACCTTGACCGGCTGATGCCGTTTGCCCTTCAGCAAACGTCTCCAACCCAGGGCGCTCAAACCGGAGCCCGGCTCATTCTGCTCCATGCCATTGCCACTTCCGCGGCCATGTCGGTGGATGCTGTGGGCATGCCCTACTACGATCCCTCGGCCGCCCTCGAATTTGCTGAAAAGGAACTCAAGCCCTGGTGCGAAGCTGCCCGCCGCCGCGGCATTACCTGCGACGCCCTGGTACGCGAGGGCCACGCCACGCAGCAGATTGAGGCCGCCGCCCGGCAATTTCATGCGGATCGAATTCTTCTTGGTACTCGGAGCCGGAGCAGGCTTGGCAAGATGCTCCTCGGATCCGTGGCAGAACAAGTGCTGCGCTCGGTCAACCTCCCGGTCATCACCGTGGGACCCGAGGCTCATCTCCCGGTGCATAGCAACTTCGACCAACGCGTCGTGCTGCATGCCACCACTCTCAGAGAGACCTCTCGCCCGAGCGCAGCGCTTGCCTGCAAAATGGCTGAAAGCCTGAAGGCAAAGCTGGTGCTGCTCAATGTCCTGCCTCCCATAGACGAAATGCGCCGCGGCGGCCAGCCCACCGGCATAGATTCCGCCGCCATGCACCAACTGCGCTTGCTGGCCGAGGAAACGGGGGCGGGCTGCTGCTCATCCATCGAGCCAGTCGTGGTTCATGGCAACCCGTCCATTGAGATTCTCGCCGAGGCGTCGCAGCGCCACGCCAACCTCATCATCCTGGGCGCCACCCAACGTTCGGCTTTCGTAAACCTTACCCGCGACCGCACCGTTTATCAGGTTCTGGCCCACGCGCGCTGTCCTGTGTTGACGATTCGGGAGCCGATGACCATGCCCGACGTAGCCCCAACCGAGCACGCCGAAGCTTTTCATGGCTGAGAATTCCTGCTAAACCATCGCCAGTCAGACGCGTGTCGCCGCCTCCGTGTCTTCGCTCGGCTCTGCCAGGTTCTCAAACTGGTCGATCTCAACCTCGCCTTCAGGGAAGATGGCTTTCACCTGGAGCCGGCCCCCCATGGCCTGAATGAAGTTGCGCAGCGTCGAAACGTACATATCGGTTCGCTTCTCCATCCTTGAGACCGCCCCCTGATTCACATCCAGCACCTTGGCCAGGCTCACCTGGGTCAGGCTTCTCGCCTCGCGCAGTTGATAAAGCGTCATCACCGCCGCTGCATTCTCAACCTCTTGCCGAATCCTGGCCTCGACTTCCGGAGAATGATGTCTACGAATCTCGCTCCACTTTTTCGCCATTGCACTCACTCTCCAATCTCTTTGAGATGCTGGGCGTAGATTGCATCTGCCCGACGGATTGCATCTTCATACCAATTCGCGTCCCCACCTTTGTCTCCGCCCAGAATCAGATACGCATTCCTGCGCGGATCAAATGCAAAGAGAATTCGATAGGGACGGCCAAAATGCTGGACCCTCAATTCCTTCAAATTCGCGTGCCTTGCCCCTTTGAGCGTATCGACATAAGGCCGTCCAAGTGTGGGTCCGTATTCCTTGAGCATGTCGACCGCACTGTCAACCCTGACACCTTCTTGTTCATCTAGGCCGTCATACCACGCAATAAACTCGTCGCTGACTTCAACTTCCCAAGTCATGAAGGTAATATACCTTCAAAGTGATATGCCGTCAAGGTCATAATCCACGGCAAACTGCAAATGCCGACTCCAGGATTGGCAGTCGAAACGATCAATGAACTTGGAAAGGGAACAGAAGCGAGGGAACTAAGCGGTGAGCCGTTCAAGCTGATCGGGCTTCACAATTGTCAGGCTCGTGCCCTTGATCGTGATCCATTGATCGCGACGGAACTGGTTCAGTAGGCGCGTGACCGTCTCCCGCGAAGTTCCAGCCATATTGGCGATCTCCTCGTGAGTAAGCGCCATGGTAAACCGAATCTCAGGCTTGCCGTTGGCTGAGGAGCGGCCCCAATCCAGCAGCAGCCGCGCCAGCCGGCCCGCAGCCGAACCGGAAAGGGCTAGGCGCTTGGCATCGTGAAAAACGGTGAGGTATTCGCCGGAGAGCGATTGCGCCGCGTGCATGCTGGCAATGCCATGGCGGCCCAGAAAGTCGACAAACTCCTGCTTGCGCACCGTTTTCACCTGGCATGGCTCGATTGCTTCTGCGGTCACTTCGTGAGGAACGTTCGCCAGCACGGCGCTCAGCCCCATCACGTCGCCTGGGCCTGCAATCTTCAGAATCATGGTCTTGCCGTCGCGCGAGGTCGAGGAAATCTTTACCTGGCCAAAACAGATCACGAAGACGTTGCGCGCCGCATCGCCTTCCGTAAACAACTTGGCGCCGCGAGCGTGGCTCATCATAATGCCAATCCCGTCGTAATCCGCCAGAGCCTCGGGTGTGAGATTGCAGAACATCCGCAGATGGCGGTGCTCGCAATTCAAACAATCTTCCGGGGGGTGATGGGAATGGATCGAGGCCATACTTGGTCCGCAGTGTCTAAATGGAGTATAGCGCAGTTCCCCCATGGCCCTGGCGGCCATTTTCTGTCAGCCTCTGCCAAGGCACAATCTCCCTCGCGGCCCAGAGAATTCCGGCCTCCTGAACATGTTCCTCGTTAGACTCCTGTCGATACCGGCTCGACTCCGCTCCCTCGTCGTCTCACTTGAATCGCGCGGGTCAGCCAGCAGGAGAGATAGGCCCTGGAAACCTCGCGAGCCAGCTCCTCCAGCAACCGCATCCGCAATGGTGGATATTCTTCAAAGACCTGGTTCAGAGACTCTATCGGGAGCAGCAGCAACGATCCCGGAGTTTGCGCGCTCAGCGTGTAGGTATGCTGTCCGTCTCCCAGCGCGGCGGCCAGTTCCACCAGGTCCCCGCCCCGGGCGGTACCCAGCGTCAACCGCGTCTTGAGCCTTTCAGCCTTGCGCACAAACACCCCACCAATTACCAGGTAAAGACCCTTGCAAATTCCGTGCTGGCGAAACACAACCTCTCCAGCATCGAACTCGAAGCATCGCGCCGCGCCGTTCAGCAGATTTCCGGTCTCGGGGGGACACTCCAGCAGTTCCACCAGAGGATGCGCTGCAACCGCCCCGAGGCGCTCGGACATTGCTTCAGCCTGCTCGATTCCAACATTGGCTCCGACTCCGGCGCCGTCCTCGGCCTGCCTGCTTCCCTCGAGTGTATCCATGGTCCCATCTTCCATTTTGTCTCCCCGGCGCCCCGTCTTGCGGCGAGCGGTTCCGGCCATCCTCGTGCGGGCCGATCTATGGCGAGGGCTTTCGCCTTTGTGAAGGCGATCCCCTTTGTCAGCGCCCTTGGCGCAACGGACGTGCGATGAACCATGCTCCATTTCCGGCTCCAGCGTCTTCGGAATTGCCGTAAACCGAAGACGTGTACTCAAAATGGCAATACGAATTCCGGAAACGCTCCAATCGTTCCAATGCAATCAATCCAGAAAAGCGAGTAAATTCAATTTGAAGTGACGGTGCGCACTTTGGCCCTGTCTGTCTTTCGCCCGTCTGTCGCCAGGCTGCGGGGCCTGCGCGATTTTGCCGTTAAACGGCTGCCACCGGAATTGAAATGTCAGCTTCCGGCTTGCCGGCCGCCGCTTCCGGTGGAACACACAAAACAGGTACACGGGAACGGGCCAACAGGGCGAATGCAGTTCCATGCGGTCCCGGTGTCTCGCTAGTTCGTTTTACCCCGGCTACAAGAATGCTGGGGTGAAATTGATCAATGGCATCCGCCATCGCATCTGCCGGGTTGCCGTCCTTGACCATGCACCGCACCGGCAATTCCCCGCTCGTCTTTATGCCAAACTCTTCCAAAGTAGTCGCGCAGGGGTTCAGAAACGCCGAGGCCTCCGCGGCCGTGCGCGCATGAATCACAAGCAACGGGCGCTTGAACGTCTTTGCCAGCGAATAGGCTGTAGCTACCGCCGTCGCCGTCGCCTCATTCCGTTCCATGGCCAGCATCACCGGCCCGCCCGGAGTGGGCCTGAACTCGCCCGCGTTCCAGTCTGCGGCCACAGCCAGCACCGGGCATGTTGCCCGCCGGACCAGCTGCTCCGCAATTGCGCCAACCACCACCGGCCCGGCGCCCTGCATTCCCTTCGTGCCAACCACGATCAGCCCTGCCTCGTACTGGCGGGCCACATCCACCAGCATCTGCGCCACCGTTCCCTGGCGAATCTCCGAGTGGCTGTGAATCCCTTCCCGCAGCAGGTCGGCGGCCAGCTTGTCCAGCACCTCGCGCGCCCCCTCCGTCAATCCCTTCCGCACCCGCCCAGGAACAGCTTCCACATCCGCATATTCCATCGGGTCCAGCCCGTGCGCCAAAACAATCCGCGTCCCATAGTTCGTGGCCAGTTTGCGCGCGTATTCCAGAGCCGCTTCCGACTGGCCGTTCAGGTCCGTGGCCACCACAATGGTCTTCAAGCCGCTCTCGAAACTCATGGTTGTCTCCTGACGCAAGGGCGCGTCATTAATTCAATCTCATTGGACTCCGAGTCTGCGCCCCCGAAGCAAGTGCAATCAGTGACCCCATTCACCCCCCTTTGTGACTCGTATCACAGGACTTGTGCCTAAGCGTGTTCAAATGTGCGGCCTGCCTGGCTCTCCCCATCCGGATTCCAGAGTTCAATCCAGCCTGAAGCGATTCAATCGCGGCAACAAAAGCCAAAGCGGTGTGATACCCGCGTCATTCCTGCACTGCGGATTCATATAAGATGGGCTCGTCTTCCATGAGGGCGATTCAGAGAAAATGACGATTCGAATGATGGTATTCGCGCTCTTCTCAGTCGCGTTCCAGGTCGGGCTTGCCATCCTCGGCTGGGGCGGATTTGCGGCCTTCTTTTCCAACCCGGCCCGCGTTGCCATGGGAATTGTGATTCTTGTGCTCACCGTCGCCTCCCTCTTTTCCAGCGGAAACCTCAGCTCCGGCCAGAAGGAAGATCGCGGCAACCGATGGGTCTTTATCGCCATCACCGTACTCGCCCTGCTGCTCGCCTATCTGCCCGCCTATACGGATCGCAAAGGGATCCTCGTCATCGACGGGGATACGACGCGTTGGATTGGCGTCGGGTTGTCTCTGGTTGGGGGCTGGCTGCGCCTGTGGCCCGTATTCGTGCTCGGCAACCGATTCAGCGGCCTGGTCGCCATCCAGCCCGGACATACGCTGGTGACTACAGGCATCTACAGAAAGATCCGCAACCCCAGCTATCTCGGCCTGCTGGTTGGCACGCTGGGATGGGCTCTCGTTTTTCGCTCGGAGATTGGCGTCGTCATCGCGGTGTTAATGGTCTTGCCGCTCCTGGGCCGCATGAACGCCGAAGAGAAACTGCTGAGGGAACATTTTGGCAGCGAGTACGACGCCTACTTTGCCCGCACCAAGCGCCTCATTCCCGGAATTTACTAGACCAACTCGCCCTTCACCAGTGCCTGAAACACCGCCGTCCAGTTACGCGACGCGCGTCCCCAGAATCTGCAATTTCCCCGGCTTGGTTGTCCACTCCGAATCGGCCTCCTGGGAAGCGGGAAGCTTGGCAGCATGTGCCACGGCAGCGAGTGCTGTTGCCATGTTGCTCACCAAAAGCTCCTCGAACTCTTTGATTGAGACCGGCCGTCCATAAAGCCAGCCCTGGCCATAAACTTGCGGAGGAATGGGAGAAAAGTAATTAGCCTGGTGATCGGTTTCCACGCCCTCCACAATCACTTCCAGGTTCAGCGATTTGGCCATCGCCAGAATCTGCGGCAAGATGGCAACCGCAACCGACTCCGTGCCGATCACCCCAGTGAAGGCCTTGTCGATCTTGATGGTGTCCGCAAACAGATACAGCAGCTTGTCCAGGTTCGAGTAGCCGGTGCCGAAGTCGTCGATGTGGATGCTGTGTCCCATGCGGCGAAGATTGCGTATGGTCTCCATCGCGATTTCGCTTTTGGATGTCGCCTTTTCTGAGATCTCAATCACCACGCTCTGCGGCCTGACCTGGGCCTCGTGGAGAGCCTCGTTTAGCATCGAGAGAAACTCCGGGTCCACCAGGTCGGCTCCGGACACGTTGACGCTGAGCCGGAATCCGGGCCGGCTCTGGAGGGTCTTTCCCAAGTCGCGCAGTGCACGGCGCAGCACCGACTTCGTAAGTGCGCCGACGAATCCGTTTTCTTCCGCGATCTTGACAAAAACCTCTGGGTCAACCGTGTTGCCTTCTTCGTCGGTCCAGCGCGCCAATGCCTCCGCGCCCACAATCTGCCGGGTCGAGAGCACAACGATCGGCTGATACACAACCTGCAACTGATCCCGGAAAACAGCGCGGCGAAGTTGCTGGCCCAGGTCCCGGTTGCGGCGGAACAGGAAAGAAAGCCCCATCCCGACAAACACACCCATCAACCCTCCCGCCGCAGTGCTCGCGATAATCACTCGAATCTCGCTGTGAGACGCTTCTGAAACGCTTGTAAATGCCGTCACGCAGTTCGAGTTGAGAGTCGAACACCTGGTCGCGTAGAGCATATCTCCCAGCCTTGCCTTGGAATCCGCGGTCCACTTCATCGCCTTATCCATTTGCGATTCGCTCGGTAAGGGGCCAGCCAACGGATTCACAGCAGCTTCCTTCAGGGTCGTTGCGACGTGCATCGGAATCGGGCCTTGGCTATCAGGCAGGTTCGACGCAAATGCAACGTAAGCCGTTCCCAGTTGCAGGGCCGTGCTTTTCAGTTCCGTACCCAGCGGGGAAGGGAAATCGCTGTAAATCAGGGTGCCATCCTGTTGATGCGTGCTCGGCTTCAGCTGGACAAGACTACGGGCTGGACGGCCGAACGCGGAGCATTCGATCCTCCCCCCGCTCATGCGGCCGGCGTCTCGAACGTGCTCCGAGTGTGAAACCAAACCTCGGAAGTAGGCA
This sequence comes from Occallatibacter sp., assembly GCA_049793195.1. Classification (GTDB taxonomy): domain Bacteria; phylum Acidobacteriota; class Terriglobia; order Terriglobales; family Acidobacteriaceae; genus Telmatobacter. Next base: position 25,623 of record JBARBP010000044.1, on the reverse strand, counting down.
ATCTCGGCGTCGGAACAATTCGCATAAGGAGACCCTTGGATGGTATTCAGCACGCCGCGCGCCTCTGAAAAGGAAGCATCGTCCTGTGCTGCCGTGAGCTTTGCGTACCGATCCAGCCAGTTTGTTGCCAGTTGGAGCGAGAAAACTGAACCCAGAAGATAGCCGGCGGCCAGCCCGCCGAACGTCACAGCGATAGCAGCTACTTTATTAACTAGAAAATCCTGTCTGGCAATGCGGCTCATTCAAAACACCGGAAAATACCCTGGACCAGCAAAATCGTTGGTATCTTCTTCCTCTAGAACAGATAACGCTCGTTTCGCTGAAGCAACAATAGCTCTTTTTTGGTACCAGGGTGTACGTGGTAATCTATCGGCAAATTACATAAGTAACTATAGGCTGTTCCGCCGCATCTCACTCGATAGCAATTGAATTTAAAAGGTTTAATGTATATTTTTACCCACCAATTGGAGAGTTACCACTTGATGCGACAAATAGATGCGGTAAGTAATACCCTCCAGCTTCCTGTCTTTGGAGCTCATCAAACAATTACTCATAGCTTTTGTATCAGTGACGAATTCAGTGGGCCATTCCTCACTGCTGCAGCACCACCTGGTCGCCTTCTTTCAGGCCGCTCACAATCTCGGTGACCGCGCCGTTTGAGAGACCCACTTTGACCGGAATCTTTCGCCAGCCTTCCTTCTGCCGCTTGTCTGGAATCTGAACGGACGCGTTTTTCTGCCCGTCGTAAGTGACCGCATTCTCCGGCACCGTCAGCACGCCCTTGTGCTCATCCATCAGAATCTCGGCATTGGCCGTCATGTTGGCCTTCAGCTCCCCGCCTGGGTTGTTGATTGAGACCCGCACCTCGAATGTGGTTACGTTGTCTTTCTCCACGCCCATGGGCGCAATCTTGGTCACCTTGCCGTAGAACAGCCGATCGCGGAAGCTCTCCACCTTGATGCGCGTCGGCTGGCCCATGTAGACGTGCGCGATATCCGCCTCGTCCACCTTGCCCTGCACATAAACTGATGTCGTGTCGCCCTCGGTCATCACCAGCGTGGCCGTCGAACCAAGCACCAGGATCGAGCTCACGGCATCGCCGATCTCTACATCCCGCGACAGAATCACCCCGTCCATCGGAGCCTGAATCGTCGTGTACCCAAGCTGCTCTTCCAGTTGTATCAGGCTGGCCTGGCTTTGCATCACCTGCGCCCGCGCTTGCTTCAACTTGGCCGTGTCCACGCCGATTTGCGCCTTGGACGAATCCCGCCGGGTAAGCGCGGCCAGGTAGTCCTTGTTGGTATCGTCCAGCGCCTGCCGGCTCACAATCCCTTCCTTTTGCATCTCCAGATTGCGATCCAGCGTCGCCTTGTACATGGGCAAGTCCGGCGCCGCCGCGTTCACTTTGTCCTGTTCAATATTGGCTTGCAACGTGGACACATTGGCCTCCGCCGACGCCAATTGCGCCCGCTGCGCAGCCACCTGCGCCTCGATCTCCTCCTGGTCCAACTGTGCCAGTTGCTGGCCCTTCTTCACCACGTAATTGATGTCCACGTAGAGCTTCTCAACGATTCCAGAAGCCTTGCTCTTGACCTCAACCTCTGTGATTGGCTGAATCTTGCCTGTCGCCACCACAGAGCGCGCGACATCCCCGCGCGTCGCCTTGGCCAGCTTGTTGGGGTCGATCGTCGTGCCCCTCACCAGCTTTGCCAGCCCCACAGCCGCAACCAGCACCAACACGGCCGCCCCGAGGCTCAACCAGATCCAGAATCGTTTGCTCTTTCTTGCAGCGGCCACAAAGCCTCCCAAATAGATTATGAATAGCGTTCACGTGTCGAGCGCCGGGCTACCGGTGAAAAAGGGATAATAACAGCAGCATATTTCAAAGACTGCCGGATGCACTTTGAGCCCATTGGCTCGGGGGCGAATTCTGGGCCTCGTTAGGCCCATTTCGGCGTCCTCCGGCACCGCTCAAGGGAGATTTTTCGTCTTTGACTGGTCCAATAAAAGATTCTGGAACTTGTTGTAAGACGGCTTAAGCGCTTTACCGTCACTGTCAGCTCTCTACGAAACTAGCCTCCAGGTAGTTCCCCCGGATTGAGTTTGATCGATTTTGTGACCGACGCCACGGGAACTGGGAGGACCATCCGCCCGTATCTCCATCCATCGCACGTGATTGGCGTCTAAACACCATGCAGAACTTCTCAGACACCATCGGTCAGGTCTTTCGCGCCATGATGGCCAATAAGCTGCGCACTTTCCTGACCATGTTCGGTATTGCCTGGGGAGTCGGATCTCTGCTGGTCTTGGTCGGCCTGGGCGAGGGTTTTCGCTCCGGGCAGCACCGCAACCTCTCCACCTTCGGCAACGATGTCGTCATGATGTGGAATGGCACCATCCCTGCCATCGCAAATCAACACACCGGCTTGCGCCCCTATCAGCTCACCCTTCGCGACGAAGCCGACCTGCGCCGCCTCCCCCAGTTCCGCGCCGTCACCGCCATGCTCAACCGCGGCGACCTGTACGCCGTCAGCGCCTTCTCCAACACCTCCGGCCAGGTCATGGGCGTCGAGCCCAACTTCTCCGTGGTTCGCTTTGTCCCCATGGACGAAGGCCGCTTCATTGATGCCAACGATGTCCTGGACCGCCGCCGTGTTGTTGTCCTTGGACTCAAATCCGCTCAGCTGCTCTTTCCTGGCCACCCCATTCTCGGCGAAACCATCACCATCAACGACATCTCCTTCCGCGTCATCGGCAAGGTCGGTTCCATCTCCCACGGCAACAATGACTCCGAGAATCAGAAGTTCTATATTCCGCTCACAACAATGCAGGAACTTTTTGCCATGAAGGGCGAAAACATCGCTCGCGACGCCGTCTCCTCCATCCAGTACCAGCCCACGCTCAAGGGAGACACCTCCCAATCCAAGCCCGCCGCCCATCGAGTCATCGCCCGCAACCACGGCTTCGATGCCTCCCTCAAAGACGCATTTGAAGAGTTCGATACCATCCAGGAAGAGCACATGGTCGGCGCCATCTTCAGCGCCATGGACGTTTTTCTGGGAGGTGTCGGCGTCGTCACGCTGGGCCTCGGTGCCGTAGGCATCATCAACATCATGCTCGTCTCGGTCACTGAACGCACCCGCGAAATCGGCATCCTCAAAGCCATTGGCGCAACCCGCAAAGCCATCCTCGCCCAGTTCTTCTGGGAAGGCATTTTTCTCACCGGCATCAGCGGCCTCATTGGGATAGCCCTCTCTGGCGCGTTCATGTTCTTGCTCGATCACTTCTTTACCGGTAAGACTCCCGGCTTCGATCCCCCGCAGCTCGTTCCTTGGTCCGCTGCCCTGGCCATCGGTTCGCTCACCCTCTGCGGTATCGCCGCCGGCATTTACCCCGCCAGCAAGGCCGCCGCCCTAGACCCCATTGAAGCCCTGCGTAAGGAGTGAGAAACGCAGAGACGAGAGAACAGAATTCAAGTTTTGAAAGGGCACGACTTTAGTCGTGCCGCAAAAGAATCAAATATCAAGCGGGGCTTTAGCCCCTGAGGGAATATTGGCTTCGCAACGACGCTCGTTCACAGACTGATTAGCTGAAAGCTAAAAGCCAGCAGCCAGGAGCCGCCCATGCTGAAAGACATTCTCGCCCAGTCCTGGGAAGCAATGGTCTACAACCGCCGCCGCACCGCCATCACCATGATCGGCATGGCCTGGGGTATCGCCACGGTTGTGCTGCTCCTCGCCTACGGCGCAGGCTTCTCCCGAGCCATCGTCGCCATCTTTGCCCAATGGGGCGTCAACCACATTGAGGTCTATGGAGGCCGTACTTCCGAGCAGGCTGGCGCCGACAAAGCCGGCGTCCAGGTTCGCCTTACCCAGGACGACCTCGATCGCATCTGGAATTCGGTCCCCGGCATCACTTCCATCTCGCCCGCCATGTTCGTAGACTCCGCTGTCGTCCAGAACGACCTCCATACCTACACTTGGTCGGTCAACGGAGTGCGCCCCGAAGGCCTCGATATCCTCGCACTCGAGCCGGACGAAGGACGCCTCTTCAACGGACTCGAAGAGCAGGAGCGCGCCCACGTCTGCGTCATCGGCAGCGATGCCAAAACCAAGCTCTTTTCCGGCGGCTACGCAATCGGGGAAACCATCCGCATTAACGGCATCATGTTCACCGTCGTCGGCGTCTTGCGCGCCAAGATGGTTGAAGGCGAAAACAACATCAACACTTCCGTCTGGATACCCTTCTCAACCGTTGGCGATCTTAAAGACACAACCTACCTTGACGGCATCTGGTTCAACTATCGCGGCGACAACGAGGTCGTCGAGAAGAACCTCCGCAACACGCTCGCTGTGGCCCATCACTTTCGCCCCTCTGACCACCGCGCCATCTTCGTCGCCAACCTGCAGTCTCAACTCCATCAGTTCCGCATCGTCTCCATTGCTCTCCAGGTCCTGCTCTTTCTGGTCGGCGCGCTCACCCTCGGCATCGCTGGCATCGGCCTCATGAACATCATGCTGGTCGCCGTACAGCAGCGCACTCGTGAAATCGGCATCGAAAAAGCACTTGGCGCACGCCGCCACCAGATTCTCGTCCAGTTTCTTGCCGAGGCGCTGGCCATCACCGGAGTCGGCGGCGTGTGCGGCATCTCCCTGGCCTATCTCGTCTCCGTCCTCGTCGGCCGCATCACGTTTTACAGCGCGATCGCCAAAAACGCAACAGACGCCGACATTCGCCTCCTCATCTCGCCCACGTCGGTGATCGTGGCCACCGTCATTCTCGTCATCACCGGCCTGGTCAGCGGCATGATTCCCGCCATCCGCGCCGCAAATCTCGACCCCATCGAAGCCCTCCGCTACGAGTAGAGTGCGGCATCCGGGGTGTACAGCCAATACCCCAATGCGCTAATCTTGCCCGTCATGAAAAAACTGCCGAAACTCGTAAAACAATCGTTTTTGTTCGCCCTCCTGGCATGCCTGTGGCCCTTTTCGATCGCTACTGCTCGAGCGCAGGCACCCGTGCCCGACTCACCAGCCATCGAGGCCCAGGCCCACGCAATGGTGGCCAAACTTACCCTGGAGCAAAAGATCGAACTGCTCGGCGGCGTCGAAAACATGTACACGCGCCCCATGCCCGCCATCGGCCTGCCGCGCTTCAAAATGTCCGATGCCTCGGTCGGCGTGCGCACCTGGGGACCCACCACCGCCTATGCAGGCGGCGTGGCGCTGGCTGCTACATGGGATACGGAGTTTGCGCGCACCCTTGGCGAAAGCCTCGGAAAGGATGCCCGCGCCCGCAACGTCAATTTCCTGCTCGGCCCCGGCGTCAACATTGCGCGCTCGCCCATTGCCGGCCGCAACTTCGAGTACCTGTCTGAGGATCCTTTCCTCAATTCGACCATCGTCGTCCCGTTTATCGAGGGTGTGCAGTCGCAAGGCGTCATCGCCACCGTCAAGCACTACGCGCTCAACAATCAGGAGTTCAATCGCCACAACGCGAGTTCCGACATCGACGAGCGCACCATGCGCGAAATCTACCTGCCCGCCTTTGAGGCCGCTGTCATCAAGGGCCACGTTGACGCTGTAATGAACTCCTACAACCTCATCAACGGCGTCCACGCCACGCAAGACGACTTTCTCAACCTGAAACTCCTCAAGGGCGAGTGGGACTTCAAAGGCGTGCTCATGTCCGACTGGGACGCAACCTACGACGGCGTTGCCGCCGCTAACAATGGCCTCGACCTCGAGATGCCCAGTCCGAAGTTCATGAACGCGGCGAATCTCTTGCCTGCCGTCAAAGATGGAACCGTGAAGGAGTCCACCATCGACGACAAGGTCCTTCGCCTCATCCGCACCGAACTCCGCTACGGTTTCACCACTCGCCCCCAATTCGATCCGGCCGATTCCACCTACTCCGTTGCAGATCGCGCTGTCGCTTTGAAGGGCGCGCTGGAGAGCATCGTTCTCTTGAAGAACGAAGGCCATCTGCTTCCCCTCGATCCCGCCAGAATCAAGACCATCGCGATCATCGGCCCCGATGCATGGCCGGCAATCGCTGGCGGCGGCGGCTCCTCTGAAGCCACTCCCTTCGAGTCCGCCTCCACCGTCACCGGCATCGCCAACTTGCTCGGCCCCGATGTGCATGTCCTGTATAGCCACGGCCTGCCCGACATGACCGACGTCTTCCACGACACAAAGTGGGACGGCGATGTGAAAGTGGAGACTTTCCCCAGCCGCGACTTTACCGGCACGCCCGCAACCGGCACGCGCCGCAATGTTTCCGACTGGAAGCCGGGACAATGGGAGCCGGCGGACCCATCGCCGCGCAGCATCCGTTACACCGCCGCGTTTAAAGCGGGAGATGCCGGCAAGTATCTATTGATTGCCGCCGCCTCTGGCGAAGACGCCTTCAACGTTCTCGCCGATGGCAAGCCGGTGCTCGAACAGGTTCACGCCGAGGGCCAGGTTCCCAAGTACGCAACCCTCGATCTAACCGCCGGGCAGATCGTCAGCCTGCAGGCCGGCTACCTGCCCCGCGCCGCTGGCTCCCGTTTCGGATTCGGCTTTGTGTATGAGCCCAGTCTGGTTTCTGCCGAGGCAAAGCACTTCGCGTCCATCGCCGATGCGGTTGTTTTAGCCGTAGGCTTCAATGGGGCGTCGGAGGGCGAGGGTCATGATCGCACCTTCATGCTGCCCTGGGGACAGAATGCCCTGATTGACGTCATCGCCGCGGCCAATCCGCGCACCATCGTCACCCTTACCGGCGGCGGCGGCATGCAAACTCAACCCTGGCTCAGCAAGGTCCCCGTGCTGCTCCACACCTGGTATCCCGGCCAGGAAGGCGGCGACGCCGTCGCTCAAGTCATCTTCGGCAAGCACAACCCTGAAGGCAAGCTGCCCGTCAGCTTCGACTCCGACTGGGAGAGCAATCCATCGTATCCCTACTACTACGGCGCGCCGGGCGCTGACACCACGCTGCACACCATCGGCGAAGATGGCCAACCGCTCGATTACGCCGTCTCCCACATCAAGTACGACGATAAGCTGATGGTCGGCTACCGCTACTGGACCACCACCGGCAAGCACCCGCTGTTCCCGTTCGGCTTCGGCTTGAGCTACACCACCTTCAGCTTCGCCAAACTGCACGTCCCCGCAACCGCCGCTTCGGGATCAACGGTTCCCGTCAGCTTTGACGTAACGAACGCCGGCGAGGCGGCCGGCGCCGAAGTTGCGCAACTCTACGTCTCCGATCCTTCGGCCAAGGCGACCCGCCCCGAGCGCGAACTCAAGGGATTTGAGAAGATCCGCCTCGCTCCCGGCGAGACAAAACACGTAACCCTCAACCTCGACGCCCGCGCCTTCAGCTACTGGGACGATGCCGCCCACAAATGGACCATCGATCCCGGCAAATTCGTAATCCACGTCGGCGACTCCAGCGAAAACACCCCGCTCCACGCCGACGTGACACTTAAATAGCAAGTCACCGAAGCGAAAAGGTGGCAAGGCAACAAAGCGAAGAATTGGCAAGCCAACAAAGATGCCCCGCGGTTTGCGGGGCATCTTCTCAGTCTGCTGAAAAACTCTCACCGGAGAGTCAAGAAGTGTCAGGGCACGACCGGGGTACTCACCCAGTGGGTGGGTCGTCGTGCCGAAATTGCCACAAAGTGAAGTTGGGCTTTAGCCCCTGAGGGAAGCTTTTCGGACTCTTCGCCCAAAGATCGACTCCTCGGCAGTAGCTTCACGGTCCCATGACCCGCGGGGACTTTTCCTCTTATGTTTAGAGCGTCCGAATCGGATTCTCTAACCCCCATGCCGCCCCCAAAACTCCGCAGGCGTCACAATAGAATATTTCGCCGCCAACGCCAGCAGGTCCTTATCGCCCGTGATCAAATAATCAGCCTGCGAAGCCAACAGCGTTTGCAGCACCGGCGCGTCCGCCCTGTCGCGCAGCGCCTTTTCCACTTTCCCGCTCGGCTCTACAATCTCAGCCATGAACATGAAGCTGTCAGCAAGGTCACGAATCTCCGCGGAATTCAGCTTGACCCGTTTGAGCCGCGGCAACACCCGCACCATCTCATCGAGAATGTGGCGGGAGAGCACAACGCCCAGCGCGCCCTGCTGCCACGCGCTCAGAATGCGCCCAGGCACGCTTTCCGGATAAGCCAGTCCCGACACCAGCACGTTTGTATCGAGCACCACGCGCAGGCGCGCCATCAACGCCGCCGTGCGCGCGCAACGGCCACATCGATCTCCGCCATCCCCTCATCGGCCGGAACGTCCGCATAGGCCTCGGCAATCCGGCTGCTCAGTGCATCGAACCGCTCGCGCATGCGGCGAATCCGCGCAAACAACTCTGCGTCCACCAGTGCCGCTACCGGCTTTCCATCCTTGTTGATTACGATCGAATCATTCCGGTACTGCACCTGGTTCAGCATCTCGCCCAGGTTCTGGCGAAAGTTCACCGCGCTCACCTCGGATATCATCGCGACCCCCAATCATTATGATCAATATGACCATCATGATCTTCGATTGTAATGAAAGGTTCCAACTAAATCAAGCAACGCATCTTTGTGTACACGAAAATGAATTACATTAATATCGACGCGCCCGCACCCGCTTACCACTGAAGAACGCTATCATCGTCCAATGAAACGTGTTCTCCTCTCCTGGAGCAGCGGTAAAGACGGTGCCTGGGCCCTCCACCTCCTGCGCCGCGATCCGGAGATCGAAGTCTGCGCCCTGCTCACCACCCTCAACGCCGAATTCGACCGCGTCGCCATGCACGGCACCCGCCGCTCCGTGCTTGAAGCGCAGGCCCGCGCAGCCGGGCTCCCATTATGGATCGTCCCGCTGCCCTGGCCCTGTTCAAACGAAGTCTACGAGCAGCGTATGGCCGAGGTCTGCAAGCGCGCCGTTGAAGAACGCATCGACGCCATCGCCTTCGGCGACCTGTTTTTGACCGACGTCCGCTCCTATCGCGAGAACCAGCTCAGGAACACCGGTCTCGAGCCCCTCTTTCCTCTCTGGCAGATTCCAACCCGCGAGCTGGCGCGCGAAATGATCGCCGGCGGCCTCCGCGCGCGCCTCTCCTGCGTGGACACAAAGCAGTTGCCGGCCGAGTTTGCCGGCCGCGAGTTCGATCCCGCATTCCTCAGCGACCTGCCGCCCGAAACCGACCCCTGCGGCGAGCGCGGCGAGTTTCACACCTGCGTCTACGCCGGCCCCATGTTCAACGCGGCCTTGCCCATCGCAACCGGAGAAATCGTCAATCGCGACGGATTCGTTTTCGCGGATTTTCAATAACAGGCGATCGCGTGCTTCGCGCTACCGCAGGCTTCGCAGCGCCGGGTAGAGCTTCCGCCACTCGGCATATCCATGCTTGTAGGCCGCCACGTCCGCCGGATCAGGCTCAATCCGCTCCGCCACTTCAATGGCCTGGCTGCATGCCTCATTCAGGTTGGCCCAGTGTCCCGCGCCCACGCCGGCCATCAGTGCGCAACCGAACGCTCCACCCTCTTCGGCCGTCAGCACTTCAACCGTGTGCCCGTAGATTCCCGCCTGAATCCGCCGCCACAGCGTGCCGCGCGCGCCGCCGCCGCCCAGCCGGATACCGCTTACCGGAATCCCCAACTCCGCAAACAGAGTGAATGTGTCTTCAAGCGAATACGCAACTCCCTCCAGCACCGCGCGCACAAAGTGGGGAGCGGTGTGGCCGGCGCCAATCCCCGCAAAAGCCGCACGCACCTCCGGGTCCAGGTGCGGTGTCCGCTCGCCCAGCAGATACGGCGCCCATTCCAATCCCTCGCTTCCGGCCGGAATCTTCGCAGCTTCCTCATTCAGCGAGTCGTAACTCTGTCCCGCGAAGAACGTCTCCTTCAGCCAGCTCAAGCTCAGCCCCGCGCTCTGCGTCACGCCCATCACGTGCCACAGCCCCGGCACCGCGTGACAAAAAGTGTGCAGCCGCCCCTTTGGATCTTTCGTCGGCTTGGCCGTCGCCGCAAACACCACGCCCGAAGTACCAACCGTCGCCGAAACCGAGCCTGGCTGCAGAATGCCCATGCCCACAGCTCCTGCGCCCTGGTCGCCCGCGCCGGCAGCCACCGGTGTCCCCGCAGCCAGTCCCGTCAGTCCCGCAGCCTCGCCGCTGATGCGCGCGCAAATCTCCGGCGACTCAAACACGCGCGGCAGCCAGCTTTCGCTGATCCCCGCCGCCTCGGCCACTTCGCGCGACCAGCGGCGATGCGTCACGTCCAGCAGCAGCGTCCCCGACGCCTCCTGCACGTCAATGGCAAACTCGCCCGTCAGCCGGTAACGCACGTAGTCCTTGGGACACATCACATGCGCAATCTTCGCGAAGATCTCCGGCTGGTGTGTCTTCACCCACAGCAGCTTGGTCAGCGTAAAGTTCGGCAGCGCCGGATTGCATGTCAGCTCGATCAGCCGCTCATAACCAATGCGTTCGGTCAGCCAGTCGCACTCCGGTTGGGTCCGCGTGTCGCACCAGATCAGCGCAGGCCGCAGCACCGCGCCGTTCTCGTCCAGCATCACCGCACCGTGCATCTGCCCGGTCAGCGCAATCGCGGCGATCGGCTCTTTCGGTTCTGTCGTCGAAGCCAGCGCTCCATTGATGGCTTCCTGCGCCGCGCGCCACCAGTCTTCGGGGTCCTGTTCCGCCCATCCCGGATGCTCCGCCCGAAACGGCGCATGAGGGCTCGACGCCGAGCCCATCAGTTTGCCTGCGGCATTCACCACCACCGCCCGCGTCCCGCCCGTGCCCACATCCATTCCCAGGAACCACATAGTCTTACTCCCCCTGCATAAATCGCTTTGCTCCGGCGCACAGAGCATAGCAGTCCACCCCGCTTCGCGAAAAGCGCGGCGCCACCGCGCCGGGCGCGCGATCTACTCGAGCGCATCTTGACTCGCCCAGGTACCAATCTTTTCCCTACCCAGAACCCCATTTGCGCAGGTATCGTAGATCAAGTCGCGCGCCTCTCGATCGGAGAATGGGATGCCTTTTCAAAGACGCCAACTGCTTCGAACCCTGTCGATTCTTTTCGGGTCCAGCATCATCGGCAGCCGGAACCAACTCAGCGTCGCTGAGCAGAGACCCACACAGCCACAGGTCTCCTCTCCTCCCGCAAGCGCCGAAGTTCGCGAGGTCATCGCCACCGGCACCGAAACAGAAAAAGTGACCGGAATCGGAGGATTCTTCTTTCGAGCCAAAGATCCGAAAGCCTTGGGCCTTTGGTACCAGCAGCACTTGGGGATTTTGACGATACCAACGACCTACGAGGCACACGGCTGGGAGCAGGAGGCAGGTCCAACCGCTTTCGCTCCCTTCAAGGAAACGACCAGTTATTTCGGAGATCCCAGCAAATTTTGGATGCTGAACTTTCGCGTCCGCGATCTCGACAAAATGGCAGCCCAGTTACAAGCTGCGGGCATCGAGGTCAAGATCGACCCGCAGTCTTATCCCAACGGCCGGTTCGCCCGCCTGCACGACCCCGAGGGCAATCCCATCGAGTTGTGGCAGCCCAAGGTTGCAGAAACCAAAGGCTAAGTTGCAACGCAGTTCAACACTCTCCCAGAATTTTTCTTGAGTAACCGCCTATCCGGACATGAGCCTGAAAATGGATTCAATCCGGATCGCCAGCGTAAACACCAGCAGCGTCAGGAGGTCCTAGATGCTCTTGTTCTACAAATCTTTCTTTCCCGTGGCCTGGGTCATCTTTTTTGTCTTCTGGCAAATCAAATCCATCAACACCAAAACCACCCAGCGCCTCGAGCCGGCTGCCTCGCGCCTCCTGCGCGTCTTAATTTTCCTGGTCGCGATCACCCTCCTCTTGCCAATTCACATCCCCCTGCCCTGGCTCTACCTCCAGCTCTGGCCGGTTGGCCTTTGGCCCTTCTGGCTGGGAGCGGCCGTCACCATCGTCGGCCTTCTGTTCGCCGTCTGGGCGCGTCAGTATCTCGGCCGCAACTGGAGCCGCTCCGTCACCATCAAGCAGGACCACGAGCTCATCACCTCCGGTCCCTATACCCTGGTCCGTCACCCCATCTATACCGGCATTCTCACCGGGCTCCTTGGCACCGCGATTGCCCTCTCCCAGGTACGCGGCCTCATCGTTGTCGCCCTCTTCTTCGTCGCGTTCTGGATCAAGCTCCGTATGGAGGAACAGTGGATGCGTTCTCAATTCGGCGAAACCTATGCCGCCTATGCGCATCGGACCGCTGCCCTGGTGCCTTATCTCTTTTGATTTTTGCGTCCCGATCCAATCCGTTTTCGGGTTAGGAAAGCATCGGCGACCCGCCCCTCGGAACCCACAACCCAGCGCACCCCAAATCCCGCCATGCAACGCAATCGAGAGTCGACTCAGATTTCAGTTGGCAGCATCAGCCTCGGAAACAGCAAGAGCTTCGCTGTCGTGCGGGTCAGACGGTCTACTGCCGTGGGTCAGGTAGATGCCGTCCTGTGCCAGAAGTGCGTCATACACCGGGGTGCGTCTCCAGTGGCGGGCCAGGGCGAAGGCGCTCATGTTGGCGATCATCAGCGGCAGAACAAGGCCGTAGCCTCCAGTCATCTCAAAGATGATGAGGACCGAGGTCATGGGCGCACGGACGATGCCGGCAAACACGGCTCCCATGCCCACCACTGCAAATGCGCCAATGGAGTCCGCCGAGTGGTGGAAGACCGTGACGTCCAAAAAGCCGACCGCGCCGCCCAGCATGCCTCCCATAAAAAGCGACGGCGCAAAGATGCCGCCCGAACCTCCGCTGGAGTAGGAAGAAACGGTCGCTGCTAGTTTGAGCACACAGAAGACGGCCAGGGGAATCACGGTCATCTTGCCGGTGAGAGCCAGCGTCAGGGTTGCGTAGGGGTCGCCTGCTATGCCGTTCAGATGAAACAGGGCCAGCCCCGCAACGGCCATGCCGCCTGTCGCTGCGCCGCCAATGGCGGGCTGAACCCACCGGGGCACGTTGCTGAGCCTTCGGAACCACGCGCGCACCGCAAGCAGCGAATCGGTGAAAGCGACTGAGACAATGGCTGCCAGAAATCCGAGCAGCGCATACCAGACCAGCGATGAGGACTTCGTCAGCTGATAGTTGCCCTGCACGTGGAATATCGGGTTCGAACCGAGCACCGAGTGCTCCACCACCGCGGCCAGCGCGGCAGCCACAATCACGCCGGAGAGCATGGTTTGGTCCAGGTCGACGATCAGTTCTTCCAGCGTAAAGGTGACGGCGGCGATCGGCGCGTTGAATGCGGCCGCTATGCCCGCGGCCATGCCCACTGAAGCCATCCGGCGGCTGTTCTTGGGGCTCAGCCGCGCCAGCCGCGCCAACATGCTGCTCACTCCCGCGCAAACCTGCACCGTCGGACCTTCAAGTCCCAGCGAAGCGCCGGACCCGATCTGGATGGCGCATAGTACGAATTTTCCGATTGTCTCGCGTACCGTGACATACCCCGAGCGCTGCGCGTAAGCAACCTTCACCTGGGGAATGCCGCTGCCCGCGGCTGCGGGAGCAAAGTAGGTAAGGCCCACACCAACCACCAGGCCGCCAAACGTTGGAGAGAGGATCGTCCACCAGATCCAGCTGTTTCCTGAAGCTGTGTTTGCCCGATTGATGAGCAGGTTCTCAAGCCCCATGATGCTCAAGTGGAACGCCACCGCCGCCAGCCCGCATAGCCCGCCGGCCAGAATCGTCACCGCCAGCAGTCGTTGCCGCTCGGTGGGCAAGCGGCGCAGCAGCCATGCGTAGAATTTTGAATACAGCCCCTGGAGTGCCAGCCAATAGTCAGTCTTCGGCAATTCCCGGCTGTTCGGGGAAGTCACTTCACCAGTATAGAAGCTGCCAGGGATTGGCCCCTCCGCGTGAAGCCTGAATCACCGCCCAACCGTCTCCAATGCCGTCTTCGAAATAGAGACGAGTTGCCGACCATTCACCAGCAATGCGGATCGCAAGCCCACATCCTTCCCACTGAGTTGTCATCCAGAGGAGCGCAGCGACGAAGGATCTGCAGTTGCTTCTAAGACCCTAAATTTCAGCGAGAATCCAAAATCATCCGTTGGGAAAGCGGAAAGCGCTCTTCAACTTTCCACCTTTTCCATAACCGGATTCTTTCCAACGGCTGAGCGCGATGTAAACAACGTCTTGAGACACGACATTTAGAGCGGCCCGCCTCCTTGTCCCCTGACGGTTGTTCCTGAGAGTGACCGCCCGGAAGGACCTCTAAATTTGTTTTCCTTCCGTATCCGCCACGATAAACTCAGAATGAAAGCTAGGTCATTCGTTCAACCTTCTAATTCGAGGATGCCCAGCCTATGACTGACTGGTTTGCCCGCCCCATCCTGCACGTCAAGGACGTCGATGCGTCTGTTCGTTTCTACGTAAACCTGCTAGGCTTCACGAGCCCTTGGAGCTACGACGAGGAAGGCCGAGCGCGAGTCGCGCAAGTCGACCGGCAGGGCTGCGCTCTCATCCTGGCCAACAATCTCGCCCCCGAAAATATTGGCAAAGGGGTGATTTTCATTTCCTTGAACGCCGAGCCGGAGGCACAGGTTGCCGCGCTGGACGCGCTCCATGCGGACCTTGTGGCCAAGGGCGTTCCAGTCAAGGAGGCTTCATGGGGCTATCGACTGCTGGTGGTAGATGATCTCGACGGCAATCAGCTCTTCTTCAACTATCCGAGCGCGGCGACATCCCCCAGGATCGCTGGAGATGAAGGAACTGCTTGAGTCTCGCAAAGCGCCGTATCGAGCCCCAGTCGGATAACAACTCGGAAGCAACGTGAGCCAAATCGCGTAAGTCACGAATAGGCGACCAGCCAACCGGGATTCGCCTAAGTCGTTGCCGAGCGTGTTGCGGTCCCGCTTCGATCCCGGCCTTCCATAACGCTTGATCAAATACGATCCACTGGGCGGCCCATCGCCAACCAAGCAGTTCCCGTGTCATCAACATCCAAACGCTCATCAATCCAGCGGCTGGGAGACCCGACTGGAACCATCCCTAACCACCTCTAGCTCCCCGCAGCCGGCGCACGCCGGTTCCCTTGCCGAGCCAGCGCCACAACCACCACCGCCGACAGAGCACTCATCGCGCCCACCAAGTACAACCCCGGCGGGTAGCTCCCCAGCCTGTCTTTGAGCCAGCCAACCAGCAACGGCCCAACGAACCCGCCTACGTTGGCCATCGAGTTAATGAGTCCAATCCCCGCTGCGGCGCTGGCTCCCGTCAGGAACATGCTCGGCATCGCCCACACCGGACCCTTGGTCCCGTTGACGCCGATATTCACGAGCATCAGCGCAAGAATCACAGCCAGCGCGGCCTGCGTTTCACCGGCCCACACAAATCCTGCAAAGGTCACAAGGCAGGGAATCGCCACGTGCCACGTTCGCTCCAGCGTCCGGTCTGAATGCCGCGCCCACACAATCATCGCGGCCACCGCCACAAAGCTAGGCGCCGAGTTCAGCCAGCCAATAGTCAACGCAGAATAACCAAACTGCTTGAGGATCAGCGGCGACCAGAGCCCCAGCACATACAGGCCGGCGGACGATCCCGAATTCACCAGCGCCAGCGCCAGCACCCGCGGATCGCAAAGCGCTGTCCACACGGTTTCCGCGTTCGTCTTGTTTTTAGCCCCATGTCTGCCGCTTTCCTCGCGCTCGGCCTCCAGCGTTGTCACCAGCCACGCGCGCTCGCCGCTGTCGAGCCACGTCGCATCTTCCGGCTTGTCGGCCAGCACCTTCAGCGTCAGGAATCCCAGCCCGATCGCCGGCAGCGCCTCAATTATGTAGAGCCACTGCCAGTTCATCAGCCCCAGAAACTTCGGCAGCTCCATCAGCGCCCCGGAAATCGGCGAACCGATAGCCGTCGATAGCGGAGCCGCCGCCATAAACACCGCAACCGCCTGCGTCCGCTCCCGTGCCGGGAACCACAGGCTCAAATAAAGAATCGTTCCCGGAAAGAATCCCGACTCCGCCAGTCCCAACAGGAAGCGCAGCGCGTAAAAACTGTGCGGCCCAATCACAAACGCCGACGCAACCGACACCAGGCCCCACGCAATCACCACGCGCGCAATCCACACCCGCGCCCCGACTCTAATCATGATCAGGTTGGCGGGCACCTGGAAGATGACGTAGCCGAGAAAGAAGATTCCGCTGCCGAACCCATACGCCGACGGCGTGAGTCGAATCGCCTTGTTCATGCTGAAGGCCGCAAACCCCACGTTCACGCGGTCAAGAAAGCTCACGAAATACAGCAGCATCACGAACGGAAGAATCCGCCCACGCAGTTTGCGCGTCACCCGGGCTTCAATGTCGGACATGGCCGCGGGTCCACTCACGCGGTCGCCATTGGCCTCTTTGCCCCCGACCTTATTTCTGCCCGAATCTCCGCGCACACGGCTTCTGTCACCTCAGCCGTCACCGCCGACCCGCCCAGATCGCGCGTGTGCAGCCTTTCGTTCGCCGTCACATGCTCAATGGCCCGCATCAGCCGGCGCGCCGCCCCCAACTCCCCCAGGTGCTCCAGCATCAGCACGCAACTCCAGAAAGTGCCCACCGGATTGGCCACGCCCTGGCCCATGATGTCGAAGGCCGAACCGTGAATCGGCTCAAACATCGATGGAGTCGTGCGCTCGGGGTTGATGTTCGCCGTGGGTCCAATGCCCAGGCTGCCCGCCAGCGCCGCGGCCAGGTCGCTCAAAATGTCGGCGTGCAGATTCGTGGCCACAATCGTATCCAGCGAAGCCGGCCGATTCACCATCCGCGCCGTGGCCGCATCCACCAGTTCCTTGTCCCACGTCACGTCCGGGAATTCCTTCGCCACCTCGTGCGCAACCTCGTCCCACATCACCATGGCATGCCGCTGCGCATTGCTCTTGGTCACCAGCGTCAGCAATTTGCGGGGCCGCGACTGCGCCAGCCTGAACCCGAACCGCTGAATCCGCTCCACGCCCGCCCGCGTCATCACCGACAGGTCCGTCGCTACTTCAATCGGCAATCCCTGGTGCACGCGCCCGCCCGCGCCGGAGTACTCGCCCTCCGAGTTCTCGCGCACAATCACCCAGTTCAGGTCCTCGGCCTTGCACCTCTTCAGCGGCGCAACAATGCCCGGCAGAATCCTGGTCGGCCTCACATTCGCATATTCGTCGAGCCCCTGGCAGATCTTCAGGCGCAGCCCCCACAGCGTAATGTGGTCAGGAATATCCGGGTCGCCCGCCGATCCAAACAGAATCGCATCCTTGCCCCGCAGTGCATCCAGCCCGCTCGCCGGCATCATCTCCCCGTGCTCGCGATAGTAGTCGCCGCCCCACGAAAACTCCTCGAACTCGAAAGCGAACTCGCTCTCCGCCGCAGCCAGCACTTCCAGCACCCGCCGCCCCGCCGGCACAACTTCCTTCCCAATTCCATCCCCCGGCACCAGCGCAATTCGATACGTCTTCATCGCGAAGCTCCTCAACTATGGGAACAAACCAGAATCCCGGGTCCAACCGGCACGCCAATTCTACCCGCCCCGCTCAAGAATGCACCAAAACGGCAGTGACGCAGTTTGAAGGGTACGGGCTTTAGTCCGCACATAAGCACAACAAAATCATTGGGGCTTTAGCCCCTGAGGGAATGCACTCTCAACCCACCCACCGCCAAAGCTGCCTCCGGTCCAAATCGACCCAGCCCGCAAATGCGCCAATCGCCAAATACCGCAATAAGAGACACCAACCCGCCCTGTGACCCAAGGCACAGGCGCTCGCACCCCATCGGGCGACAATTACTCTGTAAGGCGCGACAATCCTCCACTGCGCCCAGGAGAACCTTCCCATGAGCGATCTAGCCACGCTGGCTGAAGCCGTTGCCGTTGATCCGCTGGTCGGCCACCCCGCCGACTACCACGTCTTTCACAAGTTCATCGAGCGCTGCAAGCACCTGCCGGCTATCACCACCGCCGTCGTCTGGCCGCTCTCCGACGTGGCCCTAAAAGGCACGGTCGAGGCCGCAATCGAAGGCCTCATCGAGCCCACGCTCATCGGCCCTGAGGTGGCCATGAAAGCCCTCGCCGCCAAAATCGGCGTCGACATTAGCGTCTATCCCATCCTGCAAGCCGATAGTGAAGACAAGGCCGCCGAAATCGGCGTCGCCATCTGCCGCTCCGGCGCAGCTTTGGCCATGATGAAAGGCAGCCTGCACACCGACGAGTTGATGAAGGCCGCCATGCAGCGCGACACCGGCCTCCGCACCTCCCGCCGCATTAGTCACGTCTTCATCATGGATACCCCTGCCTACGCGCGGACCCTGCTTATCACCGACGCGGCCATCAATATTGTTCCCGAGCTCGAAGACAAAATCCACATCGTTCAGAACGCCATCGACCTGGCCCACGCCCTCGGGATCCCCGAGCCCAAGGTCGCGCTCCTTTCGGCAGTCGAGACCGTGAACCCCAAAATCAAGTCCACCCTCGACGCCGCCGCCCTCTGCAAAATGGCCGACCGCGGCCAGATCACCGGCGGCATCCTCGACGGCCCCCTCGCCTTCGATACCGCCGTCAGTGTCAAGGCCGCCGCCATCAAGAAGCTCGTTTCGCCCGTCACCGGCCAGGCCGACATCCTCGTCGTCCCCGACCTCGAGAGCGGCAACATGCTCGCCAAGCAGCTCGAATACCTCGGCGGAGCGCAATTGGCCGGTATCGTTCTCGGCGCCCGCGTCCCCACCATCTTGACCAGCCGCGCCGACTCGGCCGAAACCCGCCTCACCAGTTGCGCCGTAGCCGTGCTGCTCCACTACGCAACTCACCCGGCGTTGAAAGTCTAATCACGTCACAGCAAGACCCAACGGGCGTCCCTTCTTCACGCAAGAGGCGCCCGTTTAATATTGCAGATAATTACCCACTTCCGGCGCACAATCATTTCAGTGTGGGTTTCAGGCCCGCGCGTCCCGACAGCTTTCAGTCGTGAAGCGCTCCAGTAACCCTCTCAGAATCAATATCCTGGAGCTAAGTCCAGCAGGTCCGGGAATTTGCCCGGTAATCGCGGCTTAAACCATTGAAAATAATTCACTTCTTTACAGAATCGCAGCAGGTGGGGGTAGGGTTATGTGCCAGGAATGTCGTCACATCATGCCTACAGGCGCCAAGTGTCACTCGCCCGCCATGCGCGGCATGGCCTACTGCTTCTTCCACGCCCCGGCGCGCCGCCTCATGCAGGGCCATAGCCGGGTTCACAAGAAGCCGCTCACGCTGCCTGCACTGACAGACCGCAGCGCTATCCTGGCCGCGGTCCACCAGGTCCTCGATGCCATCAGCGCCTCCACGATCACCGAAAGATCCGCCGGACAATTCCTCTTCGGCCTCCAGATCGCCTCGGGCAGTCTCCGCCGCGCAGGCCGCCCGCACCAACCGAATACGCAGGAACTTCAACATAAAGGTCCTAACGAACCTGCCCTGCACTTACCGGCGACTGTTGCTGCCCCTCTTCCAATTGCTCCTGCCACCCCGGCAGCCTCTGGTCCCCGGTAATTAGCCGCGCGCTCCGCGTGAACGTGAAGTACGACCAGATCCACGTCAGAAATACCGAAATCCGATTCCTGAACCCGATCAGAAAGAAGATATGCACCGTAATCCAAGTCAGCCACGCCGGCAGCCCGCTCATGTGCGCCTTGAAGGGCCACTCCACCTTGGCCACCGCCGCCATGCGCCCGATCGTCGCCATGTCCCCCTTGTCGAAGTAGCGGAAAGCTGGGCGCGGCGTCCCCTTCAGGTCGGCAGCCACCATCTTCGCCACGTGGTCCCCCATCTGCATTGCCGGCTGCGCCACTCCCGGAACCTGACGCCCGTCCTGCTCCAGGTGCGCCAGGTCGCCCAGCACAAAAATCTTTGGCAACCCCGGCGGTGTCAGCCGGTCGTCCACCAGTACGCAACCGCGCTTATCCAGCGGCGCCCCCAGCATCTTGCCCAGCGGCGAAGCCTCGACGCCCGCCGCCCACAGTGTGACCGCCGCTTCCAAACGCACGATTTCACCCGCCTTGCCGCCCAGCCCCTCAGTCTCCACCCAGCCCGGCCCCACCCCGGTCACGCGGGCGTTGGTATGCACCTCAACGCCCAACTTGCGCAGCGCAGCCTCAGCCTTGTCCGAAAGATCCGGCGGGTACGCCGCCAGAACTCGCGGCGATCCCTCCAGCAGAATTACGCGCGACGTCGTGGGTTCAATGTGCCGGAAGTCATGCCGCATAAAAAGACGGGTAATATCGCAGATCGCGCCCGCCAACTCCACGCCGGTAGGCCCGCCGCCAATGACCACAAAGTTCAACGGCGGATGCCAGCCGTGCTCCACCATCTGCCGCTCGGCCAGTTCAAAAGCCAGCAGCACCCGTCGCCGGATCTCCGTGGCGTCCTCAATCGTTTTCAGCCCCGGCGCGATCGGCGCCCACTCCGGGTTGCCAAAGTAAGAGTGCGTAGCTCCGGTCGCCAGTACAAGATAATCAAAGTCGAGCTTCGATCCACTGGCCAGGGTCACCCGCCTTCCTGCTGCATCGATGCCCACCACCTCATCCATCAACACTTCGGTATTCGCCTGGTGGCGCAGGATGGTGCGGATTGGCTGCGCAATGTCAGCCGGCGAAAGCACGGCCAGCGCAACCTGGTAAAGCAGCGGTTGAAAGAGATTGTAATTGCGCCGGTCCAGCACCGTAACGTCCACCGGCAGGTGAGCCAGCCCTTCGGCTGCATGAATACCGGCGAACCCTCCGCCCACAATCACCACGCGTGGACGCCGTGCCGCCAACGTGACTTGAGTCGAAGTCACTTGAATCGACGCGCCCTTGCCCGCCCCATCGTTGCTCTCGGTCTGTTCTGTCGGTCCGCTCACTCGCTTCCTTTCCCCCGCAAGCGAACTTGCGGCCAATCTAAGTACCTGTTGAAAAACTCCAAAGGCAGGTCGGGTCTTGAAAGGGCACGGCTTCAGCCGTGCCGGAAGTGCCCCGAAATCGACATGGGCTTTAGCACCTGAGGGAATGCTCGACGTGGAATAGAACTTCATCGGAGCCTCGCTTAGGTAAAGGATGCTCAGCCCCGCTCCCGAGGTACAGTCATTCTTCGACTCCCGATTTGCTTTACCCCTTGGCTCGCTGACCTGTTAACCCCGCCGACCTGGACCGTACAGCCCGTGCGGTAGCATCCAATTATGATCGCGGGCGTTTCCTGGGTTTGGTGGTTAGGGTTTCACGCGGTGGTGGTGTTGTTGCTCGTCGGAGACTGGTTCCTCCCCGGTCACCGCCGCGAAACCCGCTACGTGCAGGCCTTTGCCTGGCTGGGCACTGCAATGCTGGTGTTGGCCGCCGCCGCTTTTGCTGCCTGGATCGCCATCGTGCAAGGCCGCCAATCCGCTCTTGAATTTGTGGCCGGCTATACCATCGAGACCTCGCTAAGCATCGACAACCTCTTTGTTTTCATGGTGCTGTTTCAAGGCTTCCGTATCGGTCCCCGCCGCCAGCACAAGGCGCTTATGTGGGGAGTGGCTGGAGCAGTCGTGCTGCGCGGCCTGTTCATCTTCGCTGGCGTCACGCTTCTCAAGCGCTTCGAATGGGTGAACTGGATCTTCGGACTCTTCCTGCTCTATGCGGCCTTCCGTTTGGTCTACGGCGGCTCAGCCAAGGCAGCCATTCCAGAGTGGATTCAACGCATGCAGCCCGCTAAAGGGTCGCTGCTGCCGGTCATCGTTGCCGTCGAATTCACTGATCTGCTTTTTGCCGTCGATTCCATTCCCGCTGTACTGGGTGTCTCCCACAATCCTTTTGTGGTCTACACGTCCAACATCGTCGCGGTCCTCGGTCTCCGTTCCCTTTACTTCGCCCTGTCCGCCATGCTCGATCGTTTTCGATACCTGCATTTCGGCCTTGGCGCGCTCCTTGGCTTTGTCGCACTTAAAATGCTCGCTGCCCGCTGGATTGCCCTTCCAATCACGGTTTCCCTCGCAGTCATTGGGGTAATCCTTGCAGTCTGCGCCGTAGCGTCCTTGATCGCCCAAACGAGGGATCGAGGGTCGAAGAACAGGGAACTGGCATCAGGGAAGAAAGGCCAGGGACTCAAAAGGCCGCTCATTTGAGTGTTGTTGCTTCCCATGTTTCGAAAGCAAGACGGGTATTGGCGAACTGCTCGACTCAGCAGTCTATCTGATCCTGTATTTCACGCCAGCGCCAGGTTCAGATTGTCGATCGCCTCATCAACCTCGGCCGTGCTCTTGTAACCCACAGTCACGCAGTCCACGCCCGCATTCCTGAACGCGAAACGCATTGCCTTCTGCCGGTCCTCTTGGTTGAAGATTCCTTCTCCGATCAGCTTCATGCCGATCACGCCCATGCCTTCCTTCTTCGCCTGCTGCACGTGCTCCACAACTTCGTTCACGTTGCCCAGCCCGCGTGTAGCGTAATCCTCGGCGTCCATGCTCGCGCCAGTGTGGTTCACCCGAATCATGGCCACGTTCAGCCACTCTTTGCCTGGCACCTGCCGCAGCGCCGGCAGCCCGTGCACGCTCGCGCCATGGCTCTTGATTGCCTTCTTCTGCTCGGCTTCCATGATCGCGTCCTGCCAATTCCGCGTGTCCGCGAACCAGGTCCCCGTGTGCTGCCAGTGCAGCAGCATGATGTCGAAGTAGTCGGTGTCGGAGTTCTTCCTCAACTCGTCCAGCTTTGCCGCCGGATCGATGCCGTCCCGCGTCGTCACCTTCGACATCAGCACATAGTTCTCCCGCGGAATCCCCTTAAGCGCCACCGCCAGCATCTGCTGCGATACTCCGTACGACTCCGAGGTCTCGAAGAACCGGATGCCACGGTCATATGCGTGGTGCACCAGTCGCGACAGCCCGTCCTGCCCAACTTGCTGTTGGATACGTCCGCTGAAACTCCCCGTGCCCAGCGCCAGCCGCGTCACCTTTACCCCCGAGCGCCCAAGCGTCACAAAATCGGTCGCTGTCGCTCGTTCAGCTTTCAGTTGCAATCCGCTCGCCACCACACTGGCGGCAACTCCGGTTTTCAGAAAATTTCTTCTGGATAAAGATGCCATCTCAACCTCCAGGGAATTGGCCAAGGGGGGCCAATTGCTCGAAGATTACCATAGTTCGTGATACTTGGCACAGATCCGTGACCTCAGCACCCGATGGCTCACTGTCTTCGTCTCATTACTCCATAACCTCGAACCCAGCCTCTCAGTGTTAGCCTCAAAACTGATGCCAAAGGCCGCGCAGATCGATTTTCTGGTCATGGGCGCGGGTGTTGCAGGCCTCCGCGCTGCTGTCGAATTGGCCCGCCATGGAGAGGTCCTCGTCGTCACTAAGGAGTCGCTCAGCGAGTCCAACACCCACTACGCACAAGGCGGAATCGCCGTTGCCATGGAAGGAGATGAGGACGTCTCACTCCATCTCGAAGACACCGTCAACGCAGGCGACGGAATCGTCTGCCGTCCTGCCGCAGAAGCCCTCGTCTCCGAGGGGCCTCTCCGCGTCGCCGAACTAATCGAGTGGGGTGCGCAATTCGATGCCGAATCCGGCGAGCTCCTCCGCACACGCGAAGGTGCTCACTCGCTCCCCCGCATCCTTCACTCCAGCGGCGATGCCACCGGTGCCGAGATTAGCCGCTCTTTGGTCGCATTCGCTCGCGATCATAAGCGCATTCGCTTTGCCGAGTGGACAATGGTCACCGGCCTTGTCACCTCCAGCGGCCGCGTCGTAGCCGCCGATCTCGCCCCTGCAGGCACAGTCACCGCCATCTCGGCGCCGCAGCGAATTGCCGCAAGAGCCGTCCTCATCGCCGCAGGTGGTGCAGGCCAGGTTTATTCCGACACCACCAATCCCGCCGTTGCTACCGGCGACGGCATTGCCCTTGCAGCCCACGCCGGCGCAGTGCTGGCAGACATGGAGTTCTACCAGTTCCACCCCACCGCCTTGTCGCTGCCGGGCGCGCCGTGCTTCCTTCTCTCCGAAGCCCTCCGCGGCGAAGGCGCCTGGCTACGCAACGACCGCGGCGAGCGTTTCATGGAGCGTTATCACTCCCTGCTCGAACTCGCTCCGCGCGATGTAGTGGCTCGCTCCATCGCTCGCGAGGGCATAAGCGAATCGGGAACCGCTCACCCCGTCTATCTCGATATGCGTCACGTGCATAAGCTCGACATTCATCAGCGCTTTCCCGGTATCAGTGCCTTTCTCGCGGCCTACGGCCTCGACCTCGCCCGCGACCTCATCCCCGTTCGCCCCGCCGCCCATTACCTCATGGGTGGCATTCGCACCGACCTCGTCGGCCGCACCAGCTTGGGTGGTCTTTACGCCGCTGGAGAAGCTGCTTGCACCGGTGTCCATGGTGCCAATCGCCTCGCCTCAAACTCCTTGCTTGAGGGCCTGGTCTTCGGCACCCGCGCCGCCCAATCCATGCTTGCCGACGGACTCCCGCTCGCCCCAATGGAGCTGCAGGAAACCGAGCCTCAGCCCTTATCAGCGAACGAAGAAGCAAAAATCGAAACTCAGATTGCCAATCTGCAACAAGTGATGTGGACATACGCCGGACTGCTGCGCGACGAGCCCGGACTGCGCAGGGGTCTGGCCGGCCACGCCGCCTGTCACGCCGCGCTGATGGAATTTGCAGATCATGGCAAGACCAGTCGCCGCCTTGCCGAAGCCCAGGCTCTCACCCACATTGCCCGCACCATTCTCCATTCGGCCTTAGCCCGCACCGAGAGCCGCGGCGCACACTTCCGAAACGATTATCCAATCCGAGACGACCAGGCCTTTCAGAAACATTCCGTCCTGTCTGGCGACGCTTGCGTCGTCTTCAAAGAATGGTGAGAAGGACAGGTGTCGCAGGTCCCGTTCTTGAAAACGGAATTCGCTGCAGCGCCTGTAGGTTGAAAGCTGGAAGCAAGGCCCCAACCGGCCTTGACCTGGATACCAGATTCGCTGTAGCCTCTGTTCACACGGGAAAGGAGGTTGATCCAGCTGATGAAATGTGAATGTTCCAGTTGTTTCGTACGTGAGGTGACTGAGGCCTGAGGCCCTTGCGCCCCAGCCCCCAGGTAAGTCCGGCCGAGACCCGGTAACGGGTTCTCCACCATGGCTCTGGCACTCGCGAAAGCGCGAAGGCCTCCAGTCCAATCCCAACAGCCCACCGGCAGCGGCCTGAGAAATCCAATTCTCAGGCCGTTGTTGCGTTTGGGCGATGACATCCGGAACGCTAGTTGCACTCTATTCCCACGCAATGCCGTAGAATCAGGCTAAAGATGAAGTGTCCTTATTGTGGTTTCGGGCAGGATCGCGTCGTCGACTCGCGCGAGAGCAAAGAGGCCGACTCTATCCGGCGCCGCCGAGAGTGCGAACGCTGCAACCGCCGCTTCACCACCTACGAGCGCATTGACGAGATTCCGTACATGGTGGTCAAGAAAGACGGTCGCCGCGAACGCTTCGACAGGCAGAAAGTGCTTAATGGCCTGCTGCGGGCTTGCGAAAAGCGCCCCGTTTCCTCTGGCCAGCTGGAAAGGATTGTCGACGCCACCGAGAGCTTTCTTATGGACGCGTCCGAGCGTGAAAGAACCACCGCCGAGGTCGGCGAGCTGATCATGGAACACCTCAAGGGCCTCGACACCGTTGCCT